>CAVFDI010000011.1:0-35587 GCA_963621145.1 Paludibacteraceae bacterium | reverse complement strand
AAGAACGACGACATCCTCGTTTGGATCTTTTTGAAGAACAACGCGAAAAATGCGCGGCTGAATATAAAAATGCAAACCAAATGCTTTCTGTCTACGTGCAGCATGGAGTGTCACTTGCTGGGATATGCGTGCCATACAAATTGCACAGCATTTAGCCACCCTACTCAACAAACACATAAATCATTGTTCCAACCCAGAAAACCCCGAACTCAAAAACAAACGCATAGGTTACTAACTCGCTAGCAGCAAGAAGAAGGAATCTTACAAATACAAACTATTCTTATCCATCATAAATTGCCGCAGCCCCATAGTAACAATACCCGATTCGTTACGACGCAGAATAATATCCTCTTTCACAACAATTATCTTCTTGAACGAATCAGCAATCTGCAGCAATGGACGTTGCTCCTGCTCTACTTTCTCGGGAGTCGGCAAAGCATACGCCGACTGTATGTAAAATCGCTCACTCCCTTGATTAACCACAAAATCAACTTCGGTGTTTAGTCGTTCAGTTTTGCCGTTTCTTCCTCTCTTAATAATCTCAACAATTCCAACATCCACACTATAATCACGCATAATCAGTTCATTATAGATGGCATTCTCCATAAGATGAGTTTCCTCCACTTGACGGAAATTGATACGAGCATTACGCAGTCCCAAATCCGAGAAATAGAACTTGTAGGGGGTAGAGATATAACGTTTTCCTTTGATGTCATACCGCTGCGCCTTTTCAATTAGAAAAGCATCAGTAAGATAGTCAAGATACTCCTTTATGGTATTTGCCGACAAATGCATTTTTCCTGCACTACAGAAAGTGTCAGCAAGTTTCTGTGGGTTAGTAAGTGACCCAACAGAAGACGATACTATATCCAACAGATGCTCCATCTCCATATCATTCTTAATATGATATCGTTCTTTGATATCCCTAAGATAAGTCTCTCTAAATAGTCGCTTGAGATAGTTGGTCTTTTCTTTCTCAGTGGGCGCAAGCACTGCTAATGGCAGTCCTCCATAATTGAGATAGAGTTGCCATATTCGTTGCCACGGCAGTTCAGGCATAGCCTCACTTATCTCGCTAACGGATAACGGATAAATGTGTATCTCGTCACCGCGCCCACGAAACTCAGTAATGATATCAGTACTCAAAAAACGAGAATTAGAGCCAGTTACATACACATCCACATTGTGGATATGCAGCAATGAGTTCAATACATCTTCAAACTCACTCATCAGTTGCACCTCGTCTATCAATACATAGTACATCTCAGTATCCTGCACGATATTACGAATATAAGTGAGGCACCGATCTGGGTCTCGCAACTCGCTATTGATTCGGTCGTCTAAAGCGATACGGATGATATGATTATCCTGCACGCCACTATCAAGCAAATGCTGCACAAACAGCTCAAAAAGCAAGAATGATTTGCCAGAACGACGTATACCCGTAATCACTTTAATCAAGTGATTATGTTTATGTTGGATAAGCTTATCTAGATAATAACCACGCTTAAATAACATCTCTATTGCAGATTTTTGTAACATGTTACACTTTCCTGAAGTTGACGCAGCAAATTTACTGTTTTTCTGTTAGATACGCAAATACATCCGTCATTTATACCACCATGAAGGACATCCCATCATGTCTTTTATTCCTTTATTTCTCGCTAGCGCTAGGCTGATTGTACAACTCCGATAACTCCTTCGAGAGGCGCGCATATTCAGTGGCAGAAATTTCGCCATTTTTGTATGCCTCGAGCATCGATGGGAAAGACTTTACATGCTCGGCGAACTGCATCTGCAGGGCATTGAAACGATTGTCGAAAGTGGAGAAACAGAGACTATTCAGCACCGCATCGCTAGTCGGATAGACCTTGCCAAGCGAATCGCGCAAGATGACGGACCGGCAATTCAAGAAAAATTTAGCCGTAGCAAACTCTCTATATTTCTCGTCATCGGCAATGGTCAGCAACCGCTCCGACTCCCTATCGCACACCGCATTCACATCGGCCAACATCGCCTCCCGACGCTCTTGAGCCCGCCGTTCGGAGGTCGATTGTTGGTGCATTTTCCAACCCATGGCGCACACCGCCACCGCCAAAGCTGCCACAAGCGCAACAATCGGAATCCTGTGCCTGAGGCACAAATGCCGCTCCATGGCTCGCCGAAGCGCACAGATATTGGCATATTGGCGCTGCTTGCAATGAGCAATAATGGTGCGTTGCGCAGGCAAATCGAACAGCGCCAGCAAATCAGCCAAGCGCACAAGATCTTCCTGAATATCATTAGGCGTAGCGGCCACAATATCGTCGGTACTACTCAGCCCAAAGTCGATGAGTTTCAGATTGTTACCATTGCGTGTGATGAGAATATTACTCGGTTTGAGGTCGCGATGCACCAACTGATGACCATGCAGATACTCCACCGCATCCAACAACTGCTCCACTGCGCGCTGGCGAGCATGCTTACACGGGTGATCCTTCAACCATTGTGCAAGCGTAACGCCATCGACAGCCTCTAGCACCAAACAACGCCCAACGCCATCGACTTCTTCCAACGAATAAGTCGCCACAATGTTAGGATGAACCAACTGCACTCCCAAACGGAACTCGCGCTCTTGCACAAGCCTACAGTCGGTAAGCGACTGCTGTTCGGCGGGCAATGTCTTCAAAACAAACCAACGTCCGTAACGTTTGGCACGATAGAGCACACTATGTTGCCGCGCTTGCATCAGCGTGATGTCGCTCCACTCGAAAGAGACACTATCGGGATCGACAAAACCCGAATCGGATATATCAGTATCAGTATTCATGCTAAAAATTCCATTTAATCACCGCAAAAATAGCAATTTTATGCGAGATTTCTGCTCTACGCCATTTTCTTACGACTTGCTACTCACATCTTGCGACTAAAAAAAAATTGCTACCTTTGCACAACCAAATTGCGCAGAAATGAACATTGATTTCGACGATATTCGGCCATACAACGACTGTGAACTACCCGTTGCTTTTGCTCGTATTGCCGCTGATAAAGGTTTCCAACAAGTCATTCCAAAACTGATGCCCAATGTGCCTGCCGAAGCCATTTTGGCACAAGCCACACAGTGCAAAACCGCATCAGAATTTCAGAAAAAAATGGTGATGCCGCCACTCGCACACCTGATTGCAACACGCACCAACGGATTGACTTACAACGGATTACACGCCAACAACAACCAACCAACGCTCTACCTCACCAATCATCGCGACATAGTTATCGACCCTGCATTTCTCGACTACACGCTGTTTTCGGCTGGACTCGATTCGGTGGAGATTGGCATTGGCGACAATCTGCTGTCGCTACCGTGGGTTTACGAAGCGGTGCGGGTGAACAAATGTTTCATTGTGCAACGCAGTCTGCCGCGCGGCGAACAGATGTTGGCTCTAAAGCGACTTTCGGCCTACATTCGCTACGCAATAAGCGAAAAACAATCGAGCGTGTGGATTGCACAGCGCGAAGGACGCGCCAAAGATAGCAACGACCGCACGCAGGCAAGTCTGTTGAAAATGCTAGCTTTGAGCGGCGAAGGCTCGTTCATCGAAAATCTTAATGCATTGAATATCAGCCCAGTAAGCATTTCGTACGAATTTGATCCGTGCGATTTCTTAAAAGCAAAAGAATTCCAACAGAAGCGCGACGATGCCGCTTTTGTGAAATCGGCTGCCGACGATGTGCAGAGCATGCAAACGGGCATTCTGGGGCGCAAAGGACATGTTCACTACGAATTTACGCCGTACATCAACACCGAACTCAACCAGATTGCAGCCACCGTGAGCGACCGCAAAGAGCAAGTTGAGGCTGTGGCGGCACTCATCGACCAGCGCATTCACGCCAACTATGTGATTTACCCGATAAATCGCGTGGCTTACGACCTGCTGACGGGCGAAAATCGCTTTGCAAATACCGATTCCGAAGACGAAAAAATGGCAGCCCGCGCCTATCTCGACGAACGTTTGGCAATGATAGATTTGCCCAACCGCGACGACGATTTTTTGCGTACCAAACTGCTCGAAATGTACGCCAATCCGTTACGAAATTGGCTGAAAGCGCATAATCTTTGACTTTTGACCCTTTCTGCAAAAAATATCTTCACCACCCTGAAATGGGTGATTTTGGCATCGGCCTACGCCTTTTTGATATACAAATTGGTGACGTTCGATGACTATGAGGCGCTGTCGCGCCATTTTGCGGAGGCTGGGGCGTCGCAATATGGCTATTTGGCGGCGGTTTTCGTGCTTCTTCCGCTGAATATCGGTCTGGAAGCTGCCAAATGGCGCAAGTTGGTTTCTGGACTGCAACCCATTTCGTTTCGTTACGCGCTGAAATCGGTTTTGGTAGGACAAACGGGCGCATTCTTCACGCCAAATCGTTTGGGCGATTTTCCAACGCGCGCCATGCTTTTGCGAGGCGAAAATGCCGCTCCTGCCATGGCTCTTGGCTGCGTTGGTAGCGTGGCACAGACTACTGTCATCACACTTTTTGGATTGGTTGCTGCGGTGTTTTACGCAGTCATTGCGCAGCCCGATTTTGTATTGTCGGCGTCGCGCACATCGTTGCTGCTGTTTGTGGTAGCAGCGTTGGCTGTGGTGGCGCTTGCGGGCGTGTCGGTGGCGTGTTACGGACGTTGGGCCGAATGGTTGCAACGCAGCAAGCATCGTTGGTTGCACCTGCTAGGCGATGGATTGGCACATCTCTCGCTACGCGATGTTTGGCAAGTTTTTGCGCTGTCGGCAGTGCGTTTTGCGGTGTTTTCTACGCAACTCTACGCCATGCTTCTGTTTATGGACGTAGCGCTCACACCACTCGAAGCGTTAGTTACCATTCCAACCATCTACCTGTTGGTTACCTACACGCCATCTTTTGCCTTTAGCGAGGCCGTGGTGCGCGGATCGTATGCCATTGTGGTATTATCAGCCTTCTCGGAAAATGAGGCTGGTATGGCGTTCGCTAGCGTGCTTTTGTGGATAGTGAACTACTGCGTGCCGATGTTGGTTGGCTCATTTCTTTTTCGTCGAAGCAAGGCGTGAAAGCGACCACACCATTGCCACGACAAGCGCAAGACTCGCCATTCCTACCCACCAAGTCTCCATTGTTCCTATCGATTCAGCGTCGAAAAATGGCAAATCTTTCTCGAAAAGAAGAATTGTGGCGGCATTGTTTACGAAATGTGCCAAAATGCTAGTCCAAATGCTGCCCGAATACCAGAAAAGATAGCCCAAAGCCGCTCCCAACAACATGCGCGGAATGAATCCGTAGAATTGCAAATGTGCTGCGCTGAAAATGATGGCAGTGAGCCAGATGGCGGCGTGCGCGTTCATCTTTTGAGTGAGTGTGCGTTGCAATGCGCCACGGAAAAATAGTTCTTCCGAAACGGCAGGCACAAGCGCCATCGCCACAAGGTTCATGACAATTTCGCCACGATTTTCGGTCTGAAGAAGCTGCGCCGTGAGTTGGTTGCTCGCCTCCTCCATCTGCTGCATCCACTGCTCAATGGCGCTAAGTGCGTCGGGCAGCGAGAGCATTTCGTTCAGCCACTTTGTGAAATTGACCGCAGGCAGCGCCAATGGCATCAGCACAAGAGCGATAATCCACACGCGCCAACCTGTATGCCGAAGTGTGAAAGCGTTTTTATCGCCATAAAGATAGAAGAAAATGATGGCTGGAACGGCAAAAATAAGCAGCGTTTGCAGCATCACAAACCAGCGCTGCGTGGCAATGCTCACGTTGCCAGCAAAATAGGTTACAATAGATAGTGCCAGCGAGCAGACGAAAAGCCCAATCAGCGCAAAAAATGCCAACCAAGCCAAGCGCACCCAAGGCGATTTGGCGCGACTATTTTTCGGCATCGTTTTCTACTTCAGATTTCGCCTCAACCTCGGGCAGACGAGCAATGATGGTTTCGTTGCCGCGCGTTTTCTCGCCCAATTCAACGAAAATCTTCGAACCTTCGGGCAAAAATAGATCGACACGCGAGCCAAACTTGATAAATCCGAGATGTTCGTTCACATGGCAAGCATGATTTGGCGCACAATAGGTTACAATGCGACGTGCCAGCGCACCAGCAATTTGTCGCACCAGAATGCGCTGTTTCGATTCCGTTTCGATAACAATGCTCGAACGCTCGTTTTCGCTGCTCGATTTGGGCAGATAGGCACCCATGTGGCGACCGCTATGATGTTTCACATAGGTTACCGTGCCATCAATCGGCACCCAGTTGGCATGCACACTAAAAACCGACATGAAAATGGAGACCTGAATGCGCCTTTCGCCACCAAAACATTCGAACTCTTCGGTTGGTTCAATCACCACAATGCGCCCATCGGCAGGAGCCATCACAAGGTTGATATCGTCTATCAGCACCTCGCGACTTGGATTGCGGAAAAAGTAGGTGAAAAAGGCAAAAACCAAAATAGAAATTATCAGATTTGCCACAAACCAAGGCTGATCGGAGGCTTGAAAATAGGAGATGACATTCAGCACCACCAACAATGCCAACAGTGTCAGCAAAATGGCGTAACCCTCTTTGTGAATCTTCAAACGGCGAAAACGACGGCGTTTGCCAGCCGATTTTTTGAACTTTTTGTCGGTCATTTTTTTTGAATAAAGAGTAAGGAGTAAAGAATAAAGACGTTTTTAGTAAAAAATTAGAAGTGAGTAGCGAACGCTGGCTCCTCTTATTTCATAATTCTTAATTTGTTTCGTAGCTCAACAGCCCAACTGCAAGCGCTGAAAAGCGTGTTATCACAAAAACATTAAGTAAAGATAGATGATCGGCCCTGCCAACATCAGACTATCGAAACGGTCGAGAATGCCGCCATGCCCAGGAATGATGTTGCCCGAATCTTTTTTGCCAACCGAGCGTTTCAGCAAGCTCTCCATCAGATCGCCAAGTGTACCGAAAATTACTACAAGAGCAGCAAAAACCAGCCATTGCCACAGGCAGAGGTTCGCCTCTTTGGCAAAATGTATGTAGTTAAAAAGCACACCAACGAGCATAGCAAACACTGCACCGCCTGCAAATCCTTCCCACGACTTGTGTGGCGAAACGTGTTTCAGCAGATGGTGCTGACCAATGGCGCTGCCAACAAGGTAAGCGAAAGTATCATTTGTCCAGATGATGATGAAAATAGCCAAAAGCAGTTGCGGATGCCACTCGTTGTGCCAAGCCAAAATGCCGTAGAGCGTGGCTATTGGCACCGCCACAAACACCTGTCCAAGCACAAAATAGGCCAAATTGTGCAGTGGTCGTGTGGCACGACGAAACAGTTCTGCCACCATGGTGACGATAATCATCAGCGCGTAGGGCGCAAAATAGATGAAATCGGGCAAAGTTTTGGTGATTTCGAGCGTTTGCAGAATTTCGGCGGAAAATGCATGACAAAATGCGCCCACCTGCAACAGAATGTTGGCTGCAATGGCTGTTCCTCGTTTCACCTCGATGCGCTGATAGGCATGCGTAATGTGATGAAACTCTTTCAGCCCAAGCGATGAGATGACGATGGCCAACACTAGAAAAGTCCACTCACTAATGAGAATGGAAGCCACCAACACAGATACCAGCACGGCACCCGATGCAGTGCGAATGGCGATTTTTTTCAGATTCATTGTTTTATTCTTTTGTGGCTGATTCGTCTTTTGGCAATTCTTCGCTACCTTCGGCAGGATTTTGTTCTGTCTCGTCGGTAGCTGGTTTTTCGTCCTCGTGCAGCAGTTCGTCGACGCGACTAGCCCACGGGCGTTTGCCAAGCACTTTTTCTACATCTTCGGTGAAAAGCACCTCGCGATCGAGCAGAATTTGCGCCAACTCGTTGTGCTGCGCCTGATGCTCTTTCAAAATCTTTTTAGCGCGTTCGTACTGTTCGGCAATTATCTTTTTTGCCTCACTATCAATCAGTTCCGCTGTTTTTTCGCTGTAAGGTTTTGTGAAACCATAGTCGGCTTGCCCCGTCGAATCGTAGTAACTGATGTTCGACAATTTGTCGCTCATGCCGAAATAGGCAACCATGGCATAGGCTTTTTTGGTGGCGCGCTCAAGGTCGTTTATAGCGCCAGTGTCGAGCGTTCCGAAGAACAATTCCTCGGCAGCGCGCCCGCCAAGTAGCGAGCAGATGTCGTCCAAAATATGTTCAGCCGAAGTGAGTTGGCGCTCTTCGGGCAGATACCACGCAGCACCCAACGCCTCGCCGCGCGGCACAATGGTAACTTTCACCAGCGGATTGCCATAGCGCAGCAGCCAACTGATGGTGGCGTGTCCCGCTTCGTGATAGGCAATATTGCGTTTTTCCTCTTTGGTGAGAATTTTCGATTTTTTCTCCAATCCTCCGATAATTCTGTCGACTGCATCGAGAAAATCTTGCTTGTCGACCATCTTTTTGTCGTGGCGAGCGGCAATGAGCGCGGCCTCGTTGCACACGTTGGCAATGTCGGCTCCCGAGAAACCTGGCGTTTGACGTGCCAAGAAATCAATATCGACGCTTTGATCGAGTTTCAGCGGGCGCATGTGAACTTCGAAAATGGCTTTGCGCTCGTGCATATCGGGCAGTTCCACATGAATTTGACGATCGAAACGACCTGCACGCAGCAATGCTTTGTCGAGAATGTCGGCGCGGTTGGTGGCGGCAAGCACTATCACGCCGCTGTTGGTTCCGAAGCCGTCCATTTCGGTAAGCAACTGATTCAGAGTGCTTTCGCGTTCGTCGTTGCCGCCCATGCGTGTGGAGTTGGCTCTGGCGCGCCCCACGGCATCAATCTCGTCGATGAAAACAATGCAAGGCGCTTTTTCTTTGGCTTGGCGGAAGAGATCGCGCACACGGCTTGCACCAACGCCCACGAACATCTCTACAAAATCGCTACCCGACATGGTGAAAAATGGCACATCGGCTTCGCCTGCGACGGCTTTGGCCAGCAACGTTTTTCCCGTTCCCGGAGGACCAACAAGCAGCGCACCTTTCGGAATTTTGCCACCAAGCGAAGTATATTTCTTCGGATTTTTGAGGAACGAGACAATCTCCTCGACCTCTTGTTTTGCGCCTTCGAGGCCCGCCACATCTTTGAAAGTGACTTTGTTTTTGTTCTTATCGTCCTTGTCGAAAAGTTGCGCTTTCGACTTGCCAACGCTGAAAATGCCGCCACCAGCGCCACCAGCCATGCGGCGATTCATAAAGACGAAAAACAAGATCAACAGGAGAAATGGCAGCACCGAATAGAGGAACAATTCTAGATAATCGCTGCTCTCTTCGTACGAGATTTTGCCTTTGAATTGCCCCTCTTTCTGCACCTCAGCGACTAGTTCCGACAGCGCATCGATAGAGCCAAAAGAGGTCTCGATGCGTGGTGCCATGGCGTTTGCTTCGACCTGCTGACCGAGCAATTCCTCGGCGCAACGTGGTGCAATGGCGGCTTCAATGGTCTTTTGTCGCGCATCTATCACCATCTCTTCGACACAACCGCCACGCAGTGCCTGCTCAAATTCGGAGAATGGCAGTTCGCGCGCCGAGCCGTGTCCGTCCGACATCCAAACAACGATGAAAAATATGCCAATCGCCAAATAGATCCAATAAAAATTGAATTTTGGCTTAAACTGCTTTGGGTTGTTCTGCTTTGGGTTGGGTTGTTGTGGTTGGCTATCCATAAAAAAATTCTGGTTTCTGATTTCTAATTCCTAGTAGGGACGCGCCGCGTGCGTCCGTATTCTTTGCAGTTTGTTGTTTTTTACTCTTGCTCGCTTACTGCAAAATTCTTAATTAGCCACTAGTCAAGGTCTTCGTATTCTTTAATTTTGGCATCGGCCCAGAGGTGTTCTATGTCGTAGAAGGCGCGGGCATCGCGTTGGAAAATGTGGACAATGGTAGTGCCATAGTCGAGCGCAATCCACTGCGCATTTTCGAAGCCATCGGTGGCATAAGGCTTTTGACCAGCGTGTTCGCGCACATAGTCTTTCAGATTCAGCGCGATGGAGGTAACATGCGTGTTCGAATCGCCTTCGCAAATCACAAAATATTGGCATGGGGCATCGAGTTTTGTCATGTCGACCACCACAATGCGATGGGCTTTTTTGTCCTGCATGCCTGCCACAATAGCGTCGATCAGCGTTTTTTCGTCTTTTTTCATAGCGTGAAAAGTACAATTTTCGGTAAAAACATTTAACCTGCAAAGTTACGAATTAAATTTCAATTTTCAAATTTGGCACAAAAGCACTCTTTTTCGTGCGCCCAAACTATGCCAATGGCTTGCAAAAAGGCGTAGATAATGGTAGTGCCGACAAATTTCATACCGCGCCGTCGCAGGTCGGCCGAGATGGCGTCGGACAGTGGCGACGAAGTTGGGCCGCACTCGACTATGGTTTTGTAGTTGCTAAAATGCCAAATGTAACGATCGAACGAGCCGAATTCTTGCTGAATTTTGAGGAAGATTTGCGCATTTTGCACGGCTGCAGCAATTTTTTGCCGATTGCGCACGATGGTGGCATCGTGACGGAGAGCATCGATTTTTGCGTCGTCGTAGGCAGCCACGGTGGCACAGTCGAACCCATCGAACGCACGCCGAAAAGCCTCGCGTTTGTTCAGAATGCACTCCCACGACAGTCCCGCCTGAAAACTCTCCAAAATGAGCATTTCGAAAAGTTGTTGGTCGTCATGCACAGGCACGCCCCATTCGCGGTCGTGATACGCCACATAGAGCGGATTTTGCAGATTGCACCAGTGGCAACGATGGATTTGTTGTTCGGAATTCATGCTGCAAAAATACAAAAAATGCGCTCGGAAACCAAGCGCAATTTTTTAAGTACGAAGAGAATGTGATTTTTTGTGGCATGATAGTGTTCGCAATACAGCCAAAAATCGCATAAATGACCGAATTTAGGTTTGATTTACCTAATTTGGCGCAATTTCGTTACCTAATTTGGCAAAAACTTTTGCTTTGAACACAGCCACAACCACCACCGCAATTGTCAAGGAAAAGATTTTCCAGCCTCTGCGTTTACCTGCTTTTTTCGCCTTCTTATGCTAAATTGCCTTCTTTTTAATAACCAGCCAAGGCGCAATGCCGTGGTGTTTGTCGGTACGATATTCGACGGCTTTTTCGGAAAAATGCGGAGTGCCATCGGACGCGCGGTAGAAGCCCGATTCGTTGCCGCCAATCAGGTAAATGGCATCGATGAAACCATATTCGCACAGCGCATCGGCAAAATCGCCCACAGTTACAGCACACCACTGATTGCTTGTGCGCGAAAACCACTACACAATGCCAATCATCAAAATTCCCACCAAAAACAGAATGCCAATAATCTTCCAAAATTTTTTCATAGCGTTGCTGATCTATTTTCGCTACAAAATTACACCAAACCGCCACCACCAAACGTTTTCGGCCCGGTTGTACAAAATTGCTGGAAGAATGTATGAAATGGGAGAAAACACCCAAAATAGACAAAAAGAAAAGAGAACCTCACGATTCTCTTTTCTTTTTTTGTGGAGCATAGCGGACTCGAACCGCTTACCTCAACACTGCCAGTGTTGCGCTCTACCAGATGAGCTAATGCCCCGAAAGCGACTGCAAAAGTACAACTTTTATTTGAACCGACAAAATTTTTCGTCATTTTTTTGTATTTTTGCACCGAAAAATGATCTACGCCGAAGTCATATTGCCATTTCCGCTAGCGCAAACCTACAGCTATGCCGTGCCAGAAACGCTGCACGAAACACTCGCCGTGGGCATGCGCGTGGTAGTGCCATTTGGCGCACGACGATTCTACACAGGCATTGTATGCGCACTAAGCACCACACCGCCACCCTGCACCACCATCAAAAGCATTGCCGCGCAACTCGACGAACGTCCAATCTTGTTCCCCGAACAACTTCAGTTTTGGAAATGGCTAGCGCAATACTACCGCGCCACGCTGGGCGATGTGTTCAAAACTGCGCTGCCATCGGCCATGAAGCTGGAAAGCGAAACCACCGTAGAACTCGCTCCCGAGGCTGACACAGAGCAACTTTCGGCTCGCGAAAAACACCTGATCGAGATTCTTTCGGAAAGCAAAGAACCGCAGAGCATCGAAGCCATAAACAAGGCGATGGAGGTGAAAGATGCCTTCCCAGCCATCAAACGGCTGCTGACGCAAGGCGTAGTGGCACTACACGAGGAGATTAACGAGCAATATCGCCCGCGCACCGAGAGCTACATTGCGCTAGCCGACCCAAAGACCGAGCCTGTACTGCCCGCTCGAGCCAAAAAACAGCGCGAACTGCTACTCACCTTCCGTGCCATGAGCAAAAATGGCGAAGCGGTGCGCAAAAGCGACCTATTGGCGCAAGCTGGAGCAACATCGACCATCTGCAAACAGCTGATCGACAAAGGCATTTTCGTTCAGGAAGAACGCGAAGTGGCGCGCATAAAACCTTTCGAGAAAAAAGCCGAAGCCGCCACGCTCACTCCCGAACAACAGCACGCCTACGACGAAATCCGCCATCTTTTCGAAACGAAAAATACAGTGCTGCTGCACGGCGTAATGGCCAGCGGCAAGACCGAAATCTACACACATCTGATAGCCGACACGCTAGCGGCGGACAAGCAAGTGCTCTATCTTGTGCCTGAAATTGCCCTAACGACGCAACTCACCGAGCGTTTGAAAGATATTTTTGGCGACAAAATGGCTGTTTTTCATTCCAAATTTTCCGAAGCCGAACGCGTTGAGATTTGGAACGATATGCTGGGCGAAAATCCACGCCAGTTCATCGTCGGAGCGCGCAATGCGCTGTTTCTGCCGTTCCAAAATTTGGGTTTGGTTGTTGTCGACGAAGAACACGACGCCTCGTACAAACAATCCGACACTGCTCCACGCTACAATGCCCGCAATGCTGCACTGATTTTGGCATGGCAATTCAAGGCAAAAGCCATTTTGGGCAGTGCCACACCATCGATAGAGAGTTATTGCAACGCGCTGAATGGTAAATATGGTTTGGTCACGCTGAATGCGCGCTACGGACAAGCCACTGCACCCGAAATGGTGGTGGTCGATCTCACCGAAGCCTATCGCAAAAAGCAGATGACTGGCCATCTTTCCGATTTTTTGGTGGAGAAAATTCGCGAAACTTTCGCTCGTGGCGAACAGGTGATACTGTTTCAAAACCGTCGTGGATTTGCGCCCTACACCGAATGTCGCCACTGCGGCTGGACTCCACGCTGTCCGCACTGCGATGTGAGCCTAAACTACCACAAAGCGTTCGGCAAACTCACCTGCCACTATTGCGGCTACAAACAGACACCACCAACCATTTGTCCACAATGCGGCGAGGCTGCCTTGCAGACCTACGGATTTGGCACAGAGCAGGTCGAAAACGAAGTGGCGGCGCTCTTTCCCGAAGCGCACATTGCTCGCATGGATTTGGACACCACACGACAGAAAAAATCGTTCAATCGCATCATTGGCGAATTCGAAGCGCGCGAAATTGATCTGCTCGTCGGCACACAAATGGTGGCGAAAGGTCTCGATTTCGATGGCGTGGGCTTAGTTGGCATCTTGAATGCCGATAATCTGCTGAATTATCCCGATTTTAGAGCCTACGAGCGTGCCTTTCAACTGCTCACACAGGTGAGCGGGCGCGCTGGACGCAAAGATTTGCACGGCACTGTAGTTTTGCAAACCTCGCAGCCAAATCACCCCGTGATAGCCGAAGTGCTAAAAGGCGATTATCGCGCATTTTTCGATCGCGAGATGCACGAACGGTCAGATTTTCGCTATCCGCCCTATTTTCGCTTGGTGCAGATAATCTTGAAACACGCCGATGCACAAACGCTTTCGTCGGCCGCCACACAAATGGCAAATGCGCTGCGCCGCTCGTTTGGCGATTTGGTCTACGGACCCGACAATCCGCCAGTGGGGCGCATTCAAAACAAATTCATCAAACACATTGTGCTGAAAATTGCCGCTGGCACTTCGCCCGAACCAGCCAAACAACAAATAGACCAACTGTCGCAGTGGATTCTGGGACAGCCAGCATTCAGAGGATTGCAGATTGCGTGGGACGCGGAGCTATAATAAAAAATGAAGAATGAATAATGAAAAATAAGGGGACAGATGTCAACTCATCAATTTTTCATTTTTTCAGCCTGATTGCCTTGCGCATAGCGTTTTGAACTACGCTCGACTCTTCGTAAACGAGATCTTCTATTGGATAGAATTTCAGCGAATGATCGGCCGTAGAGACTATTTCGTAGAATTGATACGGCGTCGAAACCTCGCCTTGGTAGCCAACGATCGCCATTTGCAGCGTATCGACATTGGCACAGAAATAGTGCAAATCGAGCGTGTCGCGCCCTTGCGACAGCATATTATCGATGAAATCGTACTCGTAATAATTTTGCAGCGTAAACAGCATCATCAGGTATGGCGAACCACTGAATTCATCATCAACCACCCTTTTTGATTCACAAAGCCAGAAATAGGTGTCGTCGTTCGATGGCGTGATGATGAGTTGTTCGCTATCGACGCCGATGCTGAATGTGATGTCGGAAACGGGCATTTTTGTGGTGGTAAATGGCACTTTCACCAGCGTTTTGATGGGGCGTTTTTTGCGGTCGAGGCGATAAGCAAACAGGTAATAATCGGTCTCTGGCTTCAAATCGTGCTGAAAATAGAAGGCCACTGCACCAACCTCGAACGACATTTCTTCGAACGACATTTCGAGGTTTGGCACATATTGCAAAATGGTGTCGTAGTTCGCCACAAGTTGCTGATAATCAGCCGAAATCAGATCGGCATCGGAAGCATAGCGCGCATAATCCTCCACCGAAATGGCATCGAAACGATAGTAAAAATCGTTGTTTTCTGGCACTATGTCGAGCCAAAAGCCCGTCGACTGCATTTTGCTGATTTCGATCACGAAAGTGCTGTCCGTAACCTTATCTTTTTGGCACGATGTAAATGCCAACCCAATCGCCACAAAAGCGATTAACACGCTGATTTTCAAACATTTACTTTTCATTTTTCAACTCCTTCGCTACATTTCGCATAAATCTGATGGCGCCTTTCATGTGGCTGCCGTAGTGAGCAAAATCGTACGAGACCTCGGCGTGCGACAGGCTCGATTTGCGCATTTCGCGCTGCAGAATCTGCGAGTTCACAAATGGCACAGTTTTGTCGTCTTCCGAATGGAAAAGATAGAGCGGCGCTTGCGGACTGAAGGTCGATGGCACGCTGTTTTGCACCAGTTCGTTGTAGAAACGCGCCGTTTCGCTCTTAGTGCGGTCGGTCCCGTCGGTTGTCAGAATCTGGCTCAAGCGGTTCACGCCAATCAGCGTCGACATCTGATTGACTGTGTATTTTTTCGAATTTATCCACTCGTCGTAGTTCGATAGCAGCGGTTCTTTGAAGAAATACGACATATCTAGCGGGCGAGCCATGCCAACGCTCATGCCTTGAATAATCATCGGCACGGCGCACGGAATGCCAGTCTCGTCCTGCCGCACGCAGTAGTCGTAGGTTCGCGCAATGTAGTAAGGCCCTGCGCCAGCATAGTTTTTCTTAATTTTGAAGATGTCGTTGTAGTTCTCCTCCATCATTCGCTGCACATGAATGGTGGTAGCGCCGCCTTGCGAATAGCCCATCAAAATAATTTCGTCCGACTCGACCTGCAAATTGCGTTTGGCAATGAACGGACGAATAGCCAGCGCCATATCAACGACATTTTGTGCGGTAACTTGAGCTTGCAGATAGGGGTGAATGCTGTCGGCCGTAACGCCATAGCCAATATAATCGGCCATCACCACTCCGTAGCCAAGGGCGGCAAACATGCCCTCGAAACAGAAATTTTCCGATGGCGCTTCGTGGTTGGCGCCAATGGTGTAGTGCGACACGATTATCAGATTTTTCATCGGCTTATTCACAGGGTAGAAAAATTTGCCCGAAACCACTATCGGATTGCCGTGCAAATCGCTGCTCTCGTACACACCCGCCACCTGATGCACCTTGCGCGAGGTGAATGTGGAGATGAGTTCGCGAACGAGATCGGTCTGCGTTACCGATGTGGCACGCGTGAGCGAACGCCCTTGTGGTGCGATGTTCCCTTCGTCGTCGAATTCCACCTCGAGTTCCACATTTTCCCAAGGCGTCTCGTCCATTATGTCGCACGTGCTTTCGCTGGTTGCTACAAACTGCCGCCCAAGCGATTCGCAAGTGTCGAAATCGACATACTCAGGCTCGTCGTGATGACAAGCCGAAAGCGTAAAAACAAGCGCAAAAAAGATGAAAACTCTGAAATATCGCATTTCTCAATTAGGAATTATGAGTGATGAATTTTCTAAAATCGGTATCCAATCGACGCCGTGAACAGTCGCGAGCCGAGCATATAAATCAAATCTTTGCTTGCAAGTGCGTTGAGTCCGCCAATTTCTGCCGCGCCAAACCAATGTTCGTTGCCCACGCTCATGCCAAGCGCAGTAATGCCGAAAGCAGGTGCGCAAGCCGTCTGCCGACCGTACATATCAGTTTCGGTACCGCCGTTTATGTTCAAACCCAGCATCACTGCCGAATAGAGATTGACATATTGGCTGAAAAAATAGGTGAAACGCATCGTTGGCAGCAGGCTGAGGTTGTAAAAATTCTGATCCGAAAGTGCCTCGGCGCGCCACATCACGCGCTCGTAGTCGGCCAACATGCCCACCGACAGCCAATTTTTCACTCGGTACTGATATTCGGCAAACAGATGACCCGTGTAGCGATAGTCGCTTGTGTGCTGCGTGCTGTGCCACATGGCGGTTTCGAAGAGCATATCGCCCCAACCAAGCCGCACCTCGTGATGCAGCGAATCGGCCTCGGCGCGCATAACGGCGACAGCGGGAATTGCCCACAAAATCAGCAACGAAAGGAGCATGAAATGGCGTATTCTTGTCATAATCAATAGAAAAATGATGGCGCAAAGTTACAAAAAAATGGTGTTATCTATTGTGAATAGCACCATCTTTTAGGTTTTATTGAAGCGGTTGCGACCACTTCAATTTGTAAATTTTACCTTAGCAAAGACTAACCAAGATGTCGGTAGCGTTCTCGGTGAAGTTGATTTTTTCTTCACGAGCGAGCCAACCGAGAGCGGCGTACAAATCTTTGTCGTTCAACTTGGTGGCTTTTTTCAGAGCCTTGATTTCCTTTGCACCTTCGTTCAGCGAATTCCAAACGAGACCGGCGTTCGTTCCAATTTTCTCTTTCATAGTTGTAAAAATTTAGACCAATAAATAAAACCTTAATACGGCTGCAAAATTACAACTTTCAATTTTAACTGCCAAATTTTTAACATTTCAGATAAAAATTCGCACCAAAACGACCATTTTTACTCAATTTGCAGCATCTTGTAGGTCTCTTTCAGCGCATCTTGGTCGTCGGTGATGATGAGTAGTTTGTCGCCCGCATGGAGCGATGTTTTGCCCGTCGGGACAAAGAATTTGTCGCCGCGCTTCACCATAACCACCAGCGTTTTGTCGGGCAAACCAAGATCCATCAAATGATTGCCACGCTCAAGCACACGATCGGTAACGGTGATTTCGGTGGTTACCGATTTTATCTCGTCCGAAAAGTCGACATCGAAATCCTCCAAACCTTTCAAGTTGTCGGGTTGCTCATCGAGTTTGAGCCACTTAGCCACAATGGGCAGCGAAGTGCCTTGAACCAACAGCGACACCAGTGTGCAGAAAAATACGATGTTGAATATGAACCGCGCTTGTGGCACATCGGCAGCCAACGGCATGATGGCAAAAATAATTGGCACTGCGCCACGCAAGCCGCACCACGACACATAAACCTTATCTCTCAGACCAATTTTGCGGAATGGCAGCAGCGACAAGAAAACGCTCGCTGGGCGCGCAATGAAAATCATCACAAAACTGATGATGAGACCTGGCACCCACACATCGAGCAGTTCGTGCGGATTGACAAGCAGACCCAAAGTTAAGAACATGAGCAACTGAAACAGCCACGAAAGTCCGTTGAAAAAGCCCATGGTTGAGCGTTTGTGCTGAAACGACGAATTGCCGATAATCAAACCGCCAATGTAAACCGCCAAATAGCCATTGCCCTGCATAAAATAGGTTACCGAAAAAATGAAGATGCAGAATGCAAATACCAAAATAGGATAGAGCGAGGCGTTGTCAATTTTGATGCGATTGATGAACCAAACGGCAAATTTTCCGAAAGCAAAGCCCGCCAATAGGCCAATGCACAACTGCATGGCAATGCGCCCAAGCACATACCAAATACTTGGCATTTCGCCCATTTTCACAATGTCCATAAACACCAACACAAGAATGTACGCCATCGGGTCGTTGCTGCCGCTCTCGAGCTCGAGCGTAGGACGAAGATTGTTTTTCAAGTGCAGTCCTTTCGATCGCAAAATGGCAAAAACCGATGCCGAATCGGTCGACGACATGGTGCTAGCCAGCAACAGCGAGGTAGTCAAGCCAATGCATGCCGACTTCAGCGTCATGCCCAAAATGAACCACACCAGCACGCCCGTGATGAGTGCCATGAGTGCCACGCCCAACGTAGCCAAAACCAAACCTTGCACCAGCACTGGTTTTATCTCGGCGAATTTGGTATCCATGCCGCCCGAAAACAGAATGATACACAACGCCACCGTGCCGATAATCTGCGCCATGCCCGTATCTTCGAACTCGAAACCAAGACCATCGCTGCCGCACAACATTCCGACAAGCAGAAACAGCAACAACGCTGGCACACCAAATTTTGAGCTGGCTTTTCCCGCCATAATGCTCAACAAAAATAGAACCGAAAGTACAAGTAAAATGAGTTCGATGGACATTTTTTTAATTAGTGGTTAGAAGTAAAAAGTAAAAAGTCAGTAAAGTATTGCTCGACCACCAGACAATCATGGTCAAAAGTTTTAGTCTTAGCCAAAAGTCTTAGTTCTATTTCAGCGCCTCAATCAGTTTTTTCAGCACCGTGAACGACCGTTCGGGCGCAATTTTCCAAAAATCGAAATACTGCGTCATGTGGTCGTTAATGCCAGGCGTGTCGCTTATCACACGCAGACTGACGAACGGCACATGCAACATGTGGCAAGTCTGCGCCATGGCACAACTCTCCATATCCACCGCCAATCCTTCAGGAAAATTCTTTTTTATGGTTTGCAATTCCGTCAATTTTGTGATGAATTGATCGCCGCTACAAATCAAACCAACGTGCGCCTCTTTGCCCAAATTCAGTTGCTGAAAGGCCTCGAGCAACCGTTTATCAGCCTCAAAATAGAGCGGAAAACCCTGAATGCAGCCCAGTGGCACCTCATCGCCGCAATAGACATCGTGATAAACCGTGCGGCTAGCCACCACCACATCAGCCACGCCAACGCTCTTATCCAACGCGCCAGCCACGCCCGAATTGATTATGCAATCAGGCGCAAAACTCTCTATCAGAGCCGATGCGCCAAGTGCCGCAGCCACCTTGCCAATGCCACATTTGAGCAATGCCACCTGATGCGCACCCACAGTGCCCTGCGTGTATGTGAAGCCGTTGATCGAGTGCGTTGTAACATTGGCGAGCAACTGTTCAACCAGCGCCCGCTCCTTGTCCATTGCTACTATTATTCCGATTTTCATCTAACTTGAAACTTGTAAACTTGAAACTGAAAAAAATCGACTTTTTCAGTGTTACAAAAGTACAATTTTTATGCCAAAATAAAACATTTTGAGCGATTTTCCGTTAGAATTTTGTGCAATGCAAAAAAATTGACTACCTTTGCACGCCTTTTTGTTGGGCGATGCCGGAATGTTGGAATCGGTAGACAAGACGGACTTAAAATCCGTTGACCAGTAATGGTCGTGTGGGTTCAAGTCCCACTTCCGGTACAAAGAAAAATCAATCGAATGATTGGTTGAATGAAAGAGAACGGCCTTCAAACTGCGTTTGGAGCCGTTTTTTTGCTATCTGATGGAACGCAATCGCACCTATATTGCCATCGACCTCAAGTCGTTTTTTGCCTCGGTCGAGTGCCGCGAGCGTGGACTCGATCCGCTCGATACGAACCTTGTGGTGGCCGACGAGAGTCGCACCGACAAGACCATCTGCCTTGCCGTAACACCATCGCTCAAAAGTTTCGGAATTGGCGGACGTGCGCGACTTTTCGAGGTGCGGCAGCGTGTGCGCGAGGTCAATCGCCAACGGCAAATGGCGGCACCGCAACATCGTTTCAGCGGCAAATCGCATTTTCTTTCTGAACTGCAGAAAAATCCCGCACTCGAACTCGATTTCATTGCTGCGCCGCCACGCATGTCGTACTATATGCGCTACAGCACCCGCATCTACAGCATCTATCTGAAATACGCTGCAGCCGAGGACATTGTGGTCTATTCCATCGACGAGGTTTTTATCGATGCCACAAAATATCTGCAAAGTTACGGCCTCACTGCGCATCAATTGGCCATGAAAATCATTCTCGATGTGCTGCAAACCACGGGAATAACAGCCACAGCAGGCATCGGAACAAATCTTTTTCTGTGCAAAGTGGCGATGGACATTGTGGCAAAACACATTCCAGCCGACGAAAATGGCGTGCGCATTGCCTCGCTCGACGAACAGCGTTTCCGCCGCGAACTGTGGAACCACCAACCAATCACCGATTTTTGGCGCGTTGGACGTGGCATCGCGGCCAAACTTGCCGACTATGGCATGCTCACCATGGGCGATGTGGCGCTCTGTTCGCACCGCAACGAACGACTGCTCTATCAACTTTTTGGCAAAAATGCCGAACTGCTCATCGACCACGCTTGGGGCTGGGAATCATGCACCATCGAGGCCATCAAAGCCTACCGACCCGCCACCAACAGCATCAGCTCGGGACAAGTGCTGGCGTGCGCCTACACTTTCGAAAAAGCACGTGTGGTGGTGCGCGAAATGGCCGATTTGCTCTCGCTCGATTTGGTGGACAAAGGTCTCGTTACCGACCAAATGGTGCTGACCATCTGCTACGATGTGGAAAATCTGACCGACCCTGCGCGCCGCCAACGCTATCATGGTCCTGTGGAAAAAGACCATTACGGCCGATTGGCACCAAAAAAAGCGCACGGCTCCATCAACCTCGATTGCCACACCTCGTCGACGCGCAAAATTTTGCATGCAACCTCCGATTTGTTCGATCGCATTGTGGACCGCCAACTGCTGGTACGCCGCATCTACATCGTGGCAAATCATCTTTTGAGCGAAAACGACGCCAATACAAAAAAGCAGTCGGCGCCAGCCATTCAACTCGATCTTTTTGCTGATAACGCCGCCATCGAAGAACAGAAAAATGCCGAAAAAACAGCACTCGAGCGCGAACGACGCATTCAACAAGCCACCCTCGCCATAAAGAAGAAATTTGGCAAAAACGCCATCTTGAAAGGCATGAATTTCGAAGAAGGCGCCACAGCCAAAGAACGCAACAACCAAATTGGTGGGCACAAAGCCTAAATTAGTTAGGAGTTAGGAGTTAGGAGTTAGGAGTTAAAAATGAGGAGTATACTAGATTGAGTAAAACGTAAAAGTAGCTGATAAATCCCTAATTATCAGAATTTTACAAAATAAAAACTTTTTATGCAAGAATACCTTTCAGAAACGACAATGTTGAATTTTTCGAACGAAAAAATTCAGCAACTGATTGCCACGCGAGGCTGGAAAAAGCTCGACGAATTCGACCGCACGAAAGCCATCTACAACTTTGTGCGCAACGAAATTCTCTTCGGCTACAATGTGGACGACAGCATCACGGCAGCGCAAGTTCTTAACGACGGCTACGGACAATGCAACACCAAAGGCACGCTGCTGATGGCACTTTTGCGCGCTTGCGGCGTGGCGTGCCGCGTGCATGGTTTCACCATCGACAAACGGCTGCAGCGTGGCGCCATGACGGGGTTGGTCTATCTGCTCGCACCACGAAATGTGTTTCACAGTTGGGTGGAAGTGCTACTCGACGGGCGCTGGTACGAGTTGGAGGCGTTCATCATCGATAGCGCATACCTTACCAAACTGCAACGACGCTTTGCCAACTGCACCGAATTTTGCGGCTACGGCGTGGCAGTGAAAGATTTGCAGCACCCAACAGTCGATTTCGACCACTGCAACACCTACATTCAGAGCGAAGGCATCAATCAGGATTTTGGCGTTTATCCGTCGCCCGACGCGCTGCTTGTGGAGCATCATCAGCAAATGACTGCGCTGAAACGCTTTGTGTATCAGCACATTGGCCGACATCTGATGAACCGCAATGTGCGAAAAATGCGCAATTCTTAAGAAAATGGATCTCGACGAAAAATACAAGGAAATAATCGACCTGCCGCACCACGAACCAACCACGCAACCGCGCATGTCGATGGCCGACCGCGCCTCGCAATTCTCGCCTTTTGCCGCACTCACGGGCTATAGCGATGCCGTAGCAGAAACCGCTCGCGACAACGAAAAACAGTTTAGCGAACAAGAATCTACCTCCTTCTTTTCACCCAATTAGTTAATTGGATAATTGGAAATTATGTAATTGATTTAGTCGAACTTTATCGCCTTGGCAGGCTGAATGTGCGCCACAATGTGCGATGGCGCAATGAGCATGAGCAGCGTAAGCACCAAAGTGCCGACATTTATCAGCAACCAATACTCCACACTGAGCGACACTGGCACATAACTCACATAGTACATGGCAGGATCGAGCGGAATGGCGTGCGTCAGCGACTCAATCATGACCAAAGCGCAGCCCACCACATTGCCCCAAAACATGCCTTTGCCAATAAGAAATGCCGATTGACAAATAAACACTTTGCGAATGGTCCAATTGCGTGCGCCCATGGCTTTGAGCATACCAATGGCATTGGTGCGCTCGAGAATGATGATGAGCAGTCCCGAAATCATGTTGAAGCCCGCCACAGCCAACATCAGCGCAAGAATAACCCACGCATTCACATCGAGCATATCGAGCCACTCGAACATGCGCGGCACAATTTTTCTGATGCTGCGCGTCTGCAAAGTTCCACCTTCGGGCGAAGTGATAGTGGCAAAAAACACGCCACTTTCGGCCTCACCAAGCGCGCCGAAATCATCAACAAGAAGTTCTAACTTACTGATTTGCTGCGTGTTCCAGCCATTCAATTTTTGCACCTGTCGCAAATCGGCAAGCACATAGAGTTTGTCGAAATCGGCAAAAGCGGTTTCGTAGATGCCGCCGACCGTGAAACGCCGCGCCCGCACAGGATTTCCCACAAAATAGGCGTTGAACCTGTCGCCCACTTGCAAGCGCAACAAATCGGCCGTGTGGCGCGAAATCATGGCTTGGTTCGATAGCGTGCTATCGCTGAGCATTAGCGTATCGCCCGCCACCAGATGAGTGCGAAAAAATGTCCAATCGAACGATCGATCGACGCCCTTCAGCACTATTCCTTCAAAATCATTGTCAGTTTTTACAATGCCAGGCTTTTCGGCAATGCGCTGCACCCGCTCGATGTGCGGCAAGGCGGCGAGAGTCTGCACTAGCGAATCGCTTGGCGCAATAGGCACTGCGTCTACACCATCGCTCACAGCGTAATTCGACACCTGAATGTGCGACCCAAAGCCCACAATCTGATTGCTCACCTCCTGTTTGAAGCCCACAACCACCGCCACCGCCACCAACATCACAGCCAAACCCACGGCAATGCCAGCAGTGGCAATGCGCACGGCAGGTCGCGACATGCGATGCCCATCACTCTCGTCGAACTGAAAATGGCGTGCAATGTAAAGCGGAAAATTCATTTTTTCGGAATAAAAGCGGGGTTAGTTAGGCATTAGAAGCGAAAAAATTTCTTATTTCTAATTTCTAATTTCTAATTTCTGATTAGTCGTTTTTTCAGATTGTTTTTGAACAAGACATAGAAACGCACCGAATGCGTCCACATTCCATGCAGTTAACAATCCTCTAAACTATCAACTAAAAAAAGACAGAAAGCACCCACAAAAGGCACTTCCTGTCGTTTCAGTCTGATTACTTGTTCAGTGCAAGTGCTACATTCACAGCACAAGCCACGGTGCAACCTACCATCGGGTTGTTGCCGATGCCAAGGAAGCCCATCATCTCTACGTGCGCCGGAACCGACGACGAACCAGCGAATTGTGCATCGCTGTGCATACGTCCCATGGTGTCGGTCATGCCATACGAAGCAGGACCTGCAGCCATATTGTCGGGGTGCAAAGTACGACCCGTGCCGCCACCCGATGCAACGCTGAAGTATGGTTTACCAGCCAAAATGCGCTCTTTCTTGTAAGTGCCAGCCACTGGGTGTTGGAAACGCGTTGGGTTGGTAGAGTTACCCGTTATCGACACATCTACATTCTCTTTCCACAGAATGGCAACGCCTTCGCGCACATCGTCGGCACCATAGCATTTCACTTTGGCACGCGGACCATCGCTGTAGGCAGTCTCTTTCACCACTTTCAGTTCGCCAGTGTAGTAGTCGAACTCGGTCTGCACGTATGTGAAACCATTGATGCGGCTGATAATCATGGCAGCGTCTTTGCCCAGACCGTTCAGAATGCAACGCAATGGATTTTTGCGCACTTTGTTGGCCATTTCGGCAATTTTGATAGCGCCCTCGGCAGCAGCAAACGACTCGTGACCAGCAAGGAAGGCGAAACATTGTGTCTCTTCGCGCAGCAGACGAGCGGCAAGGTTGCCATGTCCAAGACCTACTTTGCGATCGTCGGCCACAGAGCCAGGAATGCAGAAACTTTGCAGACCAATGCCGATAGCCTCGGCAGCGTCGGCGGCATTTTTGCAACCTTTTTTCAGAGCGATGGCAGAGCCAACAACGTAAGCCCATTTGGCATTTTCAAAACAAATCATCTGCGTCTCTTCGCAGGTTTTGTATGGGTCGAGACCTGCTTTTTCGCAGATTTCGTTGGCCTCTTCGATAGACGAGATGCCATTCGCATTCAACGCCGCCAAAATTTGTTTCATGCGGCGATCTTGACTTTCAAATTTTACTTCTCTAATCATCTCAGTGTGAATTTAGAATTTAGAATTTAGAATTTAGAATTTCGGTTAATCAGCGTTTGTGCGCCAATTTTTAGAGTTACTCTGGCTGATTTTCAGAAGGATTTTCATTGGATTTACATGTTTTAATTATTGCCGTCAGCATCTTAATCAACTCTTCGCAATCGTTATACAGACTTTCATATTCTTTTCCGTCGATATAACCTGTTTCGTTCATCAACTCAAGCCAATAAGCCGTTTCGTCCGATTCTTTCAGCGCAATGTAGAGTTTACTCAAAAAATCTTTACTACTTTGGGCTCGGCTTGCTTCACGAACATTTGCTCCGATACTTGTTCCGCTACGCAATATCTGCGTTGCCAATGGAAAAAAACGCTCCTTTTCTTTCAGAAATTGATAAAATCTGACAATGCGAATTGCGAACGCTTTGCTTTTGTCCAAAACCGCATTGTCCCTCTTCATACCGTTAATTCTTAATTCAAAATTCTTAATTGTTAATTAGTCTTTGCGCGGGTCGATAGATTTAACTGCGCCTTGTTCGGGTTTGGTGCGACCGTAGGTGCCCGTAACCGATTTCAAAGCCTCATCAGCAGGAATGCCTTTTTTCACAGCATCCATAAATTTGCCCATGTGTACGAATTCGTAGCCGCACACTTGGTCGTCCTTGTCGAGGAACATGCGAGTGATGTAACCCTCGGTCAGTTGCAGATAGCGCGTACCTTTCTTTTTGGTACCATAGAGCGTGCCAGTTTGCGAAATCAAGCCTTTGCCCAAGTCCTCGAGACCAGCACCAATCATCAAGCCACCTTCGCTGAAGGCCGATTGCGTGCGACCGTAGACAATTTGCAGGAACAATTCGCGCATAGCCGTGTTAATGGCATCGCAAACCAAGTCGGTGTTCAGTGCTTCGAGAATGGTTTTGCCTGGCAAAATTTCGCTAGCCATGGCAGCCGAGTGAGTCATGCCAGAGCAGCCGATGGTCTCGACCAAGGCCTCCTCAATCACACCCTCTTTCACATTCAGCGTCAGTTTGCAAGCGCCCTGTTGCGGAGCGCACCAACCGATACCATGCGTCAATCCAGAGATGTCTTTAATCTCCTTGGCTTTCACCCATTTTCCCTCTTCGGGAATGGGCGCTGGCCCGTGATTTGGGCCTTTGGCAACACAACACATGTGTTCCACTTCCTTCGAATAAATCATAAGTTCTAAAAGTTTTTATGAAGTTTGTAACTAAAAAAAGTTCTAAACCGCAAAGATAGCACTTTTTTTGCAAAAGAGAAAAAGCAAAAAAACTGGCGCAAAACATTTTTTCCGTAATCGCCTCTCGGGAAAATGCCGATTCGTACCTACCGCAGCCCACAATCCATGCTCCATGTTCTAAAGATCTACACAAACCGCACTGCGCCAATCTTGCTACTTATATCTTGCTACTTATATCTTGCTACTTGTTACTAATTTAAGTTAAATCAGTATTAAATAATAATAAATTTTGCCGCGAATAGACTAACTTTGAAAAAAAACACCTACATTCGCAGCGTTAACCTATTGAATTTCAGAATATCGTGCAAAGCTACATCGAACAACAACTGCAAAACCTAGATTGGAACATCTCGCCACGCGAACTCTACCAACCCATTGGCTATGCTCTCGAGAGCGGCGGCAAACGTCTGCGCCCAACGCTGGTGCTTATGGCATGCGAACTGTTTGGCGGCTCACACTCCGAGGCTCTGCCCGCTGCCCTAGCCATCGAGATTTTCCACAATTTCACGCTGCTGCACGACGATGTGATGGACTGCGCCGATGTGCGCCGCGGTCGCCCCACAGTACACCGAAAATGGAACACCAACACAGCCATTCTCAGCGGCGACGCCATGATGATAAAAGCCTACGAGCAACTGCAACGCCTGCCCGAAAACAAGCTCAGCCAAGTGCTGCCTATTTTTACACAAACGGCACTGCAAGTGTGTGAAGGTCAGCAGTTTGACATCAATTTCGAACGCTGCGAAGAGGTATCACTCACAGAATATTACAACATGATTCGCTTAAAAACTGCCGTGCTACTAGCCGCCGCTCTGAAAATTGGCGCAATTGTTGGCGGTGCAAGCGAAAAAGATGCAGATTTGCTCTATAACTATGGAATAGAAGTCGGCATTGCATTCCAGCTGAAAGACGACTATCTGGACACTTTTGGCGATGAAAAAACCTTCGGAAAGCGCATTGGTGGCGACATTCTTTGCGGCAAAAAAACTTTTCTGCTTATCAACGCACTCGACCGCGCCAACGCAGCACAACGCACCGAAATTCGTCAGACCCTAGCCGACAAAAATCTGCCAGAAGCAGAAAAAATTACCAGAATCACCACAATTTATCAACAACTCGACATTCCAAAACTCTGCGAAGAGGTCATCGAAGCGCGTTATCAACAGGCAGTAGCAATTCTGCATCAAATTTCGGACGCAAAAAACAGCCTGCAACCACTCGAAAAACTTGCAGAAAAATTAGTTGACAGAAAATTGTAGTTGAAAAAAATCAACATTTCAACCAACTAAAAATCAGAAATCTAGAAATTAGAAACCATAAATACACACATAACTTTCAATTGCCAACCATCAGTTGCAAATTGATCTTAACCTTAAAGCCTATGCCATACAGACGATTACCCAACACCGATCAGGCGCGACTACGCGCTCTGGAGCGCATCACCGACATCGACACCTACGTGCAAGGCGAACTGCCCATTTCGTACCGTTTGCTGAACGAGGCACGCGTGAACTACCCTCTTTTCTTGAATTTGGTGCAACTCTACAACCAAACATTCGAGAACCAAGTGGAGGCCAACAAACGCTATCAGCCCACGCTACGCAATGCAAGGCTCTACATTTCACACTTCATTCAGGTGCTGAACCTTGCCGTGCAGCGCAACGAGATTAAGCGCGAACACAAGCGTTTCTACAAACTCGATCCCGACAACTTCACCGTGCCCGACCTGAGCAACGAACAGGCCATAATCGACTGGGGACGCAACATAATCGATGGCGAAAACGAACGCCAACGCAATGGTGGCGCGCCTCTGCAATACCCGTCGATAGCCAAAGTGAAGGTGCATTACGACGTTTTCAAAGAGTGCAAAAACAGCCAAAAAGTGTACCAAAGCAGCACGGCTCGCAATCTGGAAAATGTGGTTGAAATGCGCAAAAAAGTGGACGAACTCATCCGCCAAATTTGGGATTCAATAGAGAAATTCTACGCTTCGCAATCGGCCTACAACCGCTGGAAACACTGCACCGACTGCGGCATTGTGTACTATCTGCGCAAAGGCGAAGAAATCCCAACACCCGAGAAAGAGAATTAAGAATTTTGAATTAAGAATTAAGAGGCTGAACTGCATTTTTTTAGCCTACACCCTTTAATCTTGCGACTTGCGACTTGTTACTTGCGACTTTTGAGCGGATGCGATTCTTAGAGAAAACACCCTTTCTGCGCCTATTCGCATTTCTGGCAATTGGAATTGTGGTAGGCGAAGTGGGCGGCTACAACCTTTGGGCTGCCATTGCGCTGTGCACCACGGGAATCGCAGCCATCGTCATCAATTTTGCCATAAAAGACACAAACACAAGTTACCGCCTGCGCAGCCTGTTTGGCTTCGGATTATTTCTCACACTCGTCGGCTTTGGCATGCTGCTTCAGCACCGATTCGAGACCAAAACCTGCCTCGATTTCGACGATAGTGCCGCCATCTACCAACTGCAACTAACCACGCGCCCGATAGAGAAAGAACGCAGCGTGATGTGCCACGCACAAACCATTGCGCGCATCGACAGCCTCGGCACGCACCCAACCGAAAAAGAGATTATTCTCTACATTGCCAAAGATTCGGCTTCGCTCGTACTACAACGCGGCGAAAAAATGCTAGTTTCGAGCAGCATTGCACCGCCACGACTGGTTGGTAATCCCGAAGAGTTCGACTACGGACTCTACCTGCGCCACCAAGGCATTGGAGGAAGCGGTTATGTGGCCGCTGGCGACTGGCAAATCATCGGACAGAAAACTGGCTTCTCGCTCATCGATTTTGCCGACGACTGCCGCGAATATCTGCTCGACATCTACCGCCGCATGGGACTTACGGGCGACGAATTTGGCATGCTGGCAGCACTCACGCTGGGCTACAAAGACGCACTCACACCCGAACTGCGCGAGAGTTTCAGCACCACTGGCGCCATGCATGTGTTGGCAGTGAGCGGTCTGCATGTGGGCATTATCTACGCTGTTTTTGGCTGGATTCTTTCGCTTTTTCTGCGCCACACACGCCGCAACGAACGCATAAAATCGGCACTCATCATCATTTTTCTGTGGTTCTACGCCTTTGTAACGGGACTTTCGCCATCGGTTCTGCGCGCCACCATCATGTTTTCGTGCATGGCGTTGGCCGGCATCATTGGGCGCAAATCGCAAACGTTCAACACCATATTTATGTCGGCATTTCTGCTGCTGCTCTACAAGCCAACGCTTCTTTTCGATGTCGGCTTCGAATTGAGCTACAGCGCAGTGATTGCCATTGTCTATTTTCAACCGAAAATTGTGGCGCTGCTCACGGTGAAAAATCGTTTTCTGCGCTGGGCATGGGAACTTACGGCCGTGTCGCTGGCAGCGCAAATTGGAACAGCGCCATTCTCCATTTTCTATTTTCATCAATTTCCTAACTACTTCTTACTCAGCAACTTCGTGGTTATTCCAGCCGCGTCAATCATTCTCTATGGCGCAGTGGCACTGTTCGCCACCTCGTGGATTCCGTATGTGGGCGCAGCAGTGGCATGGCTGCTCAATTGGACGCTGAAAGCAATGTATTTTCTCATCACTTGCATCGAAAATCTGCCGCATTCGCTCTCCATTGTTTGGATTGATGGCTGGCAACTACTACTGCTCTATTTAGCAATTTTTGCCTGCGGATTTTGTTGTTATCGCCTCACTTTCAGAAACTTAAGTCTCACTCTGTTCTTCGTTTTGGCATTTTTCGGCATTCATGGCTACAACCGTTACCAAGCGCTCAGCACCGAAAATCTGATTGTCTACAGCCATTCAAAATCGCTCTTTGTAAACCGCCTCTCGCGCGACGAAAATCTCATAATCTCCTCTGATTCAACCATTTATCAACGGCTTGCGGGCGATTTTTGGGAAAAGGTCGACGCTATGCCGCCACATTTTGTGAGCGATAGCACACTTTCGAGTCGCGCCTTCACTTTCAACGGACAGCGCGTGTTGGTGCTCGATCAGAACTTTTTCCGCTACAAAACCGCTCCTCAGCCGCTCGAAGTCGATTATTTGGTGGTTGGGCGCGCAGTCTACCCTGCCGACGATTTTTTTCAGTTCGTCAGTCCAAAAATGCTGATCACTTCGGGCGAAGTTTATCGGCGTAACAATCAGAAATTCAAGGATTTATGCAATGCGCAAGGCTGCCAATTCTACTCCGTGAGCGAACAGGGCGCATGGAAAATGTCGGCTAAAAAATCAGACTAAAAATGTCTTTCAGAATCTGCTGATTTTCGCCTTCTGGAATGGTTGGAACGGCGGTTGTAGAGGCATTTTTCAGAAGATTTTCGGCTTGCGCAATGGCTTCGGGCTGCAGACTATCGCTCGCAATGGTGGCGCTGCTAATGATGCCGTGCTGCTCATCTATCTGCAAATCGACCGCCACACTGCCCCACGCAAAATATCCGCTGCGCACCGCACGAAACTCACGCCAACGCCCCAAAAGATACTCTTCGCTCTGAATTTTCTGGCTAAATGCAATGGCTTCGGCATCGCAAAGCGCGTCAAAATCGACCAACTGCGCCACATTTTCGTAGACACTCTGAAATGCCTCGATGAGCGGCTGCACCACATTTTCAGCCGTAATTGGCGCCACTTCCGACAGATTCACCACGCGGCTCGCCACCGACTGCACACCATGTTTTTGCAGTTTTGTGCGGCTCACATTCAGGTAACGCATCATCTTTTCGGCATCGGTTTTTATCAGCAAAGTGCCGTGGTGAAGGGCTTGCTCGCGCGTCGAACCAAACGCGTTACCCGAAAATTTCCGTCCTTCGAAAGTGATGTCGTTGCGCCCCGAGACTTCAGTTTCTAGACCAAAACAGCGCAACGCCTGCTGAATGACACGCATTTGCCGCGGCACACTGTAGAGCGATTTGTCCGCCACAAACGAAAAATTCATATTACCCAAATCGTGAAACACAGCGCCACCGCCTGTGCAACGACGCGCCAAAAGCACACCATCGTCCGCCATAGCCTGCAAATTGCATTCAGCAAACGGATTTTGATTGGCACCAATCACCACTGCGCGCTCGTTGCGCCACAGAAACAGCGTAACCACATTCGGCTCATGATGCTGCAACAGACCATTTTCAACCGCCAAATTCAGATACGGATTGTGCTGACGGCTCAAAACTATGCGCAATTTCGGCTTCATTTTTCTGAATAAATTCGCCACAAAATTACACAAAAAAAGCGGTACAACTTGCGTCGTACCGCTCCCAATTATTCTTACAACTTGCAAATTAGTCGAGCGACGGACCAGCAGCCACAAGTGCTTTGCCGGCAGCATTGCCTTCGTATTTTGCAAAATTTTTGATGAAGCGCGAAGCCAAATCGTGGGCTTTCTCTTCCCATTCGCACGAGCATTTGTAGGTGTCGCGTGGATCGAGAATTTGCGGATCAACTCCTGGCAGAGCCGTTGGCACCTCAAAGTTGAAGTGAGGAATGGTTTTGGTAGGAGCCGAATTGATAGCACCGCTCAAAATGGCGTCGATAATGCCGCGCGTATCTTTGATAGAGATACGTTTGCCTGTGCCGTTCCAGCCAGTGTTTACCAAATAGGCTTTTGCGCCCGATTTTTCCATCTTCTTAACCAATTCTTCGGCATATTTAGTTGGGTGCAGTTCGAGGAATGCCTGACCAAAGCAAGCCGAGAAGGTTGGCGTTGGCTCGGTGATGCCGCGCTCGGTACCAGCCAATTTTGCGGTGAAGCCACTCAAGAAGTAGTATTTTGTCTGCTCTGGAGTGAGAATAGAAACTGGAGGCAGCACGCCAAATGCATCAGCACTCAAGAAAATAACCTGTTTTGCAGCGGGAGCCGACGAACCTGGTTGAATGTTCTGAATGTGATTGATTGGGTACGAAACGCGCGTGTTCTCCGTAACGCTCTTGTCGGTGAAATCGATTTTGCCGTCTTTGTCAACGGTAACATTTTCGAGCAGTGCATTGCGTTTGATTGCGTTGTAGATGTCGGGTTCGCTCTCTTTGTCGAGGTTGATAACCTTGGCATAGCAACCACCTTCGAAGTTGAATACGCCATTGTCGTCCCAGCCGTGTTCGTCGTCGCCAATCAGTTTGCGTTTTGGATCGGTCGAAAGGGTGGTTTTTCCCGTGCCGCTAAGTCCGAAGAAGATGGCGGTGTTTTTGCCTTCCATGTCGCAGTTGGCCGAGCAGTGCATCGAAGCAATGCCTTTCAGTGGCAAGTAGTAGTTCATCATCGAGAACATACCTTTCTTCATTTCGCCACCGTACCAAGTGTTGATGATGACTTGCTCGCGCGATGTTACGTTGAAAGCAACGCAAGTTTCGGAGTTCAAACCAAGTTCTTTGTAGTTGTCCACTTTGGCTTTCGAAGCGTTGTAGATAACGAAAGTTGGTTCGAAATGCTCGAGTTCTTCAGCGGTTGGTTTAATAAACATATTCTCGACAAAGTGAGCCTGCCAAGCCACTTCCACAATGAAGCGGACGGCCATGCGAGTGTCTTTGTTTGCACCGCAGAAGGCATCTACAACATACAGATTTTTGTTGCAAAGTTCTTTTTGGGCGATGGCCTTCACTTTGCCCCAAACCTCTTCCGACATTGGGTGGTTGTCGTTTTTGTACTCGTCGCTAGTCCACCAAACGGTGTCTTTCGAGTTTTGGTCCATCACAATGTACTTGTCCTTTGGCGAACGACCAGTGAAAATACCAGTCATCACATTCACAGCACCAAGTTCGGTTACCTGTCCTACTTCGTAGCCTTCGAGGCCTGCTTTGGTCTCTTCGGCAAACAACTCTTCGTACGACGGGTTGTGCGCAATTACGGTAGCGCCCGTAATGCCATACTTAGTCAAATCTAATTTTGCCATAATTGTTGTTTTATTTTGGTTAATTTTTCTCTTATCGATATTTCAAAACGCTCTATTTCAACTATTTAGCGAATAGTTCAGCAGTTTTGAACGACAGCGCAAAAGTACGCTTTTTTTTTCAATTTTCAAAATGCACATCTTCGTATGGCACATCTTCGCCCATGCGCTTAAACTGTCGTTTGATGTTCTGCAAGCGTCGATGGTCGGCGGCAACCTGTGCGTCTGCCTCATTTTTAGACTCTTGCCGATGGCTACTGCGACCGCCAAAGAGAAAATGAAAAACTTGCCAACCGAGCATCAGCACAATCAGAAGCGCGGCAGTAAAAATCAACATCAAAAACCAAAGAAATGCCATTGAAATTTCGATTTATCCTCCTTGTTGTCTGCAAAAATCATACCAAAAAAAACATAGCAAATGCAACGACAAAAATAGCAACAATGCGTTGTACTGTTGAGCTTTTTTTAGATGAAAATTAGCAATTCTACTTCCGATTTTTGCGAAAAATTCGACTTACTACTTCCGATTTTTCAAGAAAATCGGGAGTAGCGTTTTTGTCGAAAATTGCAAAATCATCAGTATTGATGCGGATTTGCGGCGATTTCTGAGAAAAACTTTCGTCAAAACAGTTCGCCAGCCCAAAGTTTGCGCAAGAAGTCGAAAATGTAGAGACATTCCACACGTCCCATGGTGCGGCTCATGCAGTCGCGCGACACCACAATGCAGCGACTTTCGGGGAATTCGTCGGAAAATTCTTTGAATGTGGCTATGTGCTTTGGCAAAACCTCTTCGGTCGATTTTATCTCGATTCCAATTTCGGCCTCGCCTATCACAGCATCAATCTCCTTGTCGTTGTAGGTGTGCCAATACGAAAGGCGTTTGCGATTGTGCGTGTAGCCAATATAGGCCACCAACTCCTGAATCACAAAATGCTCGAAACAATGGCCATATTCGGCAGTGCCAGGCGCCAACGAGGTGCGCCCCATAATGTAGTTGTAGATGCCCACATCGAAAAAATAGAACTTTGGCGATTGCACCACTTTTCGCTTTTTCACCCGTGTATACGATGGAATGACGTAGCCAATGAGCGAATCTTCGAGAATGGAGAAATATTCCTTCACCGCCTTGGCCGAAACGCCACAATCGCTGGCAATGTTGCTGTAGTTGATAATTTCGGCATTGGTAAGCGCAGCAGCCTCCAAAAATCGCTGAAAACCCTCTATTTTTCGCACCAAAGCCTGCTCTTTTATCTCCTCTTTCAGATAAACATCGACATAACCAGCCAAGGCCTCGTGCGGATTTTTGCTGAGGTAGTGCGGCGGCAACATGCCATAGAGCAATGCGTGGTCGAGGTTCAAATGGGGCAGTTCGGCACTAACAAATGGATAAAAATAGCATGGTCGCGCCCGTCCGCCGAGCGTGTTGTAACTGTGATGTTTCAGTTTACGCGCGCTGCTGCCGCAGAGAATGAAACGCATGCCTTTTTTCTGAATCAGCCGATGCACCTCGTTGAGCAAAGTCGGCACTTCCACAATCTCGTCGATGATGACAATGCGCTCGCTCGGCTCGTTTTGCAACAATTCGAAAAGCAGTTCGGGGCGACGCTCGAAACGGCGTTTTGTGCCACTGTCGAGCAGATCGAAAAAGATGGCGTCCTTGAATGTTTGTTCAAGAAAAGTGCTTTTACCAGTTTGTCGCGCGCCAAAAAGGAACACACTGCTCTCTAATTCCTTTCCCAGTGGGCAATAACGTTGAATTTGCTTTTTCATAATCGTACAAAAATTGACGGTTTTACTTCCGATTTTCATAGAAAATCCGACTTACTACTTCCGATTTTCACGAAAAATCTGCCGCAAAGGTACGATTTTTTTTCTAAATTTCGTGCTGAATAATGAAAAAATTGGAGAATTTACTTCCGATTTTTGCGAAAAATTCGACTTACTACTTCCGATTTTTCAAGAAAATCGGGAGTAGCGTTTTTGTCGAAAATTGCAAAATCATCAGTATTGATGCGGATTTGCGGCGATTTTATTTTTCTAAAAAACTGAAAATCACTGCGCAACTATGTGATCGGAACAAAAATCGATTGATCACTTTTCCTGCTCATCAATCCTTTTTGAGAAAAATAATGCGATTTCGCCGATAAAAATTTTTCTGTAACTTTGCAGTTCGATTTTTTGAGGGCAAAATTCCAATAAAAGCCATTAAGGTAGGTTCTAGAAATTATCTTTGCAAGAATTTTTGAATTATAATTGAGCAGATTTTTTTTGATTTTCGAAGGAGCAGGGTGTCCTGTGACTGAGAAAAGACGAAAAAGATGCCGATTAGAAACGAAAATTCGCAAAGAGCGACAAAAAGCGCAAAAATATCTAGTAACTTACCAAAGAAAAATATAAACGCGTAGAATTTTAGA
>CAVFDI010000010.1:0-37095 GCA_963621145.1 Paludibacteraceae bacterium | reverse complement strand
TAATCGCGTCTTTTCTCAGTCACAGCACACCCTGCTCCTTCGAAAATCAAAAAAATCTGCTCGATTATAATTCAAAAATTCTTGCAAAGATAATTTTTAGAGCCTACCTGCAAAGTCAACATTTTTTTGTAATTTTGCACCTTGAAGTCGCTAGTCTTTGCAGACTAACACAAAACCTCGAAACCAAAAAAACATCTTATACCATGAAAAAAATTTTTCTTTCTCTCATCGTTGCTGCGTCGGTGCTGGGCGCACAGGCAGGCGTCTACACGCGCGTGACCAAATTCGACAAAATCGGCACAGAATTTCAGGACACATTTCTGATTGTGGCTGAATATGCAAACAACGCCTACATTTTCGATGGACAAAACGCCACGGGCAAAAACTACGAGCTGATTGAACATTTCAGCGGCACGCAGATTACGGGCGACTACGCAGAAAACGAGTGCATCTTGTACCACAACCAGTACCACTCGTACTACAAACTCTGCTCCATTCGCTGCACAGGCGATGGCGACCGTGGCGCAGGCGGTTACTACTTGGCTGGCGTATCGAAAAACAACGGCATCACCTTTTCGAAAGGCGAAACCAATGTGGAATTCACTTGGCAAGGCGAATATGGCGTCGACATTGTTACCAAATCGGGCGTAGGCAAATTTTTGTTCAATCAGAAAGATCACGGCTTCAAATTCTACCAAACCGAGACCAACATGCAGCGTCCCGTGCTCTATGTAAAGGGCAATGGCGAAGGCTATGTGGGCGAGGACGAGTCGGTGAACATTCTCGACATCAACTATGCGCAGGCCGACCTCTATGCGCGCTATTCCGATTTCACGAAAAATCTCTATTTCTGGGATTTGAGCCTCAACCAGTCGGAGTCCGAAAACGCTGTGCCGCGCATAGAAACCTCGATACAAACCGCCTCGATGACCTCGATTGCAGGCGACTATTCGCTCGATAAAGCCGAAACCATGGCGGGTTGGACTTCGTCGAAATCGTACATTCAGTTCCCGAGTAGCGAAGAGGGCGGCACGCAAGCCAAGCTCACCTCGCTCGATTTTTCGATGACTCCCGTGAGCCGCTACAACGAGCATTGGTACAACTACCACATTGTGCTCAACTGCATCGATTCGAACAAAAAGCGCTGGAAACTCGACAAAGTTTTGCCCGTTTTTTGCACCTTCACCGATCGCGACCCGAACAACAAAGAGTACGATTTGGAGACCGACACCACTTATAATATGAACGAAAAAGTGCCAACCGCCATCAGCGCAGTTGCTGCCGATGAGCTGAACATTTTCACAATCGACAAAACGATAGTTGGTCCTGACGACATGACGATTTTCGACCTCACTGGACTCGATGTAACCAAGCAAAACGGTTCACTCACAGGCGTTTACATTGTAAAATGCGGCAACAAAGTGGCAAAAATCGTAGTTCGATAAAAAAGCGCGAAAAAAAATCTTTGAAAAACATTTGGCGGCATAAAAATAAAATTGTACCTTTGCAGCCTGTTTCGTGTAGCCTCTGATGTGGAGTGGAGAAGCCCGTGAATGCTGCACAATCGTTTAAAAATTAAATTCTTAAATCAATGGACTTGATTAAAGTTGTCGAGGAATCGTTTGCACAAGGCAAAGAAATTCCCGCATTCAAAAGTGGCGACACCATCACGGTGGCTTACCGCATCAAAGAGGGTAACAAAGAGCGTATACAGCAGTATCGCGGCATCGTGATCAAAATCTCTGGCCACGGCGCAAAACGCCGTTTCACTGTTCGCAAAATATCGGACAATGTTGGCGTAGAGCGTATCTTCCCGATGGATTCGCCGTTCATCGAGAACATCGAAGTGAACAAAGTTGGTAAAGTGCGTCGCGCGAAACTCTACTACCTGCGCGAGCTCAAAGGCAAAGCCGCTCGCATTCGCGAAAAACGCATCTAACCATCGTTCTAAAACGAAATTTAGTCCCGTCCAAATGCTGGATGGGACTTTTTTTGTGCCGTTTTTCCATTTTTTTGCCTCAACCTCTTGACAAAGGGGGTGCAAATGTATTATATTTGCAACCTAAATTGCGCAGGTTGCGTTTTTAGCATAAAATACTGATTTACAAGTTTTTACAACATGGCTCGCGGATACAAACCAAGAAAAAATTCGTTTTTCAACATGCACCTCACGGCAACTATCAGCATTGCGTTGGTGCTTTTCATGGTCGGATTGATTGCATTTTTGCTGGCTTTTGCCAAAGAGATTGCACAGGACACCAAAGAACACGTGTCGCTGTCGGTAGTGCTGCACGACACAGCCTCCGAAGCCGATGTGACGCGCATCGAACGCTATCTCGATGTGTGCGATTTTGCCAAACGTTACGAATACATCAGCAAAGACGACGCGCTGAAAGAGCACATCGAAAGTCTTGGCGAAGACCCATCTGAACTATTGGGATTTAACCCCCTTCGCGCTTCCATCGAAGTCTATCTGCATGCCGACTACGCCTGCACCGACAGCATCGAGATGATAAAGACGAAACTGACCACTTTTCAGGGCATCGACGAGTTTGTGTACCAAGAGGATTTGGTGGAACTGATAAACCAAAAAGTGAGCCGCCTCTCGCTGATGCTGGCAGGCATTGCATTGGTGCTGCTTTTCATATCTATTGCGCTGATTTCCAACACAGTACGCATTTCTGTCTATTCGCAACGCTTCCTGATAAACACCATGCAATTGGTCGGTGCCAACCCGCGATTTATTCGTGCGCCATTCATGCGCCGAGCCGCTGGTAACAGCGTTATTGCAGCACTCTTGGCATTGATTTTGCTTGGCGGCGCAGTCTACTATGTGCAAACCGAAATTGGCGGCCTGATGAACCTCTATTCGTGGAAAATAATAGTGCCAGTGGTAGTTGTGGTGTTTGCCATCAGTTTCTTGATAATGATGCTCGCCACGCTCAGTGCCGTGAACCGCTACATTCGCATGAAAACAGACGACCTATTCTTCGTTTAATGAAAAATAATTTGCAAGCCTTTTAGATGGTGTGGCAACAGAGCAAATTATGAATTTAGAATTGTAATACTGCAAAAAAACGGACGTGAAATGTCGCGTCCCAACTTTCAACTTTATAGACTTTACAAATTTTCAACTCTATCATGAAATTTCCATTTTCAAAAATCAATTTTATCCTGATGGGTGTGGCGTTTGCCGTTATTGTGCTAGGCTTTGTGCTGATGTACGGCTCATCGACCGAGGTCGCTTTCAACCCCGATGTGTTCAGTTTTAGGCGCGTCACCGTGGCACCAATTGTCTGCATGTTGGGCTTTGTGCTGATGATTGTAGCCATCATGTGGAAACCTAAAAATCGCAACAAATGACTTGGTTCGAAGGGCTTATTTTAGGCCTAATTCAGGGACTGACCGAGTATCTGCCCGTGTCGAGCAGCGGTCATTTGGCCATTGGTGCAGCCATTTTTGGTATGGAAGGCGACGAAAATCTTGCTTTCACAGTGGCAGTGCATGTGGCCACGGTGTTGAGTACCATTGTGGTGCTGTGGCGCGAAATTGTGTGGCTCTTCCGCGATCTTTTCAAATTTCAATGGAACGCAGGCACAAAATATGTGGTCAACATTCTCATTTCGATGGTGCCAATAGGCATTGTGGGCGTGTTTTTCAAAGATAAAGTCGAGGCCATTTTCGGCTCGGGACTGGTGGTTGTGGGCATCTGCCTAATAGTAACCGCCTGCCTGCTGGCATTCGCCTATTTTGCCAAACCACGCCAAAAAAGCGAGATTTCGATGCGCGATGCGTTCATCATCGGATTGTCGCAAGCGGTGGCAGTTTTGCCAGGACTTTCGCGCTCTGGCACCACCATCGCCACGGGACTTCTGCTCGGCAACAACAAAGAAAAGTTGGCACAATTTTCGTTTCTGATGGTCATTCCGCCAATCTTGGGCGAGGCTCTGCTCAATGTTATCGACCTATTTTCGGAGAGTGCAGCAGCCGTTACCAATGTAGTGCCAACTTCGGCATTGATTGTCGGATTTTTGGCGGCATTCATTTCGGGCTGTTTCGCCTGCAAATTCATGATTGAACTCGTGAAACGCGGCAAACTCATCTATTTTGCCATCTATTGCGCATTGGCTGGAACATTCGCCCTGATTTGGACGCTGTGCTAAAATCATTCAACAAATCAATGATTTAGGCCATGAATTTTGAAGAGGGCGAAATAATTTATGTCGACAAACCGCTGCATTGGACTTCGTTCGATGTGGTGAACCGTTTGCGCGGCGCTATGTGTCGTTCGTTGGGCAAAAAAAAGCTGAAAGTGGGCCACGCTGGCACACTCGATCCGCTTGCCACGGGCGTGATGATAGTCTGCACAGGGCGCGCCACCAAACGCATCGAAGAGTTGCAAAGCGGCGTTAAAGAGTACATAGCCACGCTGCAGTTGGGCGCAACTACACCATCGTTCGATTTAGAGCATGAAATTGATGCGCACTACCCTACCGAACACATCACACGCGCGCTGGTCGACGAGGTTTTGGCGCGCTTTCGTGGCGAAATTTGGCAAGTGCCGCCCGTCTATTCAGCCGTAAAAATCGATGGCAAACGCGCCTACGACTACGCCCGCAAAGCACAAGATGTGGAGCTGAAGCCGAAACTTTTGGTAATCGACGAATTGGAAGTCTTGCACTTTGAGCTGCCAGTCTTGCAAATTCGCGTAGTTTGCAGCAAAGGCACTTACATTCGAGCCTTAGCGCGCGACATTGGCGAAGCACTTGACAGCGGCGCACACCTCACAGCTCTGCAGCGCACTCGTGTGGGCAATATCAAACTTGCCGATTGCTGGAACATCGACGATTTAATCGAGAAAATCAAAAATAATTCCGTAGAATAAAATAAAAAACATAATAATCATGAAACTTTCTAAATTTAAATTCAAACTACCCGAAGAGCTGATTGCTCAGTATCCCGCCGAATACCGCGACGAATCGCGTTTGATGGTGCTTGATGTGGCAAAAGGAACAATCGAACACCACATTTTCAAAGAGATAATCAACGAATTCGACGAGAACGACCTTTTCGTGTTCAACGACACGAAAGTATCGCCCGACCACATCATCGGCAAAAAGGAGAAAACTGGTGCCGACATCGATGTGATGCTGCTTCGCGAGCTGAATCCTGAGACATTTTTGTGGGACGTGATAGTGGAGCCAGCGCGCAAAATCCGCATCGGCAACAAGCTCTATTTCGGTCCCGACGAGGCCATGGTGGCAGAGGTCATCGACAACACAACATCGCGCGGTCGCACCATTCGTTTTCTGTACGATGGCGACCACGAAGTGTTCAAAAAAGAGCTATACGGACTTGGTTCCACTCCGCTGCCGCGCTACATCAAACGTCCAGTCGAGCCAGAAGATGCCGAACGTTTCCAGACCATTTTTGCTGCAAAAGAGGGTGCAATAGTTGCTCCAATGGCAGGTGCGCACTTCAGTCGCGAACTGCTTAAACGCATGGAAATCAAGGGAATAAACAAAACATTCATCACGTTGCACGCCAGTCTGAGTATGTTCCGCGACATCGATGTGGAGGATTTGACGAAACACAAGATGGAATCGGAGCAGATGTTTGTGAACGAAGAGGCTACCGACCGATTCAACAAAACGCACGAAAAAGAGCATAAAGTCTGTGCCGTTGGCACCACCGTGTTGCGCGCTCTCGAAACCGCCTCGATGATGAACGGTTACATCAAGCCTTTCGAAGGTTGGACCAGCCGTTTCATTTTCCCGCCCTACGAATTCACCACTGCCGATGCACTCATCAGCAATTTCCAACTGCCTTTCAGCACCATGCTGATGAACGCTTGCGCCTTTGGCGGCTACGATTTTGTGATGCACGCCTACGACGAAGCCGTGAAAGAAAAATATCGCTTTGGCGTTTATGGCGATGCTATTCTGATAAAAAAGTGACAAGATATAAGTAGCAAGTAGCAAGTAGCAAGAAAATGACCAAGACTAATTAAGTAATTGGAAATTAAATAATTAGATAATTAATTCAATGAAAATATACAAATTCGGCGGCGCGTCGGTGCGCGATGCGGCTGGCGTTCGCAATCTGCAAAAAATAGTCTGCTCGGGCAGCGAAAAATTGGTTGTTGTGGTGTCGGCCATGGGCAAAACCACCAACGCGCTGGAGGCTGTGCTCGATAGTTTTTTCAATCGCAAACCCGACCTCGACGCAAAAATTCGAGAGGTGGTTGATTATCACGAAACGATTGTCAGTCAACTATTTACACCAGAAAACAGACAAATAGTCGATGCTCAATTGGCGCAACTCTATGCCGACCTGCGAGCCAATGCTGCGCAAAAACCATCGGTGAGTTACGACTACGAATACGATCGCATTGTGTCGTTTGGCGAACTAATTTCGACCACCATTGTAGCGGCATTTTTGCAGTCGCAAGGCGTGAATGCCAAGTTCGTCGACATTCGCAACTATCTGAAAACCGACGACAATTTCCGCGAGGGCAATGTCGATTTGAAACTGTCGCACCGCTTGGTGAACGATGCGTTCAATTTTCAGAATCACGACATTTATGTGACGCAGGGTTTCATTGCAGGCACGCTCACAAACCAAACCACCACGCTCGGTCGCGAAGGCTCGGACTACACCGCTGCCCTGCTTGCCAATCTGCTCGATGCCGAAAGCGTAACCATTTGGAAAGATGTGCCAGGTGTGATGAACGCCGACCCAAAACGCTACGCTGAAGTGCAAGTCATTCCAAAACTGTCGTACAAAGAGGCCATCGAGCTGTCGTACTGCGGCGCGAGCGTCATTCACCCCAAAACGGTGAAACCCATTCAAAATAAGCGCATTCCGCTCTATGTGAAATCGTTTATCGACCCAACATTGCAAGGTTCTGTAATCGAAGAGGTGGTTGGCCGTCTCGACTTGCCGCCCGTCTACATAAACAAAGCCAACCAAGTGCTGCTTACGCTCACACCGCGCGATTTTTCGTTCATTGCCGAAGAGAAATTGAGCAAAATTTTCGCCATTTTGGCAAGTTATCGCACCAAAGTGAGCCTGATTCAGACCTCGGCCATCAGTTTTTCGCTCTGCATCGACTACAATCCTGCCATTTTCAAAAATCTTGTGGCAGAACTTCAGGACGAATACGAAGTGCTTTACAACACCGATGTGGAACTGATTACCATTCGCCACTACACCAAAGAGATTGTGGAACAACTCGTTGGCGAAAAACTCGTGTTCGTGGAGCAGCGCAACCGCCTGACTGCGAGGTTTGTGGTGAGAAACTAGGAGTTTCAGATTTCAAATTTCAAATTTCAGATTTCAGATTAGTGCGCCATTCATTTGTGAAGCGTTAAAAATTGACCAAAATGGACAACCAAAACCGCGAAATACTCGCTTTTCTGCGCGATTTGAGTAACAACAACAATCGTCCGTGGTTTGCTGAGAACAAGCAGCGCTACGAGGTGGCGCGCCAACAAGTGCTCGACCAGACGGCTTGGCTCATTGCCAAAATTGGCGAGTTCGATCCCACAGTGCGCTATTTGGAGCCGAAAGATTGCCTGTTTCGCATTTACCGCGATGTGCGTTTTTCGCCAAACAAACGCCCGTACAAAGAGCATTTCGGAACTTTCATCTGCATGAATGGCGGCCACAAAAGCGTTTTGAGCGGCTACTATCTGCACATTCAACCCGAGAATTCGGCTCTGTGCGGCGGCATCTATTGTGCCGACAAAAATATGCTGCACAACATTCGCACTGCGCTCGACATCGACTACGACGAGTTTCAGCGCATCGAGGCGGCAGAGGATTACCGCAAATACTTCGGCAAAATGTTTTCGAACGATGTGCTGAAAAAGATGCCGCTTGGCTTCAGTCCCGACTCGCCCGCTGCGGAATATCTGAAATTCAAAACATTTTTCGTGCAACACAGTTTCACCGACGACGAAATCTGTGCACCCGATTTCCTCGAACGCCTCCTGCCCATGTGCCGCGCCATGAAACCATTCAACGACTTTATGAATGCGGCAATTTTGAATTAAGGTAGGTTCTAAAAATTCTACGCTTTTATATTTTTTCTTTGGCAAGTTCCTAAATGCTTTTGCGGTTTTAATAGCTCTTTGCGAATTTTCGTTTCTAATCGGTATCTTTTTCGTCTTTTCTCAGTCACAGGACACCCTGCTCCTTCGAAAATCAAAAAAAATCTGCTCGATTATAATTCAAAAATTCTTGCAAAGGTAATTTTTAAAACCTACCTTAAGTTTCAGAATATGGGACAAACAAGACACCGAACAATTTGAAAATTGAAATCTGGAATCTGAAACCACTTTGTCCATCTACCACGACATACTGAAACGCTATTGGGGCTACGACGATTTTCGTCCGCTGCAACTCGACATCATCGAATCGGTCGGGAGTGGGCGCGACACACTCGGCCTGATGCCAACGGGCGGCGGAAAAAGCATCACTTTCCAAGTGCCTGCGCTGGCCATGGAGGGCGTCTGCATAGTGGTTACGCCACTCATTGCACTGATGAAAGACCAAGTGCAAAACCTGCGCGACCGCGGCGTGAAAGCCACCGCCATCTACTCGGGCATGTCGCAAGACGAGATACTAACCGCTTTCGACAACTGCGAACTTGGCGACTACAAATTTCTCTACGTCTCGCCCGAACGACTTGGTACAGAACTGTTTCGCAACAGAATTAAATACCTAAAAATCAGCATGATAGCAGTCGACGAAAGTCACTGCATATCGCAATGGGGCTACGATTTTCGTCCATCGTACCTGAAAATTGCCGAGATTCGCGACGAACTTCCAGGCGTTCCCGTGCTTGCACTCACCGCCACCGCCACACCCGAAGTGGTCGACGACATTCAACATCGCCTTCATTTTGCCGAAAAAAATGTATTCCGCAAAAGTTTCGAGCGCAAAAACTTGACCTATGTGGTGCGCAATGTGGAGGATAAACAACAACAGTTGCTCCACATTCTGAAATGCGTTCCAGGCACTTCGGTGGTGTATGTGCGCAGCCGCAAACGCACCAAAGAGATTTCCGATTTTCTGATTTCGCAAGGCATCAGTTCCGATTTTTACCACGCTGGCCTGAGCGACGACGAGAAAGATGCCAAACAACAAGCATGGAAATCGGGTGCGTGCCGTGTGATTGTGTCGACCAACGCCTTTGGCATGGGCATAGACAAGCCCGATGTGCGCACGGTAATTCACATCGACCTGCCCGACACGCTCGAAGCCTATTTTCAGGAGGCGGGACGCGCGGGACGCGACGAAAAACGCGCCTACGCTGTGCTGCTCTACAACAAAACCGACGAGACCAAGCTGAAAAAGCGCATCAAAGACGAATTTCCCGATAAAGAGTTCATCGCCAAAGTGTACCAAACGCTGGCCGACTACTACGAAGTGGGCGTTGGATCGGGCTACGAAGCCATTTTTGCAATCAATCCGCAAGAGTTTTGCCTCGAATGTCATCTACCATTGCTTCCGACCTATAACGCGCTGAAAATGTTGCAGTTAGCAGGCTACATCGAACTCACCGAGGAACTCGACAATCCTTCGAAACTGGTGTTCACCGTGCTACGCGACCAACTCTACAATTTTCGCACACAAAACAGCGGTGTCGATCAGCTCATCGAAGTGCTATTGCGCTCATACACAGGCATTTTCACCGACATGGTGCATATCAACGAAGATGTGATTGCGCACCGCCTCGGCTGGACGCGCCAACAGGTCTACACGCAACTGATTTTCCTCTCGCAAAACGGCATTGTGAAATACATTCCATTCAAAAAAACGCCGCTGCTCATCTACACGCAGGCACGAGTCGACAGCAAAAAGTTAGTATTGCCGCCTGAAGTTTACGAAAATCGCTACGAACGCTATGCGCGCAGAATCGAAGCTGTGCTGCGCTATGCCAACGAAACCGATCTCTGCCGAAGCCAAATTCTGCTCGACTATTTTGGCGAAACAACCTCGAACCGTTGCGGACAATGCGACACCTGCCTTGCGCACAAAGCCGAAGAGTTGCGACTGCAAAAATTCCGCGAGCTATCGGCACTCATCACCACCACACTCGAAGCTGAACCAATGCCCATTCAAACGCTTGTGCAGCGCCTTCGTCGCCCCGAAAAAGAGGTGATGGAAGTGGTGCGCCACCTGCTCGATCAGCAAAAAATACTTCAAAACGAGCAAATGAAACTTTCTACAAAACACTAATTTTCAGAAAGTTACGAACAAAGCGAGCGTGGAACAAATTGTTCCACGCTCGCTTTATCTTGCAAATTTGAGATTTACAACTCTTCCAAAATAGTGGTGAGCAAAAGCCAGAATCGTTCGGTTGCGGCTATTTCAAGGCGTTCGTCGGGCGAATGCACTCCACGCATGGTTGGGCCAAACGACACCATGTCCATTCCCGGATATTTTTCGCTGAAAAGACCGCACTCCAAGCCTGCGTGAATGGCGCGTACCGAGGCTTTTTGCGCGAAAAGTCGCTCGTAGATAGAAGCCGTGAGCGTTGCCAGACGCGAATGCGGATTTGGTTTCCAACCTGGATAGCCATCGCTGTGGCTCACCGTGGCACCTGCCATCTCCCACACGCTCTCGACCATGCTCGCAATGTCGCGCTTGCTCGATGCCACCGAACTGCGCTGACTTGTGGCGACCAAAATCTCACCCATTTTCGGCATTTTCACCGAAGCCAGATTAGTCGAAGTTTCCACCAAACCAGGCATATCGTCGCACATACGAATGACGCCGTGCGGACAAGCGTAAAGCGCATTCAGCAAGCGTTTGGCGACATCGTTTGGTATGATTTCGGCAGGTTTCGCCGTCGATTCCAAATCGATCTTCATATTCTTTTCGGTGGCAGCCAACTCCGCCTCGACATCGGCAACAAATTGGTTCAAACGCACCCGCAAAGTTTCCTTATAACTCATTGGCACAGCAGCCACAGCCGAAGCCTCGCGTGCAATGGCATTGCGCAAATTTCCGCCCTCAATCGTCGACAAAGTCAGCTCGGTTTCGTGAGCCGTTTGCCACAAAAATCTCGTCAAAATTTTGATGGCGTTGCCGTGACCTTTGTTGATGTCGTCGCCACTGTGACCGCCCGCCAGACCTTTCACCGAGATGGCAAAATAGAACAACCCGTCGGGTGCGGCAATTGGCTGAAAATCGATTTTTGCAGTGGTATCGACACCGCCTGCGCAACCAATGCAAAATTCGCCGTCGTCCTCCGAATCGAGGTTCAGCAACATGCGTCCCTGCAAAACATCGTTGCCAAGAGCAAACGCGCCCGTCAAGCCCGTCTCCTCATCAACCGTGAAAAGGCACTCTATCGGGCCGTGCTTCACTTCAGGACTAGTGATGACCGCCAGCGCAGCAGCCACGCCAATGCCGTTGTCGGCGCCAAGAGTCGTGCCGCGCGCCCGAACCCAACCATTGTCGATGTACGGTTCAATGGCATCGTGGTCGAAATCGTGCTTTACATCGGCATTTTTCTCGCAAACCATGTCCATGTGCGCCTGCAAAATCACCATCGGATGCTGTTCGTAGCCAGCCGTGGCAGGACAGCGCATCACCACATTGCCAGCGGCGTCGGTGTGCGTTTCGATGTTATGTTCGCGACCAAATTGCTGCAAAAAAGCAATCATTTTTCCCTCGCGTTTCGATGGGCGTGGCACCTTGCAAATATCAGCAAAAATGCTCCAAAGCGCCGTCGGTTTCAGTTCAGTAATTTCCATGAATGTAATTATTTCAGATTTCAAATTTCAGATTAAACTGATTTTTGCTCCGCTCGGCAAAACAAACAAGTTTGGTTTTGCGCTCGCTTATCGCAAAAATTCAAATTTCAGATTAGGGTAGCACATTCAACTTGCAAAAATATAAAAAAATCGCCTTTTGTAGTCAAAATGTAAGTTAAAAAAGGGTCGATAATGGAATTTTTTGCCGCTTTTGTCGATTTAGACGGAGATAATTCGCTATCTTTGCCGCTCAAACTGATTGACACGCCATGACGCAGATATTTTTTGCAACGCTTATTTTGGTCGGCTTGGCTGTGATTCTTTTGGGCGTTCGCGTGTTTTTTGTGAAGGGCGGACGGTTTCCCAATACGCATGTTGGCGGCAGCAAAGCCATGCGCGAGCGCGGCATTTCGTGCGTCAGTTCGCAAGACCGACAGGCGCAAGCCGAAGGTCGCAAACGCGATGCAGAGAAAGAGATCCTGAAAGACAACGAAAAATAAAACAACAGAAGAATGAAAAAAATCCTTTTATTTGCTTCGGCTGCCCTGCTTTTGGTAGCCTGCTCCAAAAACAACAAAGCCGCTGAAACAGAGGCAATTGCGCCAGCCGAAGGCTCTATTCCAGTAGCCATCGTCAACGGCGACAGCATTTTTTCGCAGTACACGCTGGCCATCGAGTTGCGCGACGAACTGACAAAAAAACAGGAAGATGCTCGCCTGAATGTGAACGAAAAAGCGCGCAAATTGCAAAACGAAATGGTTGAATTTCAGCGCAAATTGGAGAACAATGCTTTTCTGAGCCGCGAACGCGCCGAACAAGAAGCTGCCCGTCTGCAAAAGAAAGAAGCCGACATTCAAACACTCGACCAGAGCCTGACGCAAGAGATTTTGGAACTGCAACAGACCTACAATCTGCGCCTGCGCGACAGCATCAACAACGCAATCAGCGTGCTAAACCGCGACGGCAAATTCCAGCTGATACTCTCCACCAGCTCGCTCAACGACAATGTACTGTTCATGAATCCCGCCCTCGACATCACCGAAGATGTGGTGGAATACCTGAACGCCAATTACACGAAGTAACAGTTTGGGAATCAAACATTTAGGCTGACGGAAGTCAGCCTTTTTTTGTGCCGATTTCTTTGAGTAGCGAGACAAAAACCTCTTCGTTTTCGAGAAAATTCACCCGAATGCCGATCGAAAAAGTGTGCTGCCGCAATGCTTCGGGCAGAAGTGCGCCATTTTGCAGTCGCGCGCGATCCTTTTCGGTGATAACGATGGCTTTTGGTTCGGGCAGTTTGGCAAATTCAGCCGAAATTTTATCGATGTCGCGCTGCGAAAAATCGTGATGATCGGCAAAAGCCAATTTCGCCATTGTGCCCGCCATCGGAGCGAGGTGCGCATAAAGCGTTTGCGGCGCAGCGATGCCCGTAACAACCAACAAATTCGGCTTCTCGTCGAAATTAAGTTCCTCGCCAGCGACCAATGCTTGCGGCGCGTCGTAATCAACTTTTGTGAAGAAAATCTTCTGATTATCAGTAAGTTGCAGACGTTTGCGCCATTCGTTTTCGTCAGGCCGATAGTCGGCATGACATTTTGTAACAACAATGACATCGGCACGGCGCAGACCATTTTGCGATTCGCGCAATCGTCCAAGCGGCAAAAAAGTGTCGCAGTCGGTCGGGCGATTGAAATCGACCAAAACCACCGAAAAACTGGGCTTCACATGGCGGTGTTGAAATGCATCGTCGAGCAAAATAATGTCGGGCGGCGTGGGCAGTTGCATCAATTTTTCGATGCCGTGTGCACGTTTTTCGTCCACCGCCACTGTTATTTCAGGAAATTTCTGATGCATTTGCAGCGGTTCGTCGCCAATTTCAGCCGCAGTGGAATGCTCGTCGGCCAGCACAAAACCTTTAGTTTTTCTGCGATAGCCGCGACTCAACACCGCCACACGACGATCTGAAAACAGACGCACTAAATATTCGGTATGCGGCGTTTTTCCCGTCCCGCCCACAGTGATATTTCCCACGCAAATGGTCGGCACAGCAAACTGGTGTTGACGCAGTAACCTGCTATCAAACAGCCAGTTACGTACGCACGCCACACCGCCAAATAGCCGCGACGGAAGATAAAGCAATATCTTGTTGACGAGAAGCATTTTTTTCGTTGAAAAGGTGAAAAGTTGATGGGTTGATAAGTTTAACACCCGATTCAAATGCCTAGCACTTTTCCGCTTGCAAAGTTACAAAAAAATAGTAATTTTGCAGCGCAAAACATTTCTGGTTGCGCCTGCAGCCCGTGTGCTTGATTAACCACGTAAAAAACAAGAATATGAAACAACCCACCTCGAAACAAACTGTATCCGTCCCTTTCATGCTGTTTGGCATCTTTTTCAATGTCTGCCTGATAGCATCTAACCTACTCGAAACCAAAGTGTTATCCATTTGCGGCATCACGCTCACAGCGGGTTTGCTAGTGTTCCCCATTTCGTACATCATCAACGACTGTTTGGTCGAAGTTTGGGGCTTTCGCAAGGCGCGTTTGGTCATCTGGACTGGCTTTGCGATGAATGCTTTTGTGGCTCTGGCAGGCGGTTTGGCGGTTTTGTTGCCTGGCGCACCATTTTGGGAAGGTGCCGAAGCATTCAATTTCGTGTTCGGGCTTGCACCGCGCATCATGGTGGCATCGCTCACGGCATTTTTGGTAGGTTCGTTTCTGAACGCCTACGTGATGAGCCGCATGAAACTACGCGATGGCGGCAAACATTTTTCGTGGCGCGCCATTGCAAGCACCATTGTTGGCGAGACCGCCGATTCGCTCATCTTCTTCCCCATCGCCTTTGGCGGACTGGCTCCACTAAACGAACTCGTGCAGATGATGGCAGTGCAAATAGTGCTGAAAACAATGTACGAAGTCATAGCGCTGCCGCTGACCAACCTTGTGGTACGCCGCATCAAAAAGATAGAAGGCAGCGACGTATTCGATCACGACATTTCTTACAATCCGCTGAAAATCAAAGACTTGTAGAAAATTTCGTACAAACAAAAATCAGTGAAACACGAACGCACTCGGTGCGTCCCTACCATTTAACTTTCCTCTTTTTACTTTTAACCAGCAATTTTTTTGCAACTGCATAAAAAATTGCTACCTTTGCAACTCCAAAAGTTTGAAAAGTGTCATTTTTTGACCATAAAATATATTGAAAAGTGTCATTTTACGAGTCAAAAACTCATTGAAAAGTGTAAATGCGTATGTTGTACAGAAAAATTCAACGCTTCTTAGAGGAGCATTTTAAATCGAATACCGACAAAATATTAGTGCTCGAGGGCGCACGCCAAATTGGCAAATCGTACATTATCCGCGAAGTTGGGAAACAGTGTTTTCGCAATTTTGTTGAGATAAATTTTGCAGAAGATGCCGAGGGTTTTGGCATTTTTCGCAACATTCGCACCACAGACGATTTTTATCTAAACCTTAGTGTGTTGGCGGGCGACAAGCTTGGCAATTACGACGACACACTCATCTTTCTCGACGAAATACAGCAATATCCGCAATATCTTTCGATGCTGAAATTTTTTCGACAAGAACAGCGTTATCACTTCGTAGCGAGTGGTAGTTTACTTGGCATCGCACTCCGTTCTACTACATCGATTCCAGTTGGTAGCATCATTCGCAAACAGATGTTTCAACTCGACTTGGAGGAATTTATGATAGCCAACGGCGTCGGACGCGAGGCAATCGACGAAATGCGCCGTTGCTACGAAGCGCGCGAAAGCCTCGGCGAAGCTATGCATACACAGGTAATGAACCTTTTTCTTCGCTACCTACTAGTTGGCGGCATGCCCGATGCAGTGAACGAATACCTGAATACTCACAACATTGTGAAAGTGCGGCAAGTACAAGAATCAATTCGCTCCATGTATGCTGAAGATGCAGCAAAATATGAATACAACAATGGACGGAACTTGCTCATTCGTCGCATTTTCGATCTTATTCCTTCGCAAATGGAGAACAAGAAAAAACGCATTGTAGCAAAAGATATCCAAGGAAAAGAAGGAGATCGTTTTAGTCGTTACAGCGAAGAATTTGAATATCTCATCTCTTCGGGCATTACCATTGATGTTCACGCCATATCGAACCCAAAATATCCGCTGAAGGAGTCAGTTCATAAAAATCTGCTTAAGCTCTATCAAAACGATGTTGGACTATTCACCGCACAACTTTACCGCAATAATCTAAGTCCAATTCTCAACAATGAACGCAGCATCAATCTTGGTAGCGTTTACGAAAATGTAGTAGCAACTGAACTCAAAGCACATGGGAACATCCTTTTCTACTACGACAACCGCCAACGTGGCGAGGTCGATTTTCTTATTGATGATTATAATTCGCTGAGTATCTTGCCCATCGAGGTGAAATCAGGCAAAGATTACACCGTGCACAGTGCTCTCAGTAGAATGGTAGCCACGCCCGATTACAATATAAAATCGGCCATCGTGTTATCGAACGCGCAAAAAGTAAAACAAGCAAACGGGATAACCTATTTGCCAATTTACTACATCATGTTCATTGGCGAGCCACAACACAACGCAGAGATGTTTTTCTAGATTTTCATCAGCAAAATTCAGAAGATGCCCATTCAATCATTCAATGATTCAATGATTCAATCATTCGATGATTGGCAATAAGTGTGTTGCGCATAAGGGCGGCAATGGTCATGGGACCGACGCCACCAGGCACGGGCGTGATGTGCGAACATTTTGGTGCGACATGCTCAAAATCGACATCGCCCGCAAGACGATAGCCGCGCGGCGCACCTTCGTCGGGAACGCGCGTAATGCCCACATCAACCACCGTTGCGCCATCTTTCACCATATCGGCAGTAACAAAATGCGGTTGACCGATGGCCGCCACAAGAATGTCGGCTGTGCGAGCAATTGCGGCAAGATTGTGTGTGTGGCTATGGCAAAGCGTTACGGTAGCGTTAGCATCGGGCGTTTTGCGCGCAAGCAGAGTCGAAAGTGGACGACCAACAATGTTGCTGCGACCGATTATCACGCAATGTTTGCCATCGGTTTCGATGCCGCTACGATGGAGCAGTTCCAAAATTCCAGCGGGTGTGGCGCACTCAAAAGCGGGCAAGCCCAGCGCAGCGCGCCCCACATTTATCGGGTGAAAGCCATCGACATCTTTCGACGGGCTGATAGACTCCGCCACCTTTTGCGCATCGATGTGCGGCGGTAGCGGCAGTTGAACCAAAATGCCATCGATGGAGTTATCAGCATTCAGTTGCGCAATGCGTTGCAGCAGTTCAGCCTCGGTCACATCACTCTCGAAACGCACCACAGTAGCGTCGAAACCGCAGCGCTCACAGGCTTTCACCTTGTTTGCCACGTATGTTTCGCTGGCGCCATTGTGCCCCACAAGAATGGTGGCAAGATGCGGCGCACGCAGCCCTTTGGCTCGCATTTGCGCCACCTCGTCGGCAATCTCAGCCTTTATCTGCTCCGCAATTTTTTTTCCGTCGATAATCTGCATATGTAAGTTAAAAAGTTGACGAGTTGAGAAGTTGATGAGTTTACGCACGACAGGTGAACTGCGCACTAATTTGAAATCTGAAATTTGAAATCTGAAATTTCTATTATCTTCTCATCTTGAAATTGCGCTGCTGCATCATGCGCATCATTTTGCTCATTTGGTCGAATTGTTTGATAAGGCGGTTCACCTCCACAATGCCACGTCCAGAGCCTTTGGCAATGCGGTTTTTGCGGCTACCATTGAGCAATGCAGGATTTTCGCGCTCGGCTGGCGTCATCGACTGAATGATGGCTTCGATGCCAACAAACGCATTATCGTCGATGTCGACATCTTTCAAAGCCTTGCCCACGCCAGGAATCATCGATGCAACATCTTTCAGGTTGCCCATCTTCTTGATTTGCTGCAACTGTCCCATGAAATCGTTGAAATCGAAGCGATTTTTGGCAATTTTCTTCGCCAAACGGCGTGCCTCATTCTCGTCGTACTGCTCCTGCGCACGCTCCACAAGCGAAACAATATCGCCCATACCGAGAATTCGGTCGGCCATGCGCTGCGGGTGAAACAGATCGATAGCATCCATTTTTTCGCCCGTGCCGACAAATTTTATCGGTTTATCGACCACCGCACGAATTGAGAGTGCCGCGCCACCACGCGTGTCGCCGTCGAGTTTGGTAAGCACAGCGCCATCGAAATCGATGCGTTCGTTGAACTCTTTGGCAGTGTTCACGGCGTCTTGACCTGTCATGGCATCGACCACAAACAGCGTCTCGCTCGGCTCGATGGCTTTTTTGATGGCTTCGATCTCGGCCATCATCTGCTCGTCGACCGCCAAACGACCAGCCGTATCCACAATCACCACATCGCAGCCGCTTTTTTTGGCTTGTTTTATGGCATTTTGCGCTATCTCAACTGGATTTTTGCACTCTGGCTCGCTGTAGACAGGCACACCAATTTGCTCGCCAACCACGCGCAACTGCTCAATGGCGGCCGGACGGTACACGTCGCACGCCACAAGCATCGGATTTTTGCCGCGTTTGTGTTTGAGCATGTTTGCCAATTTTCCCGAGAAAGTGGTCTTACCCGAACCTTGCAAACCCGACATCAAAATCACTGCAGGATTGCCTTTCAGGTTGATGTCCACATTCTCGCCGCCCATCAGTCGTGCCAACTCGTCGTGAACTATTTTCACCATCATCTCGTTGGGCTTCACAGCCAGCAACACATTCTGACCGAGGGCTTTTTGCTTCACCTCGTCGGTGAAAGTCTTGGCAACTTTGTAGTTCACGTCGGCATCGAGCAACGCCTTGCGCACATCTTTCAGTGTTTCGGCAATGTTAATCTCGGTAATGCGACCTTGACCTTTCAATATTTTGAACGACCGTTCGAGGCGTTCGCTTAAGTTTTCAAACATAATAAATGGTGTATCTGTAAATTATTATAGATTTTCTTTAATTTTTCTTACTCATTTCTGAGATTACCTCGAGATTTAGCACCTCGCCTTGTTCGTCGACAAAGCGAAACTCCAAAAATCCGAGTTCGAACATCGGCACCACTTTCAGGTGGCAATGATATTTCCAACGCCAGCGCCGTTCGAGCGACCAGAGTCCTTTTTTGATGTACGCGCTAACGTAAGGGTGCACTTGCAGTTCGATGTGTTTGAAGCCATAGTCGCCCACAAGGCTTGCAAGTTGGTCTTCTATCTCGTCGATTATCAAAATGGCTGGGCGCACTTTGCCAGTGCCGCCACAGGTTGGGCAGACTTCGTCGGTGCGAATGACGGTGGCAGGGCGCACACGTTGGCGCGTTATCTGCATCAGGCAGAATTTGCTCAGCGGCAAAATGTTGTGCCGCGCGCGGTCGTTGGCCATCAACTGCGTCATGTGTTCGTACAGTTTTTGGCGATTTTCCGATTCCGTAAGGTCTATAAAGTCGATGACGATGATGCCGCCAATGTCGCGCAGTCGCAGTTGACGCGCAATCTCATCGGCCGAGGCCATGTTCACCTCCAGCGCGTTTTCTTCTTGCGTTTGACCAGCCCTAGTGCGTGTGCCGCTGTTCACATCGATAACGTGCATGGCTTCGGTTTGGTCGAAAATGAGGTAGGCGCCACGTTTCACCGACACTGTGCGACCGAAGAGCGATTTCACCTGCTTGGCAATGCCGAAACTTTCGAAAATGGGCATTGCTTCGCGATGTAGTTTCACTATGTTGTCCTTGTCGGGCGCAATCATGTGCAGATACTCGGTCAGTTCGGCTTGAACGGCTTTGTTATCGACGTAGATGCACTCGAAATCGTTGTCGAACAGGTCGCGCACGATGGCAGCCGAGCGACTCAACTCTTCCGAAACTAGTGTGATGCCGTTTGATTGACGAATTTTTTCGATGGCTTGCGTCCAGCGTTTTACTGTCATTTTCAGTTCGCCATCGAGTTCGGCTACGCGCTTATCTTCGGCCATGGTGCGCATTATCAAGCCACAATTGGCGGGTTTGATGCTTTGCATCAGTTGGCGCAGACGCGTGCGCTCGGCATTCGAGCGAATTTTTTGCGACACCGATATTTTTTCACCGAAAGGCAGGAAAACCATATTGCGGCTCGCCAGCGAAATTTCGCAAGTAAGCCGTGGCCCTTTGGTCGAGATGGGTTCTTTCACAATCTGCACCAGAATGTAATCGCCAATCGACAGCACATCTTTTATGTTGCCATCGCGCTCGAGTTCGGGCAGACGCTCAATTTTGTCGGGCATGCGCTTGCGGTTGCTCAGCAACTGCTTCACATAGGCGTTCATCGTGGGGAATTGGTCGCCAAGGTCGTGATAATGCACAAACGCCTCTTTTGCCGAACCTATGTCGACAAAAGCAGCATTCAAGCCTTGCATCACACGTTTCACACGACCTAGATAGATGTTGCCCACGGCAAACGACGGCCGCAGCGTGTCTTTGTGAATCTCTACAAGCTTCTTATCCTCGAGCAGCGCAATGGTGATATTCTCACTGTTCGCACTTATTACTAGTTCTTTTTCCAATGTGGTAAGGTAGGTTCTAAAATTCTACGCTTTTATATTTTTTGGCAAGTTCCTAAATGCTTTTGCTGCATTAATCGCTCTTTGCGAATTTTTAGAACCTACCTGAAAAGTTTCGCGACATTCAAAAACGAAAAAACAAACTTAAAGACGCTAACCAAATACCGAACTCTAAATTTGTTTTTTCTCCCTTCAAAGGCAGACCTAAGCCTTATTTTTTCTTATGTCTATCCTTTCTTAAACGTTTTTTGCGTTTGTGGGTAGACATTTTGTGCCTTTTGTGTTTTTTACCGTTTGGCATAGTCGTTAGAATTTAAAATGTAAAACAACTTAAATTCGTTATTTCAGTTTTTCAACGAATTCTTTCGATGGTTTGAACGCCGGAATGCTGTGTTCCGGAATGATGATGGTGGTGTTTTTCGAGATGTTGCGAGCGGTCTTTTTTGCGCGCGTTTTCACGATAAAACTACCAAAACCTCTCAAATACACGTTGTGTTCTTTTGCCAAATCGGCTTTGCCTTGTGCTTGAAGGCGTTTACCCTCGCCCAACGATGTTTTGATGGTCTCGACGAATGCTTCAACTGTGCGTAGCACATCTTCTTTTGGCAGGCCAGTGTTTTTAGCAATCTCGTTGATGATGTCTGCTTTAGTCATTTCCTTTAAATTTAGGGGTTATCTTTTTTGATGATTTTATTTGACCCGAGTTCGTATTTTCGGACTGCAAAATTACTAATTATTTTTGAAATACAAGCATTTAGCAATTTTTTTTTCTCGAAACCGACATTTTTTGTCGAAAAATGCGCAATTTTGTAGTCGATATGCACAACGAAAACGCTTTTTCTAATACGCTGATCCATTGGTATTTAGCCAACTGCCGCGATTTGCCGTGGCGCCACACGCGCGATCCCTATCTTATATGGGTGTCCGAAATTATTTTGCAACAGACGCAAGTGGCGCAAGGGTTGGATTATTATCATCGTTTCATCGCACAATTTCCTGATGTTCAGACACTTGCAGCCGCTCCATTAGACCAGATTTTGAAGGCGTGGCAGGGATTGGGGTACTATAGCCGCGCGCGCCATTTACATGCGTCGGCGCAACAAATTGTGCAGAAATTTGGCGGAATTTTCCCTAAAAACCATGCCGATGTGCTTTCGCTTGTTGGCGTAGGACGTTACACGGCGGCTGCCATCTGTTCGTTTGCCTACAATCAGCCCTACGCCGCGGTCGATGGCAACGGCTATCGTGTGTTGGCGCGCTATTTTGGACTCGACACGCCCATCGATACGGCAGCAGGACAGCGTCAGTTTTTTCAGCTGGCCGACGAGGTACTTTCGCCCACACAGCCTGCGCTGCACAACCAAGCATTGATGGAGTTTGGCGCGCTACACTGCACGCCCACTGCGCCCCGTTGCGACGAGTGTCCTCTGGCCGCTAGTTGCGCCGCACTAGCCACAAATAGTGTCAGTACGCTCCCGCGAAAACAGGGCAAAACGCAAGTGCGCAACCGCTATTTCAACTACATTTTTCCTGTTTCCGATGGCAAAACACTGCTCCACCAGCGCACGGCGGGCGACATTTGGCAGGGACTTTATGAGTTCCCGCTCGTCGAGGCTGCCGAAGATTTAGCAATTGAGAAAATTTTTTCCTCCGATTATTTTCAGAAAATCATTGGCAATCAGCCATTTACGTTTACACAAACAACGCCCGTGCGCAAGCACATACTCACGCATCAACGCATTTTTACACGCTGTCTGGCAGTAGAGATTCCGAAAATCGACGCCACAAACACCGATTTTATAATAGTTCCAACAGCCAATCTTGCCGACTATCCCATGTCGCGGCTGATGGAAAAACTGCTCACCGACCTGTCCGAAAAGTAACCTTACGGACTTTCCAAAAATTTTTCTGCAATATATCTATGGTGTATTGCGGCAATGTTTTGCGCCAAGAACTAATCGGAAAACTTGTATTTTATCGGATTTCGGAAGGCAGAAAGTTAGTTTTTATCGGATTACGAAGGCTGAAAAGTTGTATTTTATCGGAATAAAAAGAGGTAAAAATCGTTTTTTATCGGATTTAACTCAAAAAAATTACTGATTTTCAGCCGTTTGTCAGAAAAAAGTATTACCTTTGCAAACTCAACAGAAAAATTCGTATTATGGTAGACGAAAAAATAATACTTCAAGTGCTAGCAGAGCAGCAGCAAAATGTGCAAAACTACAATCCATCGAAGTGGGTTCGACGGCGCGAAGAGAGACTTTTCGAGTTCGATAGTCCGTTGGCGCAAGTGGTGATAGGCGTGCGCCGAAGCGGGAAATCGACCATTTGCCACAAAGTGCTGAAAGAACACCATATAAAATACGCTTACGCCAACCTCGACGACGACCGTTTGGCAAATATGGCTGTAGAAGACCTAAACACGCTGCTTTCGTGCATCTATCAGCTTTACGGAACCGAGATAGACTACTTTTTTTTCGACGAGATTCAGAATGTCGATGGATGGCATCTGTTTGTAAACCGTCTGCTCCGCACCAATGTGCACGTGTTTGTTACGGGTAGTAATGCAAAATTGCTCAGCAGCGAATTGGCCACGCACCTCACGGGCAGATACAACGAGATTCGCCTCTATCCATTCTCGTTTTCGGAGTATTGCGATTATCACAAAATAGACCGCAGAGGCATCACCACCAAGGCCGACGCCGAGCGAAAACGCGCATTTCTGACCTACATTCAAGATGGCGGTTTCCCCGAAATGCAAAAACTGCGCAACAAACGCGCCTATGTGCAGAGTCTTATCGAAGCAATAATAAGCAAAGACGTGCAAAAACGTTACAAAATACGCAACATCGAAAATTTGCGCATTGTGGCCGATTACCTCATAAACAACACTTGCCAAGAGATAAAATACGAAAAACTGGCGAAACAACTCGGCATTTCGGACAAAACACTAAAAAAATATGTCGACTATTTGCGGCAGGCGTTTTTGATATTGCTGCTAACCAAGCATTCGTTCAAAAGCAAAGAGCGCATACGGTGCACCAAACCCTATCTAGTAGACTTGGGGCTGCAAAACAATCGCGAAAATGCGCTGATGCCAGAAAATATCGGTTGGCGACTCGAAAATGTAGTGTATGTGGAACTATTGCGCCGCGCTGCCATATATTTTCACGACATCTATTTCTACAAGCCGACTTCGCAGTCGAAAGAATTGGATTTTGTTGTCTGCGAGCAGAGCCGAGTAATAGAATTGATACAAGTGGCGTACGACATCGATTCGCCCAAAACCTACGCACGCGAAACTTCGGCATTGCTAAAAGCCTCCGAAAATCTGCATTGCGACCGCCTTACGCTCGTCGCATTCAGCGCAACGCGAGATGTTGAACTCGAAGGAAAACGCATCCACATACAATCGGCCATAGATTGGTTGCTGCACTAAAAGCAGACCCAAAAAATTACATCAAAAAAAGAGACGACTCATCGCACGATGGGTCGTTTTTGTTTGTATTTTATCGGATTTCGGAAGGCAGAAAGTTAGTTTTTATCGGATTACGAAGGCTGAAAAGTTGTATTTTATCGGAATAGAGATTTGATATTACTTTAATTTTCAGTAAGTTAGCACAAATTTATCATTTCTCGCAAAATTCGGCATTTTTCTAACAAAAAAATTCGTCGCGATTAATTTTCGCCCAGCATTTCCTATTTTTTTAGGCAGAGAGAACCAAGGCAAAATTTGGACAATTTTTTATTATCAAATCTTTTTCGTACATTTTGTACAAACGAAAAAAATCTGTAGTGCGCTAAGAATCAGCAATTTACAAAAAAAATCATTACGGAACCAAAATAGCTGCCACATTTTGGCAGTGATAAGGCTTACTTTTGCAAAACAAAATCTACGATTCAACTCGCTCACTGCCCAAATCTGAATTTTTGCGATAAGCGAGAGCAGTGCCAAACTCGTTTGAGCAATGCCAAGCGGAGCAAAAATCAATCTGAAATTAACTTAACTGGAGGAGATATTTATGAAGACTTACATTCAACTGGTGAAGACCGCAGCAGCGCGCATTAGGCAGAGCAAACTCGCAAAACTTGGAACTAAAGAAACCAGCGAGGCGCTGACTGCCCTAGCCACTGCACTCAATTTCGACAACAAAAACGAGGCGATCATATTTGCCGCGCTTTTCGACACCAGTTGCAATTGCCATCAGAGCGACATGGATGACCTTGCGCGCTATTTCGACAGCACCGTGCTCGATGTGATGGAATACATGCCAGCACTGAACAAATTGATGGATCGCGGTCTGGTGGTGCAGACAAACAACACCGAGACGCGCCGCAATTTCCGCGAATACATGGTGCCAAGTTATGTGCTCGATTGCATCACAAACAACCGCCTGCCCGAGTCGATCGACATGAAGCTGTTCGACAAAGAATTCGACCGCTACGACTTTTGCAAGATAATTGCCGACCAAGTAGAAGACCGCGAAATTCAAACAGAGTCGTTGATGCAAATGACGCAAAGCATTGAAATTGAACACCCTGAGTTTCAATTCGTTCAAGAGTTGAAAAAACTGATCCCCGAAATTCAACACCGCGTAATTTTCTACAGCACCTGCAAAGATTTTTACAGTTCTATGGGGCGTCGTCGACATTGCACCGACATCGAGACCACACTGAGCGACATTTTTGGCGAAGCATTCAGCACATTTTTTAAAGAAAAAAGAACTCTCATCGAAGGCACGCACCCGCTCGTTATGCAGAAGTTGATAGAAATTTCGAGCGACAAAGAAGACATAATACTGACCGAAAAAGGTAAAAAACTCTTTTTGGAAGAAGATTATGCCACATTCTGCGCGCAATACGCCAACCTCGACCGCTACAAATTTGCCAATGCCGTGGCAGATTTTGTGCACAGTTGCGAATACGACAACGAAGCGCCCGGCGCCATGGTGAGCATCAACGAGCGCATTTTGCAGATAGAAGATTGCAACAGTTCGCTCAGCATATTGCAGCGCATTCGCCAAATCATCAAAAATAGCGACGAGCGCGCGCTTTTCTACATTGTTTGCGATGCGTGCGCCAAAGAGCATAACGACGTCAATCTTATGCAAGAACTGGGCTGCCTCTACCCCATGAGAAAGCGCAAAGAGGCCATTCGCATGCTAAAACAAGAGACGCACGAGCTGCAAGTGACGGGATTGGTAGAGATTCACACGCAGACAAGCCTTTTCGGCGGCGAAAGCACGCGCATTGGGCTAACCGACAAAGGCAAAGAGCTGTTTTTCGAAGAAGATGCGTACCTCTTTATCGAGCAGGCGAGCGGCTACAACAACTGCATTGCGGCCGAAAAAATCATCGAAAAGCACCTCTTTTATTCTGCTGAGCAGCAAAAACAGTTGTCGTTGGTCGAGGAGTCCATTCAGGAAGAAAATTATCAGAAACTTGTATCGCGCCTCGAGGCGAAAGGCTTGCCCAAAGGCATTGCAGTGCTGCTCTATGGCGCGCCAGGCACTGGCAAAACCGAAACCGTGATGCAGTGGGCCAAACGCACTGGTCGCGATGTGGTGCACGTGGACATAAGCAACTCAAAAAGTATGTGGTTTGGCGAGAGCGAAAAGATAGTGAAGAAGATTTTCTCCGACTACCGCAGCAAATGCAACAGCAGCAAAGGTTTGAAACCAATTTTGCTATTCAACGAGGCCGATGCAATTTTTTCGACTCGCCAACAGATGACAGGGCACAATTCGGGCGTCAGTCAGACCGAAAATGCCATTCAGAACATCATTCTCGAAGAGATGGAACGGCTCGATGGTATTCTGATAGCCACCACCAACCTTCAGAGCAATCTTGATGCGGCATTCGAACGTAGATTTTTGTTCAAAATTCATTTCGAGAAACCATCGCTTACGGCTAAGCAGAGCATTTGGCGCGACAAACTGCCATCGCTCGACGACGAGCAGGCGCAGCGTCTTGCCACAGCTTTCGACTTCAGCGGCGGCGAAATTGACAACATCGTGCGCAAAGTCACCATGCAAGAGGTGGTGAGTGGCAACCTGCCCGGCATCGACGAAATAATCACCCTCTGCAGCAACGAAAAACTTGCGGGCTGCGGACACAGCAGAGTGGGATTTTGAAAAAAACTCACTAAAGTTGATCATTCAAAAGCAAAAATCACTAACTTTGCAGCCGAAATTTTGGGGGTGCCATGGCGCATAAACCATGGCTGAGATTATACCCTTTGAACCTGCGCAGGCAATGCTGCGAAGGGAAAAAGTCGGCTCTGCACGCGCACTTTTCGCGCAACCTCCAAAACATTTTCTTAGAATAATTTTTTGGAGGAAATATGAAAAAATCATTCTCAATTTTTGCTTTTGCCCTACTCTGCAGCACATTGGTTGCTGCACAAGAGGCGTCGGACAGCATTGCCATGAGCGGCGAACTGGACGAAATTGTGGTGTCGTCGATCAGACTGAAAAACGAAACTCCACTCATCACACAAAGTTACACCGAAGCGCAACTACAGCAGCAAAACACAGGCGTAAACCTGCCTTATCTGCTCACGCTCACGCCATCATTGGTGGTTACGAGCGACGATGGATTGGGCGTGGGTTACACCTATTTTCGTGTGCGCGGCACCGACCAAAGCCGAATAAACATGACCGTGAACGGCGTGCCGCTGAACGATGGCGAATCGCAAACGGTGTTTTGGGTAAACATGACCGACATGGCCTCGTCGATGAGCGAGGTAAATGTGCAGCGCGGCGTAGGAACATCGACCAACGGCGCGTCGGCATTTGGCGCGTCGGTGAATATGCTCACCGAAAAAGCACAACCGCAACCCTACGCCTCCATCGCGTTCAACGGCGGCATGTACAACACCTTCCGCGAGAGCGCAAAAATCGGCACTGGACTAATGAACAACGGTTTTGCGTTCGATGCACGATTCTCGAAAGTGAACAGCGATGGTTTTCTCGAACGCGCCAAATCTGACCTCTACTCGTACTACGCTTCGGGCGCATGGTACGGCGAAAACACGATGGTGAAACTGCTCCTTTTCGGCGGAAAAGAGAAAACCTATATGGCTTGGGACGGTGTAACCTACGATGTGGCTTACGGGCTGAATGGAGCCAACCGTCGCTACAATCCCGCAGGCGAATACACCGACGACGAGGGCAACACCGCTTACTACGACAACCAGACCGACAACTACGCACAACAACATGCGCAACTGCATGTGTCACACCGTTTTACGACCAATTGGAGTCTGAATGCAGCGCTGCACTACACACACGGCAGCGGCTACTACGAGCAGTACAAAGTGAACAAAAAATTGGGCGATTTCGGTCTTGAAAATTTCACCGACACCGCTGGAAATCTAGTCAAACGCGCCGATCTCATCAACCAAAAACATCTGAACAACCATTTTTATGGCGGCGTGCTGGCTGTAAGTTATCAAAATGCAAAAGTGCATGCCACTTTGGGCGGTGCAGTAAACAACTATCAGGGCGCGCACTGGGGAAATGTGCTGTGGGTGCGCAACTACAACCAGAGCATTCCGAAAGATTTTGAATACTACCGCAACAAAGCCAATAAATTCGATGCGAATGTCTATCTGAAAGCCAATTGGACCATAATCGACGGCTTGGAACTGTTTGGCGACGTGCAATACAGACACATCGACTACCAGATTTCGGGCATCAACGATGAGGATTTGGAGGAGATTCCGATTCACGAAAAATTCAATTTTGTGAACCCGAAAGCGGGCATTTCGTACACCAATGGCGGGCATAACGCAAGTTTCAGTTTTGCCATGGCCAACCGCGAGCCAACGCGCAAAAACTACACCGAGGCTGGTCCGAACGACGTGCCGCAGTCGGAGCGACTCTACGACTACGAACTGGGCTACAACTACACGCATCGCATTTTTCACGTAGGCGCAAATCTCTACTTCATGGACTACGACAACCAACTGGTTTTGACTGGCAAAATGAGCGATACAGGTGCTTATCTCACCAAAAATGTGAAAGATAGTTACCGCATGGGCATTGAATTTTTGCTGGGCGTTACGCCGTGCGATTGGTTCCGCTGGGACGGCAGTCTGACCCTGAGCCGCAACAAAATTCGCAACTACGAAGATTGGGTCGACGATTGGGACGCCGACTGGAACGACGAGACCGTGGTGGAAAACGGCGGTCAGGTGCTAGTGAAATATGGCGACACCGACATCGCTTTTTCGCCAAGCATCACGGCTGTGAGCAATTTTCAGTTCGACGTGAAAGGCTTCAATGCCATTTTTCAGACCAATTTTGTGGGGAAACAGTATCTCGACAACACCCAAAATTCTGCCGCAATGCTCAAAGCCTACTGCGTGAACAATCTGCATTTAGCATACAAAATACCGATTAAACGCATTTTGAAAAATCTGACCATTTCGGTGCAAATGAACAACCTTTTCAACGCCAAATATGCCTCGAACGGCGGTTCGTACAGCTATTTTTCTGGCGTGAAAGATGGCGCATTTTCGCCTGAAAATCAGCAATATACACCTTGGTACTATGCGCAAGCAGGTTTCAACATTCACGCTGGATTTGCCATCGATTTCTAAGAAAATGGTACGAGGTTTTTAAGCGACACGACAATCTTTTTCGTCAATGCAATTTTTTTTGTAATTTTGCAACCGCTTTTTTGAAAGACGACATGGACGAGAAAAGTTTGCGATTTTTGAGCATGGGAAGCGGTAGCAGCGGCAACTGTTACTACATCGGCACGGGCGAATATGGATTCCTAATCGATGCTGGTGTGGGCGTTCGCACAGTGAAACGCGAACTCAAAAAACACAACATCTCGTTCGACCAGATTTGGGGCATTTTCATCACACACGACCACACCGACCATATCTGCTCCGTGGGCGTGCTTGGCGAAAAATACCACATTCCAGTCTACGCCACCAAAGAGATGCACGACGGCATCAACCGCAACTATCGCGTAACCGAAAAACTCGTGTCGTGCCGCAAATTCTACAAAAAAGGCGAACACATCGTCATTCGCGACTTCACCATTCAGTCGTTCCCCGTGAGCCACGACGCCACCGACTGCGTGGGCTACACATTCTGTTATCGCGGCAAAAATTTCGTTATCGCAACCGACCTTGGCTACATTAGCAAAGAGGTGGCCGACCACATTGCCAAAGCAAATTATTTGGTGATAGAGGCCAACTACGACGATGCCATGCTGAAAAATGGTCGCTACCCTTACCCGCTAAAACAGCGCGTTCGCAGCCACACGGGACATCTTTGCAACGATCACACGGCGCATTTCCTAGCCGACAATTGGCCCGAAACGCTCACACATGTCTTTCTGTGCCACCTGAGTCAGGAAAACAACACACCCGAACTGGCATTCAACACGGTGAACAATGCTCTAGTCGAGAAAGGCATCACTGTGGAAGTGCTTCAGCCGCTCGAGCGCATTGCTGCCAGCGACCTCTACATTCTCGATGAATGAGCCGCTTGACAATTGAAGCAAAAAAATGTAGGGATGCGTTTTCGCACCCCTACTTTCGTTTTATCCGCCAAAAGTTTACTTTTGCTCTTCCTCTTCACGAAGTGAACTGGTGATCTCTTGCCACAAGCGTTCATTCGGGATTGGAGCAACTATTTTTATTGGCTGATGCGTCACTGGATGCTCAAATTCGAGGCTGCGAGCGTGCAACGAAATGCCGCCATCGGGATTCGAACGCGCTGCACCATATTTCAAATCGCCTTTGATTGGGCAACCGATTTTCGCCAACTGGCAGCGAATTTGGTGATGCCGCCCTGTCTCGAGCTGAATTTCGAGCAGCGTGTAATTGTCGCTCTGCGCAATGGTTTTGTAGTGAAGTCGCGCCAATTTTGCACTCGATTTGTGCGTGTCGTAGGCGTAGGCTTTGTTCTGTTTTTCGTTGCGAATGAGAAAATGCTCGAGCGTGCCTTCTGGCTCTGCAGGCGCATCTTTCACTATTGCCCAATAGGTTTTACTAATCTGATGTTCCTGAAACATATCGTTCAGTCGCGTCAAAGCCTTGCTAGTCTTGGCAAAAAGCACTACACCGCTCACTGGCCGATCGAGGCGATGCGTAACGCCACAAAAAGCATTTCCCGGCTTGCCGTAGGTCTCTTTCAGATAAGCTTTTACCTGATCCGATAGCGGTTCATCGCCCGTTTTATCGCCTTGAACTATGTCCGAGCAGGTCTTGTTCACTGCGATGATATGGTTGTCTTCGTACAGAATTTCCAAGGTGTCAGAATTTTATAGTTACAGATATTTTTTTCGTTACAAATCTATTTTTCGTTGGCGAACGGCTTCGTAGACGACTATACCAGCCGCAACCGATACATTGAGCGACTCAATTTTTCCAACGATAGGGATGGCGACTTTGTCGTTGCAGATACGCAGAATATCGGGCGAAACACCAACATCTTCGGCGCCCATCACTATGGCCGTTGGCATGCTGAAATCGCACTTCGTATAGTCGTGCGTGGCATGTTCGGTGGCCGCCACCACATTGATTCCACATTTTTGCAGATAACTAACGCAACCATGCAGACTCTGCACGCGACATACTGGCAAAATGTGCAATGCGCCCGCCGAAGTTTTCACGGCATCGGCCGTAACAGTTGCGCCACCAACAGTCGGCACAATCAGCGCATCGACGCCAGCGCATTCGCAAGTGCGAGCAATGGCGCCAAAATTGCGTACGTCGGTTATGCCATCGAGCATCACAAAGAGCGGCGTGCGACCCTGTTCGTAGAGCATCGGCACAATATCTTCGATGTTCTGATACTCAATTTCCGACAAGAAAGCCACCGCGCCTTGGTGATTTTTGTCGGTCAAGCGATTGAGTTTTTCGGCAGGAACGCGCTGAACAGGAACGGAATTTTTGTGCAATTTTTCCACAAGTTCGCGCGCCAAAGCGCCATCGAGCTCGCGGCGCAAAAAGACCTTATCCAGCTCGCGCCCCGCATCGATTGCCTCGATTATAGCCCGCAAACCGAAAATCATGTTCCTCTCTTTTGTGCGTTTTTCGTACATCTAGAAGCCGCTTATTTTCGACCGCAAAGTTAGCAAAAAAAGCCGAATGAGAAAAATGCCAAATTTCAATTTTCAAAACAAAAGCGACCGCCCCATTTGGAGTAGCCGCTTTTTTTATTTAGATTTTGCGTATTTACTTGAAAATCAGTTTATAAATATCGTTTCCGTTGGCGTAGATGAGCAGCGCAAGCAACAAAAAGAAGCCAATATTGAGCGATATTTCCATGAATTTGTCGCTCGGTTTGCGGCGGAAAATCATCTCGTAGAGCAGGAAAAGCACGTAGCCGCCATCGAGGACGGGAATTGGTAAAATGTTCATGAAAGCTAGAATTACCGAGAGGAACGCAGTCATGTTCCAGAATATTGCCCAATCCCACATTGAAGGGAACAGATTGCCGATGGCACCGAAGCCGCCCAGACTTTTTGCGCCCTCTTTGGTGAATACAAGTCGAAACTGTTTGACATACGAGCCAAGCACGTCGCACATCATTTGCCAACCCGCTGGGATAGATGCGAAAAAGCCGTATTCGGTGTGTTCGAGCGTGAAAAATTCGCTCAAATCGCTGCGAATGTACACGCCAATTCGTCCGAGGCTATCCACCGCAATGCTGTCGGTTACAATTTTGCCTTGGCGCACAAAAGTGATGTCGGTGCGCTGACCAGCCAAATGCGAAAGCTCTTTCGAAATCTCGCCATAAGTTGCCAACGATTTGCCGTTCAAGCCAATCACGCTGTCGCCGTCTTGCAGACCGATTTTTTCTGCCTGCGAATGGGCTACTGCTTCTTTTACCACAAACGGCATTCGCAATTCAAGGAAACTTGTCTCTTCTTCCGCCAAAAGTTGCTGTGCAAAGTCGCTCGGCAGCGTTATCAGCGTGTCCACTCCATGGCGGCGAACCACCACATTTTTCTTCCCTTCAATCACAATCGTTTCGAGCGCATCTTTGGCAAATTTCACCGTGTCGCCATCGACAGAGATGATGATATCGCCATTCTGGAAACCGCACCGCTGCGCAATTTCGCAATAGTCGTAACCAAGCGTAGCATTTTGCATGGGCAGTTGCGTTTTGCCCCAATGTCCGAGCATTGCCGCATAGATTACGATAGCTGTAACAAAGTTCATCAGCACGCCGCCAGTGATTATGAAAAGCCGCTGCCATGCAGGTTTTGCACGATATTCCCACGGTTTTGGCTCGGTAGCGAGTTGACCGCTGTCGGTGGTTTCGTCCACCATGCCATCGATGCTGCAATAGCCTCCCAGCGGCACCCAACCAATGCCCCACTCGGTATTTTCGGGGTAGCGACGCCAATCATCTTCGGGCAGAGCCGCCAATTCCTCGTCCGAAAATGGCTCGTAAACAGTTTTGCCTTTTTTGTCGGTTACCTCGTGTCCCCATTCGTCGAGTTTGGGTTTCACGCTCGGCTCAACATTCGGCGAAAACCAGCGCACACGCCATTTGCCATTTATTTTTTTGAATCGAACAATCGAAAATTTCGGATTGAAAAACAGGTAAAATTTGTTGACACGCACCTTGAAAAGTCGTGCAAAACCAAAGTGTCCCAATTCGTGGACAAACACCAAAATCGATAGCGCCAAAATCAGTTGCGCCGCTTTTATCAAAAATGTCATTTCGAGAAAATAATCTTGTTAAAAATGAGATAAAATTAAAGAAGTTGTCGTGCAATTTTGCGCGCTTCGGCATCGGTTGCGACATAGTCGTCGTAGGTTGGCTGCGCCACGAAATGCGCTTTGTTCATGGTCTTTTCAATCAGATCGCTCATGCCGAGGAAGCCGATTTTGTCTTCGAGATAAGCCGCCACAGCCACCTCGTTGGCAGCATTCACAATGCACGGCATATTACCGCCTTTTGCCATGGCCTCGAACGCCAAAGCCAGATTCCTGAATCGCTCAAAATCGGGTTTTTCGAAAGTCAACTGACTACATTTTGCAAAGTCAAGTCGCTCAAAATCAGTCTTTTGCCGCTCTGGAAATGTGAGTGCGTATTCAATCGGCAGACGCATATCAGGCACGCCAAGTTGCGCCTTGATGCTGCCATCGCGGAACTGCACCATGGAGTGAACGATGCTTTGCGGATGCACCACCACATCAATCTGGTCGGGCTTCAAGCCGAAAAGCCACTTGGCCTCAATCACCTCGAAACCTTTATTCATCATGCTTGCCGAGTCGATAGTGATTTTTGCACCCATCTGCCAAGTTGGATGGCGAAGAGCCTCTTTTGCTGTAACATGAGTAAGGTCTTCGCGCGATTTTGTACGAAACGGACCGCCCGAGGCAGTGAGTATTATTTTCTCCACTTCGTCGGGATTTTCGCCCACAAGGCACTGAAAAATAGCACCATGTTCCGAATCGACAGGCAAAATGGAGGCGTGATGTTCGAGCGTGAGGCGCGTGATGAGTTCGCCAGCCACTACGAGCGTCTCCTTGTTGGCAAGTGCAATTTTTTTGCCCGCCTCGATGGCCGCAATCGTCGGTTTCAAGCCCGCATAGCCCACCATAGCAGTTATCACCGTATCGACCGACGGCAACGCAGCCACTTCGGCCACAGCATCGGCACCAGCAAAAACCTTGATTGGCAAATCGGCTAAAGCATCTTTAAGTTCCTGATAATGAGCTTCGTTCGCCACCACTACGGCTTCGGGGTGGAATTGCCGCGCCTGCTCGATGAGTTTAGCCACGCTATTATTAGCCGTAATGGCATAAACCTCGAAAAGATCGGAATTTGCCGCCACCACATCGAGCGTTTGTGTGCCAATGGAGCCCGTGGAACCAAGTATTGCAAGTTTTTGTTTCATAAACAAACGAAAAAGTTCATGTACGCTGCCATCTTAGAAAACAATGTAATCGGTTGGATTTATCGGCTGTCCTTGATTCCAAATCTCGAAATGAAGGTACGGCGTGGCGTTTTCGCTGGGCTGCACATTGCGCACAAAAGCGATGGCTTCGCCAGCATTCACCCTGTTTCCAACCGATTTCAGCAATTGACCGCAGTTTTTATAAAAAGTGATGTAATTATCGGCGTGCTGAATGCCAATAATGTAGCCATTGTCGAGCGAATAGTCGGTCATCATCACCGTGCCATCGAGCGCAGTCAGCACCACCTCGTCGGCCGAAGTTGCCACATCAACACCCAGATGGCGCGATTCGGGATCGAACGGATGCGTAATGACGCCCTTCACAGGCTTGATGAAAACATGCGCCACAGTTGCGTGCGGCGTTTCGAGCGAACCAAGATTGTAACGTTCGGTCTGCTCAAAATCGGCACAAAAATCAGCTTCGCGCTGCGATTTATCGAGCGAAAGTTGCTTCCAATCGGTCATCGTAAGCGAATCGGTATTGATAGAATCGGGTGTGATATTACCAGCTACAATGTCCTTGATCACCGCCAGTTGCATGGCTTGCAGGTCGAGTTGACCTTGCAGTGAATCGACATACAAAACCTGCTCCACCAAATCGGTACGAATGGAGGCATCGCTGTAGCCAGGCAAGTAGTGTTTTATTGGCGTCAGAAAAATGATGAGCGAGAGCAGCAAGAACGACAAAATGGCAAAAACGCTGACTATCAAGAACACCGAAAGACGCGACAGTTGCATGTGAAACGCCTCCGACAGTGTATTCTCGTTCAAAATCGACACACGATATTTGAACCGCAGTTTCTCCCAAAATTTATGTTTGTGCTTACTCAAGAGATTTCAATTTTCAGATTGTTGTGTTTCTGCGCGGACTCACTCAGCGAGTCTCTACATTTTTTACTTTTTCACTCGCTCATAAGTTACGAAAGCGAACTCGAGTCCCGAGGCTTCGTCGCGCATGCGCTCGGAAGTTTCGACGGGTTGCCAAATTTTCTCGTCGATGGCTGGAAAAAAAGTGTCAGCTTCGAAATCGCGATAGACCCAAGTGATGTGCAATCGGTCGGCAATGGGCATAAACTGACGATAGATGCTGCCGCCACCAATCACAAAACTCTCCTCGTCGGGGCGACAAAGAGCCGCGGCCTCGGCGATGCTATGCGCCATCTCACAACCGTCGTATTGCGCCTCCATGCGGTCGCTGATGATAATGTTGCGGCGATTTGGCAACGGGCGTTTCGGCAGCGAAAGATAGGTGCGCTCGCCCATTATCACAGTGTGTCCCGACGTCAGTTGCTTGAAATGTTTCAGGTCGGCCGACAAGTGCCAAAGCAGATCGTTATTCTTGCCGATGGCCAAATTTTGCGCTATTGCAACGATGATAGATAGCATGAAATAATTCTATAATTCAATGATTCAATAATTCGATGATTTTCCTCAGTCTCTTCGCGACATAAAAATCAAGATATAGTAGAACAGTGTAGCCAACGAGCTGAGTGCGGCAACCACATAGGTGTAGGCAGCCGAACGCAGCGCACTTTCGGCTTGCGAATGCGTCTCGTAGTCGGTTATGCCAGCGTTGTTAAGCCATGCCAGCGCGCGACTGCTCGCATTTATCTCGACAGGCAGCGTAACAAAACTAAACAGCGTGGTAACGGCGAAAAGCACGATTCCAAGCAACATCAAGCCTGGGAAAATATTGAGCAAAAGCATGCCCGCAAGCAAAATCCACGACACATATTTCGACGAGAAGCAGACGGCTGGCACCAAGGCACTGCGCACTTTCAGCGGCACGTAACCATAGGCATGCTGAACAGCGTGTCCGCACTCGTGAGCAGCCACCGCAGCAGCAGCCACACTGCACGAATTGTAAACATTTTCGCTCAAATTCACCGTCTTCGAAGTCGGATCGTAGTGGTCGGTCAAAATGCCATTGGTTTGGCGCACTGTGACATCGGTTATTCCGTTGTCGGCCAGCATTTTACGCGCTACATCGGCACCCGAAAGTCCGCACGGAAGCGCAACTTTCGAATAGCGTTTGAATTTTGCCTGAAAAGCGATTTGCACAACCCAGCTCAACAGAGCAATGCCGATAAATATCACCCAAGGATTCAAGAAAATTGATGTTGTTTCCATAAGTTCGTTATCTCTGATTTCAAAGTTTCTAATTTCTGGTTTCTAGCACTCAACAATCGTGCCACCGCAAAATTTGTGTCATTTTTTCAGTTTTTTGGCGCAACTCTTGCAATAGCCGTACAGATAGAGCGTGTAGTGCGTCGGTTCGAAAGCCGAAAAATGGCGATATTGCACCGCGCGCCGAATTTTCTGATCGGTGAATTCGCTCACTGCGCCACAACCCAAGCAGATACGATGATGATGCGTTGCGCTACTCGTAATCTTCTCATATTCAGTACGTTGCGCATCGAATTGATGTTTCACCAGCAGGCGACAGTCGACTAGCAATTCCAGCGTGTTGTAGACCGTGGCGCGACTCACACGAAACTCGCTCGCTGCCAAGGCTAGCAGGTCGTCGGCCGAAAAATGCGACGGCTGAGCATACGCCACCTCCAACAACTTGAAACGCTCCTGCGTACGACGCAATCGCTTCCGCTTCAAGTAGTCGGCCAAAATCCTCTCGGCCTGTCTCAATTCCTCTTCAGCAAGCATATTCCTATTTCTGATTCCTAGTTAGAAAAGTTTCTAATCGTTTCGCGCGCTTCGCGCTGTTTCGAATTGTTTATTTGAAGATTTGAAAATTTGTGTGGCACGTTGTCAAAACGTACACTATCCAAAATTGCGCTCAAAAATTGTCAATTATCAATTAAA
>CAVFDI010000009.1:14817-43562 GCA_963621145.1 Paludibacteraceae bacterium | reverse complement strand
AAAATTCGCAAAGAGCGACAAAAATCGCAGAAACTTTTTTTAAACGACCAAAGAAAACAATAAACGCGTAGAATTTTTAGAGTCTACCTTAATACAGCGTTGTGGTGAAACCTACGTTCACATCGAGCGAGCCATCGGTGCGGAGTGCGGTGCTAAAGGGCGTTGGTTGCAAATGTTGCACATAGCCAGCCGAGATGTAGAGCGCAAAGGTCTTGAAAAGATAGTACTCGAAATAGGCCGAGAGTTTCAGCACGGGCAATATTTTTTGACGATCTTCGAGCGAATAGATGTCGCGTTTGGCAGCCGACGAAGCCTCGAGGTCTGGCACCACATCGTTATAGTCGCAAAACGACACGCCAACCTGCGCCAGCGTGGCAATGCGGAATTTTTCACAAATCCCAAAACGATAGCCAGGGCCGATAATAAGGTCGGAAAAATGCGCCTTACCTTTGCTCAAGTTCGTGCCTTCGAGCAGTTGGTCGGCGTAGCTCATCGTACGGTCGTTGTAGAGCAGACAGTAGTACACGCCCTTGTCCTGATGATGTCGCCATTCGATGGCGGCTTTCAGCGTGTAGCCAGCCTTGAGCGTGCCAGCCGAGTAGTAACTCACACCCGCCTCACACGGAATGTAGAGCCTACGGAAAAATCGCATAAAACCCGATTCTGAAGAAGTTGACACGCTATCGGCCTGCGCAAATGCAGGAAAAATGCACGAAAGCAGCAACAGTATTATCAAAAATCGTTTCATTTCAATTACCCAATTATTTAATTTCCAATTACTTAATTAGCCTGCGACCAAACAAAAAACAGCGCGAAGCGCAAGAAACAATTAGAAACAAATTATTTTACTGGGAATCCGCTGGTCATGGCAATTTTGTAGCCTTCAGTCGTTCCATCGGTGTAGATGAAATAACCTTGCAGATTGTTGGCTTGGCAGAAACTGATTGCGCTATCGAGTCCTGAAACCATGCAGGCTGTAGCAAACGCATCGGCAGTCATGCAATCGGCGGCTATGATGGTAGCACTCAGCAAGTTATGCTGCACTGGGCGACCGCTTTTTGGATCGATGGTGTGTGCATATTTTTTGCCATCGTGCATGTAGAAATTGCGATAATTGCCCGAAGTCGCCATGCCGCCGTACGAAAGTTGCGCCACCGCCTCGAGTTCGCTCCGAACCGACAGACTGTCGTCGATTGGTTTGTTTATGCCGATTTGCCAAGCGTCGTTGCTGGCATTATGACCGCCAACAGCCACTTCGCCGCCAATTTCGACCATGTAATTTTCCACACCATTGGCACGCAAAGCCTCCACCACCACATCGCAACCGAAGCCTTTGGCTATGGCGCCGCAGTCGAGCATGATGCGCTGATCGTCCTTCACAATTTTGTCATCTTCTATCCTAATTTTCTGATAACCAACCACTTGCAACAGACTATCGACCTGACGTTGTGTGGGCATTGTCTTATTTTTGAAACCAAATCCCCAAGCATTGACGAGCGGCGCCACGGTGATATCGAACGCACCATGCGTTGCTTCGGAAATCTGCATGCTGCGGCTGAACACGCGCACAAACAGCGAGTCGACCACCGCGCTGGTATCATTACGATTGATAGCCGAAATGGTCGACTGCTCGTTGAACATCGATAGCGAACCATCGACGCGCTGCATAGCCTCGCGAATGACCGCTGTGAGCGCCGTATCGGACTCGTATTTCACAGAATAGGTGGTGCCAAAAACAAATCCTGATTCGGCAAAAAACTGCTTTTCGCCCTTCTTTTCTGCCTCATTTCCTTCGACAAAAAGCAGCACCACCATGGCAATGGCGATGAACAAAAGTGCAAAAAATTGTCGTTTCTTATGCATAGAAAAAAATGACTTAATAAATCAATAATTTAATAACATAATTACCAAGCGAAGAGCGGTCGATCGGCCATGAGTGCGTTCACTTGCGAGCGCACGGCAGCAATGTTTTGTTCATCGTCTGGGGCGCAAAGTACACGGTCGATAAACTCGACGATTGTCGCCATTTCGTCCTCCTTCAAGCCACGTGTGGTGATGGCGGGCGTGCCAAAGCGCAATCCCGAAGTCTGGAATGGCGAGCGCGAATCGAACGGCACCATGTTTTTGTTTGTGGTGATATCGGCTGCCACAAGGGCTTTTTCGGCCATTTTGCCCGTCAGTTCGGGGAATTTGGTGCGCAAATCGACCAACATCGAGTGATTGTCGGTGCCGCCAGAGACGATTTTGTAGCCACGTTCGATGAATGCCGCCGCCATGGCCGCCGCATTTTTCTGCACTTGGCGTTGATAGACCTTGAATTCAGGCTGAAGCGCCTCGCCAAAAGCCACCGCCTTGGCGGCAATGACATGCTCTAGCGGACCGCCCTGAACGCCTGGAAACACAGCCGAATCGAGCAGAGCCGACATCATTTTGACTTCGCCTTTTGGTGTGGTTTTACCCCATGGATTCGGGAAATCTTCGCCCATCATGATGACGCCACCACGCGGTCCACGCAGCGTTTTGTGCGTTGTAGAGGTTACGATGTGAGCATATTTTACAGGATTATCGAGCAATCCAGCGGCAATAAGTCCCGCAGGGTGCGCCATGTCGACCATAAAAATTGCACCAATTTCGTCGGCCACACGACGAATGCGCGCGTAATCCCAGTCGCGACTGTAGGCCGATGCGCCCGCAATGATGAGTTTCGGGTGTTCGGCACGCGCCACACGCTCCAACTGATCGTAGTCGACACGACCATCGCTCTCTTTCACATTGTATTCGAGCGCATGAAACATCAATCCCGAAAAATTGACGGGCGAACCATGCGACAGGTGTCCGCCGTGCGCCAAATTCAATCCAAGAAACTTATCGCCATGATTGAGGCACGCCATGAACACTGCCATGTTGGCTTGCGCACCCGAATGCGGCTGCACATTGGCCCAAGCAGCGCCGAAAAGTTGCTTCAAACGATCGATAGCCAACTGTTCCGCCTCGTCAACCACTTGGCAACCGCCATAGTAGCGCCGTCCGGGATAGCCTTCGGCATATTTGTTGGTCAAAACCGAGCCCATGGCACGAAGCACTTGGTCGCTCACAAAATTCTCGGACGCAATCAGCTCGATGCCCTTCAGTTGGCGTTCGCGCTCCCGTTCGATAATCGAAAAAATGGCATTGTCAGGTTTCATATCAATTAAATTTCTAGTTTCTAGTTATCTGAATATTAAGGAGTTTCTGTTACCGACAATTTGAAATTTGAAATCTGAAATTCTGAAATTGCGGTTTGTCGCACCACTGCTCACTTCTAACTGCTCACTTCTAACTAAAAAGTTCTATTTCTCCTTCGAAAACAAGTGTAGCAGTGCCTGTGAGGTAGACATGATTGTCGGTGTGCCACGCCACTTGCAAATCGCCACCAAGCAACGAAATGGTTACATCGCGGTCGGTTTTGTGGTTCAACACAGCCGCCACAAGAGCAGCGCAAGCGCCTGTGCCACAGGCCATTGTCTCGCCAGCGCCGCGTTCCCACACACGCATGCGCAGGTGCGACGAGTCGAGTACTTCAACAAATTCCACGTTCGTTCGACGCGGAAAAAGTTCGCTATATTCTATGGCTGAACCGCGGCGCGCAAGGTCGAGTTTTTCGGTATCGCCACTAAAAATGACCGTGTGCGGATTGCCCATCGACACGCAAGTGATGTCGTAAACCTCGTCGGCGATGAACACTTGGCGATCGACTATACGTTCCTGCGGCAAATCGACTGGAATGCGCTGCGTTTCGAGTATCGGCTCGCCCATATCCACGGTTACGCGCGCCACTTTGCCATCTTCCACAAAAAGCGTGAGCGCACGCACACCCGCTTTGGTTTCGAGCGTGAGCTGCGTCTTCTGCGTCAAGCCAAAATCGTAAACATATTTGCCAATGCAACGAGCGGCATTTCCGCACATTTCGGCCTCGGAACCATCGGCATTGAACATGCGCATGCCAAAATCGCAAGTCGCCGAAGGCACTATCAGTACCAAACCGTCGGAGCCGATGCCCTTGTGACGGTCGCTCCAAAGGCGCGCAAGGCGTTCTGGCTCGGGCAGCATGCGTTGCAAACAATTCACATAGATGTAATCGTTGCCAATGCCATGCATTTTGGCGAATGAAATTTTCATTATCAACTAACTAATTACTTAATTTTCAGCCATTTATCAATTATTTCTTTTTGCGCACGCTCCAACCGAAGCGCCCGATTTCGTCGCCAAGTTTGTAATAGTGCCCATGCGAATAGGCAATGAGTTTGGCTTTATCGAGCTGAAATTCGCCCGTCTCGGGATTGATATAACGATCGTCGGCCTGCACATTCACCACATCGGCTATGAACATATCGTGGCTGCCGAGCGGCACAATCTGTTTCACCTTGCACTCGATGGAGAGCGGCGATTCGAGAATGATGGGTGCTGCAACCTTTTCGCCACGCTGTGGTGTAAGGTGCATCTCAGCAAATTTGTTGTAGTCTTTTCCGCTACGCACTCCGCACCAATCGGTAGCAAAAGCCAAATCCTCGTTAGTGAGGTTCAGCACAAACTCGCCAGTGCGCTCGACGATGGCGTGCGAATGTCGCTCGCGACGAATGGAGACATAACACATGGCAGGATCGGAACAGATGGTACCAACCCAACTTGCCGTCATCACATTGTACTCGCTCTCGTCCGCCCCGCACGACACCAAAATGGCAGGCAGCGGGTAGATAAGAGTACCTGGCTTGAAAATTGTCTTCGACATTTTAATTATTGAATTATTGAATCATTGAATCATTGAATGAATAGAATCTACGACTTTGAGGGACGAGTGGCATTTTTTCGAGCAACAACAATAATTTTCAAAATTTCTTCGGTTTCGCGATAAAGTTCTTGAATTTTATCATTGCCTATCAAATTTGCTTCTGCTAATAATTCCATCCAAAATAGGCACTCGTCACACTCTTCAATGACAATGCTCATTTTGCTATAGAACTCTGCACCCGAGCGAGCACGGCATGCTGCACGATAGTTTGCTCCAACCGATGTCCCTGCACGCAAAATTTGCCGCGCTATTACATCAGCCTCGCGTGAGCCAACAAGCGACTGCGACAAACGAATAATACGCAACGAAAGTTGTTTCGTTCGCTTCATCATTTGCTGACAAAACCCTATTTTATCACCACTACCTTCCATACAGCGCCCCATTCAATAATTCAATGAATCGATGAGTCGATGATTACCTTTTCATCCATCCATAGTTCTCTTTGCTGGTGCCTTTTATCCAAGCAATGCCAGCCGAGCCATTGATGACTAGGAAGAAGCAGAACAACACAATGCTAAACACATTCAAATAGATACAGTTGAGCGCAATGCCCGCCACGCTGTATACAATCCAGTAGATCCACGAATCGTTCTTTTTGCCGATGAGCAGATAGTTGGCAAAAATGCTCGACGCAATCATTACACCGCTCATTATTTTGCCCACTACATTTTCGCAAATGCCGTCGCCATTCATCACAAATGTGGCGAAAAAGTAGTCAGCCACGGTGATTACAACGAACAAAAGCAGACAAATGAGCATCGGCTTTGCCTCGAGAAATTTTGGTGAAAATGGTTCATCGCTGCTGCCCGACGACTTAGTCCACGAGCGGATAGACATGATTTGGAATGGAATGAACACCACAAAGTAGAGGAACGTGAGGTCGTAGAGACCATTCAGAAAAAACTGAATTCCGAGCAGTGCCGACATCACAATGCCAATGTAAAAGCCCGTGAAGTTGGCGGGATTTTTAATCGACAGAATGTAGCCCACGCCAATGATGCTAGCAGGAATGCCCACGCAAAAAGCAGCATCGCTCCATTGCAAAAGTTTGCCAGCCATACAAGGCACAAACAGTTCTACCAAATACAATGCGCCAAGTAGTGCGCCAAACAACAGCGTGGCAATCAGCGTATTAACAGCCGTATCACGCCACAATTTTTGAATTTCTGGTTTCATGATAATTGTTTTTTTAAGGTTATTTTTTTAGTTTCTAAATTTCTAATTTCTAAATTTCTGATTATCGGTTTCCACAACGGGCTGCGAAATTATCAATTGTCAATTGAGCCGTTCTTAATTCTTCACTAATTTCAGCCTTTTCCACTCGAAACGATAAACCACCAGCGCAAACATGCCAAGCAGCACAACACGCACAATGTAGCATGCCCAAATCACACCCTCGAAATAGTGCAAGAAGAGTTCGTAAACGCCCAACAACGCAAGTGCCAAAGCAAAATAGCCAAGAATTGAGCGCAAATCGTACGGCACTTTCAGGTGGTGTTGCCCAACCAAATAAGAGACAATCATAATGGTGAGATAGCACGCAAACGATGCCCAAGCCGACGCCATGTAACTCATCGTTGGCACTAGCAACACATTGATAGTGAGCGTAATAGCGCAACCAATTACCGAAAAATAGGTTCCGTAAATGGTTTTGTCGGTGAGTTTATACCAAAGCGAAAGATTGAAGAAAATGCCTTGAAAAATGTACGAGAAAAGCACTATCGGCACCACGCGCAAACCCGACCAATAATCGGGACTGATGATCAATTTCAGCAAATCGAGGAAGAAAATCATGCCCAGCAAAATGAATAGCGACGCAATGATGTAATACTTCATCACATCGGCATAGGCCTCCACACTGTTGCGATCTTTGTGCCGCGCAAAGACGAATGGTTCGTAGGCGTAACGGAAAGCCTGCGTAAACATCATCATCACCATGGCAATTTTGAAACATGCACCATAAATGCCCAATTCGGCCTGCGCATCGCCAGCGGTGTAGAGAAATGGAAACAGAATTTTGTCGACCGTCTGATTCATTATCCCCACAATGCCCAAAATGAGCAGCGGCAACGAATAGTGCAACATCTGACGTAGTGTAGCCCACGAAAAATCGTATTTTTCTGCCAAAATGGCAGGCAGCAGGCAGAGTGTCTGTATGGCAGTCGACATAATGTTTGCCACAAAAACATAGCCCACGCCGTAATCGGGACGATAGAACCAATCGATGAGTTCGGGTCTCGTCTGCATGATGCGTGGACAAGCCAACAAAAAGAAGAGATTGAGCGCGATATTCAGCACCACAAACAGCAGTTTGAGCGCAGCAAAACGCACGGCTTGTCGCCTATAGCGCAGGTAAGCAAACGGAATGCTTGCAAACGCATCCATTGCCACCACTATGGCAAGCATCGAAATGAATTCGGCATGATTGGCGTAGCCCAGCAGCGATGCAATGGGCTGTTTGAACACCACGCAGCACACAGCAAAAATGAGCGAAGTTGTTCCAACCGATGTGAGCGCAGTGGTGTAGACACGATTCGGCTTTTGGTCGTCGCGATTGGCAAAACGGAAAAAACCCGTCTCCATGCCGTAAGTCAAGATGACAAGCAGCAACGCCGTCCACGCATACAAGTTGGTTACGATGCCGTAGTCCGACTGTTGCGCCAACACAAAAGTATAGAGCGGCACCAGCAGCCAGTTCAGAAATTTTCCGACTATGCTGCTCAAACCATAAATCACGGTCTCTTGTGCCAATTTTTTCAGTCCAGACATGAAATGAGTTTGAAAGTTTGTAAAATTATTCGGTTGAAAATTGTTTCTAAGTTTCTAATAGTTTGTCGCGCTTCGCACAGTTTCTATTTGAAGATTTGAAAATTATAGACAACAGCATTCTTTGCTAACTACTTAATTATCAATTAAAACAGGCTCATCTGCTCGCTCGGTTTTTGACGTTTCAAGTGCTTGTATGCCAAGTCGGTAACTTCGCGACCGCGCGGCGTACGATTGATAAAGCCTTCTTTTATCAAAAATGGTTCGTAAACCTCCTCTATCGTGCCAGAATCCTCGCCCAACGCCGTAGCAATGGTGCTAAGTCCCACAGGACCGCCATTGAATTTGTCGATGATGGTGAGCAAAATTTTATTGTCTATTTCGTCGAGACCGTATTTATCGATGTTCAGCGCCTCTAGAGCGATGTTGGCTATCTCCAAATCGATGCGACCGCTACCCTGCACTTGCGCAAAATCGCGCACACGACGCAAAAGTGCGTTGGCAATGCGCGGCGTACCACGACTGCGCGACGCAATTTCGCCCGCTGCCTCGTGTTCTATCGGCACATTCAGTATCTTGGCCGACCTTTCGATGATGCCACAAAGCACCTCTTCGTCGTAATACTCAAAGTGACAATTTATGCCGAAACGCGCGCGTAAAGGGCTGGTTAACAAGCCACTACGTGTTGTCGCGCCAATCAGTGTGAATGGTTCCAAATCTATCTGCACCGACCGCGCACTCGGACCTTTGTCAATCATTATATCGATGCGAAAATCCTCCATGGCCGAATAGAGATACTCCTCCACCACAGGGCTCAGACGGTGAATTTCGTCGATAAAAAGCACATCGTTGCGCTCGAGGCTGGTGAGCAAACCTGCAAGGTCGCCTGGCTTGTCGAGCACAGGACCCGAAGTAACCTTGAAACCCACGCCCAACTCGTTGGCAATGATGTTCGACAGCGTAGTTTTGCCCAATCCCGGAGGACCATAGAGCAGCACATGGTCGAGGCTCTCGCCACGCTGTTTGGCGGCTTTCACAAAGATGGAGAGATTTTTTACCACTTGCGACTGTCCCGTGAAATCGCCGAACGAAAGCGGACGCAATGCGCGGTCGAAATCGTCGGAACTGATGCCTTGCTGGCGATGTATATCAAAATTTTCAGCCATATTTTTCAGAAAAAAGATTCTAATTTTGAGTCAAACGATGAAATGCCTCTTCGAGCGATTCGCCCGCTGCAACTATATTTTCTGGCGTGCCATCGGCCACTATGCGACCGTGATTTACCACCACCATGCGCTGGCAAAGTGCCTGCGCCTCTTGCATAATATGCGTGGAGAAAAGCACCGTTTTTTCGCGTCCGAGTTCGGTTATCAGCGCACGAATTTCGAGCAACTGATTTGGATCGAGACCCGTGGTTGGTTCGTCGAGAATAAGCACTTGCGGATCGTGAATCAACGCTTGCGCCAAGCCCACACGCTGACGGTAACCTTTCGAAAGTTGCCCAATGCGCTTACCACATTCTGGCGTCAACCCAACACGCTCAATCAACTCTTCGACGCGCGCTTTGCGATTGCGAATGGCATAGAACCCCGAAACAAACATAAGGTATTCGCGCACATACATTTCGAGATAGAGCGGATTGTGTTCGGGCAGATAGCCAACAAGTTGTTTGGCCGCCAAATTGTCCGCCGTCATTGGCAAACCGCACACATTCACGCTGCCCGCATCGGGCTGCAGATAGCCTGTGCAGATTTTCATCAGTGTAGATTTGCCTGCACCATTCGGACCAAGAAAACCAACGATTTCGCCCGACTCGAGCGTGAGCGACACATCGTCGAGAGCCAACTTCTGACCGTAACGCTTGGTGATATGTTCGATTGACAGCATTTGCTTCTAATTGTTTATCGAAATTGCTAGCGCAATTTCGTTTCTAGGTTTGTTGCGACGCGGCATGCCACATCCAAGTTCATCATTTGTTGAGAGTTTCGGTTACCGATAGCTTTCGTCAATAGTCACTGGTATAGCGCCGTAAAAAAAACAAAGTTAGCGATTTTAGCGATTTTGTGCAATAGGTTGTTGAAAGGTTTTATAACTGACTGATTATCAGTCCTTTTCTTTGGTCGAAAGAAGTCCACAGGCGGCTGCAATGTCCTCGCCACGCGAGCGGCGAATGGTACAAATCACGCCATTTTCGGTGAGATAATCGCGCAACCACACCATGCGCTCGTCCGACGGACTGCACCACGGCGAGTCGGGAATGCGATGAAAACGAATCAGATTCACGCGGCAAGGCAGCCCGCTGAGCAGTTTCACCAATTGGCGTGCGTGGCGCGGCGTATCGTTTTGCCCCTCGAAAACGATGTATTCGAACGAGACGCGCCGCTGATGCGCAAAATCGTGTTTTTTCAGTTCCGTCACCACAGTTTCTATCGGGAACGCCTTTTCGGCAGGCATCATTTTCAGACGCTCGTCGGAGAATGGATTGTGCAGACTCACCGCCAAATGCGCCTCGCTTTCGGCCAAAAAACGGCGCAGTCCAGGCAACAAGCCCACCGTCGAAACTGTGATGCGGCGCGGACTCCATGCCATGCCCCACGACGAGGTGAGAATTTCGAGCGCACGCAAAATGGCATCGGTATTGTCGAACGGCTCGCCCATGCCCATAAACACAATGTTTGTGAGTCGCTCGCTGTCGGGAACGCTCAAAATCTGGTTCATAATCTCCGCCGCCGACAGATTGCCGCTCCAGCCCTGTTTGCCTGTCATGCAAAAGGCACAATTCATTTTGCAGCCCACTTGGCACGATACACAGAGCGTTGCACGGTCATCTTCGGGAATGTAAACCGTTTCCACCAAACCGTGCTGCGTCTGGAAAAGATATTTTTTCGTTCCGTCGCACGAAACTACCTCATGCATAGGCGGTTGCAAGCCAAGTTGGAACTTTTCGGCTAACAACGCCCGATTTTTTGCCGAAATGTCGGTCATGGCATCGATGGAGGCAGCGCGCTTCACATAGAGCCAACGCGCCAACTGTCCTGCGGCAAATCGCGGTAAGCCAAGTTCGGCAGCAATAGCCTGTAAATCAGCAAGATTCGAGCCTAAAAGCGTTCGTTTTTCGTCCATTACAAAAATCTCAAAACTAATTGCAAAGATACAAAAAAAGCGAAGACGCAGCAAACTGCGCCTCCGCAAATTATTCTTCGCAGCGATTATTTCACCACAACTTTTGTGGCTTGCGAGCCGATGGCAACCACATAAACGCCTTGCGGAACGCGGATATTTGCGCTCGCAACGCCATTTTGGCAAGCCACCATCTGACCTGCGGCATTGTAGACAAAGATGTCGGCAGCCGTTTCGCGCTCGACCACAATGCTGCCATTGCGAGCAAACACGCCGTCGATAGTCTCCACCATTTCGATGGCGTCGGGACAATCCTCAACCACCACCACGCACTTGGCCGAAACGCCAGAACCATCGTTGGCCGTTGCAGTAATCACGGCTTCGCCAATAGCGACAGGCGTTACCAAACCATTGTTCACTGTGGCGACTTTCGTACTGCTCGATTTCCAAGTAATCGATTTATCCTCGGCATCTTCAGGCAGAACGGTGGCCGTGAGTTGTTGCGTCAGTTTATCGCAAGTTCTGAAGGTCAAAGTGTCGAAATCGAGTGCAATGCTCGTCACTTTCACGCACTCGAGCACCGTAACCGCACATTCGGCAGTGAATCCGCCATCGACGGTGGTCGCAGTAATCACCGCAGTGCCAGGCTTGTAGCCATAGACCACACCTTTGTCGCTAGCGATGGCAACAGTTTCGTCGCTTGATGTCCAAACCACCTTCGGATTTGTAGCATCTTCGGGCAGAACCGTAGCCGTGAGCGCAACGCCATTGTCGTCGCATTCTTTCACCGAAATAGATAACTGATCGAGCGAGATTTCAGTAACCGAGCGGCGCACAAACACGCGGCACGATGCGCTGTAACTGTCGTCGTCGACCGAGGTGGCAGTGATTACAGCCGAACCTTGCCCCACGCCAGTGATTTCGCCCGTTGCGGCATCAACAGTGACAATTGCCTCGCTGCTCGACTTCCAAACGAGCGAACGATTGGTCGGATTTTCGGGCGTAAATGTCGCCACAAGCATCTTTTTATCGCCAACTTCGATGGTATCGTTGGCTGGCAGCGACACGCCTTCGACAAACACAAAATCGCAATTGAGCGACGAGGTGTAGCGCGCGGCCGTGTTATAACCAATTTCGATATCGTAGTAAGTGGAGTCGGTCGTTTTGATGTTTTGCGTAGCAAATGCGCCAAACGATTTAGTGCCAGTGCCGTAGAGTATAGCGCGCGATGAGTAATTGACCGAAGTAACGCGCCACGAGCCTTTCGTTCCTTTCGAAACTTTCCAGTTGTAGGCCGAAGTCAACTCCTTCAAATCGGTGCCGCTTGTGCCGTAACCAACATATTTCGAGCCGTGTTTGATGGTGAAAATGCTATCGCCAACGCTTGTGAAAGTAAACGCCTCGGCATCGTCTAAAGTGCTGACCATCTTGTACTTACCGCTAGTCAATGCACCTGCAAATTTCTCCACTCCGCCATAATCGGCATAGATGCGGAACTCGCTTTTTGTGGTTTTGGCGGGATCGAACAAGCCGCTATTCGGGCGATTGTAGGTGTAGACCGCCCACAGCGTGGTGTCGCTCGTTATTTCCGTCTCGACTAGTGTGATTGGCTCGAAAGTTTCGGCATCATTCACTTCAGTTAGCGAGAAACCAATGAATGGCATGCGTTCGCAACCAAACAGCGACAAATCGGGGTTCAAATGTTCGCCTTCGTAGATTTTTTCTTCAAGAATTTTCTCGTTGTCGGCATCGCGATAGGTGATGGTGAATTGCTGCAAAGCGACAAATTCCACATTCACCGTGATGGCTTCGGTAATATCAGAAATGGTCGTGCTGCTGAGCGTTCCAGCCGTATCGGGTGCAATGGTGATTTCGCCCAATTTGTAGCCCGTAGCAGGCGTTGTCACTATGGTAACACTGCCGCCATGCTCCACTTCGGTAGCGATTTCTACATCGCCGTCGCCCGTTTTGTTAAGCGTTACACCATATTTATTTATCTCCCACTGTGCATAGAGCGTCATGCTGTGCATCTCCACAGTGGATTTGTCGGTATAAGTCGTGCCAGTGCCATCGGCAAGCGTGTTCCAGCCCGTGAAATGATAGCCAATTTTCTCAAAAGCGACTTCGGTAAGTTCCTGACTAGTAAGCGTTTCCGCAACTAAATCAGCCATTTCGCCTGTGGCATCGGCATCATTTTTATCAAAGACGATGGTGCTATTTTTCGGTTCAATACTGATAACGATTTCGTTGGCGTTATAGCATTTGCCATCTTTGGCGGCTTGTTCCACAATCACCGTGAATTTACCAAGAACGCTGCCTTCGAAATTGCTGCCAGCAAGCGTAACATCAGCATCATTTTCAGCCAAATTATAGATGATATCGTTGCCATTGCCCTCGCCCGTGATGAGCGTCGCCAAATCGATTTGCGCCGTTGCTCCAACCACAGTGGTATCGAGTAGCAGCGTAGCGTTTTTCACCTCGGTGAATGGCGCAGCAGTGCAGCAAGCCGACATCCATTTGGTGGCAAGCGCGCCCAAACGAATCAACTGAATCGGTTTCGCAATGGTTTTGTATGCGGCAAACCAAACATTCGCCGAATTGTACTGAATGGTATAGCTCGTACTTCCCACATTTCTCAGCGTAACATTGGTGTCGCTAAACGAAGCCGTCCACGACGAATAGTCGTTGAGCGTAGTCGATTCGGTGAGTTTATTTCCGCCAGCGGTTGGATAAGCCAGATATTTGCCATCGTGCACAAAAGCGAACGAATTGTCAGCCTTGCCCTGCTCAACCGTGAAGATGTAAGCGCCCGCAGGAGCGTCGGTATATTTTGCCGCGATGAAACGGTTGTTTGTGCTATCGAAAGTGCCGAATTCCACACTGTCGCCACTCACAATCATCACCTTGTCGCCAACCGCAAGCGAAGTCATTTTTTGTCCGCCGCCATCGATGCCATTGGCAAAAACAGCATAGAGCGTTTCGCCATCGGCCGCAGGTTTGTAGGTGAGCGGAACGAGCGCGGGAGCCTCCGTTTTAGGTTCGCTAGCCGAGCCGTAAGGCTTAGCGCTCCAGCCGTAAAAATCAGGATAATTTTCGGTGTCGCAACTTGTAACTTCAGCCTCGACCACAGCCGCCAAAGCCTCGCCAGCATACACTTGCGTAGTGCCAATCACGGCGTCGTTGTTGCTCCAGTTGATGGTATATTTCGTATCTTCGGCAAAATTGGCGGTGATGGTAACTGCGCCAACAATGTTTTTCACCACTTGCCCATCGATTGTGCCATTCTCGGCAGGCTCAATCGAAAGATTTGCAAAATGATAGTGTGTTGCGGGCGTTGTAGTTACCACAATGCTATCGCCGTGGTTCACTGTTTCGGCACTCAGCGTGAATGTGCCGTTCAACTCTTCGCCTTTGGTTACGGCGTAGTTGTTAATCTCCCAAACGGCATAGAGCGTGGTGCTGGTAGTGAGTTCGATGGTTTGTTTTTCGGAGTAGTTCACTTTGCCATCGGCACTTGTGGCCCAGCCCAAGAAGTGATAGCCCGTGCGTACGAAACCATTTTCTGCAAGTTCAATCGAACCAGCATCTATTTTCTGTTCTGCCATATCGCCCGTGGCATCTTCTGCATTGCGGTCGTAGATGAGCGAGATTTTGCCAGTAACCACAACCTCGGTCGAGGCCGTAACATCGCAAAAATCGGCATCACCACTCCAAGTAGCAACGATGTTGGCAGTGCCAGCAGCCACGGCAGTTACAATGCCCGTGGTGGCATCGACAGTTGCCACTTGCTCGTTGCTCGACGCGAACGACAGCGTGCCTTTGTAGCCGGCATTTTCGTGGGAGATGGTCGGAGCTGCCAGCGTTTCGCTCACGTCAGCATCGATGCTCGATTTGCCTTCGGCATAAGCGTAGGCTATGGCAGGTTGCGTTGGCCAAGCGTCGCAGCAGTAGGTAACATACAGCGTTGCAGGCGGAAATTGCGTAGCCGTGCTAATGCTGATTGGCCCAACAGCGATATTGCCGCTCTTCTGTTGATAGAGGAAACGCACATATATTGTTCCATAAGGGAAAGGTTTGGTATTGGTAAGCGTCGAAACAACCGAAGTTTGCGAACCACTAACATCCCAAGTTTCCAAAGTTACGAAAGACTCTTCGTTGGTGTTTGTTGTGGAATATTGCAAAAGCACACTACTTCCTGCACCTACACCGCCACCTCTGCGATTATAACTGAAAGTTACCTTTTCTGGATTTTGAATATTTACCTGAATGTAGTCGGCATTGTTGGCTATTTTTATGCCATAAGTTCCAGAATAAGTTTCAGTCACATTCGTCTCTACGCGTTCGTCGCTTTTCAGCGCACTCAACGAGCCAGTGCTGCTAAATTCTTCGGCTTTCACGCGCGCCTCGTCGGCAAATGCAGCATAGTAAGTGGTGTGTGCGGTTGGCGTGGTGGTAGAATCGACAAAAGTAATCTCCATCGAAGGCTCTTTGCCAATGTTTTCTTCTATCCAGCCAGCAAAATAGGGATATTCGGTGCCACAAGCCGCCACTTCGTAGGTTGGAACGGTATTTCCGAGCGGCAACTCTTGCTCAATCTTGGTCTGCTCGCTTCCGTAGGGCGTTTGCCAAGTGATGACATACGAAGTCGGCTCCACGGTTACTGGCACTTGCACCGCCTGACTGCAATACTCCACTGCACCATCATCGAACACGGCCTGCGTAGCCGTGATGGTAGCCTCGCCGCGCGTCACGCCAGTTATCAAGCCATCGGCATCAACTTGCGCAATCGTTGGGTCGCTACTGCTGAACAAGATGGTGTTGCCATTGCCTGCGCCTGCATTCAAGAGCAGTTTTTCGCTCTGCCCCACCTCCACAGTCACACTGCTAGTGTTGAATGCCAACTCCGCCGCAGGAGCAGCGCATTTCCCAACGGAATAGGTTATAAACCACTTGATAAGGCGAAATTGTTTATTTTGAGTATTCGCATTTTGGAAAAATATCGGCTGATCAGAGGTCAAATACAAATTGTCGACAGTGAGCGTATCGCCATTCCAAGTAGTCGATTTTTTTTCGCCACCAGCAATTTTGTAGATCATCGTAGGAGTGTATTTGTCGGTAACAATAAACACTATTTTTCTGATCACCACATCGCCAAGCGGAGTGAATGTAATAGACGAGCCATTACCCTTACCACTCGAATCGTAATACAAGCGCAAGCTATTCTCAGCTCCCGTCCCTACCGACGGAGGATTTGTTCCATCATTTTGTTCAGTGGAATATCTGAAAATTTCGGTACTTGTGCCATCGATTTCGTCCGAAATGGTTGCTTTTTTCGCTTCAGAAGTGACGAAACCATTTTTTTCGTTGGTATAGAGCGTTACGGCACTTGCATGCCCCGCAGCGCAGAGCAGCGCCAAAACTATTAGCCAAAATTGTGTGTGTTTTTTCATGGTTTACTTCGATTATGATATTGTAAGTCAAATAGGCTTATTTTACTGAAACTTTGTAAGAATTGCCACCAAGGCGCACCACATAGATGCCGCTGAGTTGTCCGTTCAGTTCGGTTACATCTATGCCAGTGACGGTGAAAATGCGTATGTCGCCATCGGCATAGATAGTGCCATTTTCAGCATAGATAGCGTTCAATTCCACCTCGCCAAGAGCCGTTTCGCACGAAACCACGGTAACTTTGCTCTCCACTTTTATGCTCTCATCTTTTGCCGATGCAATGGTGATAGTGGCCGTTCCAGGCGCAATGGCGTGAACTGTTGCACAAATCGATTGCGTGATTTCACCAACGCTGAAATAGACTTTCGCCACACTTTCGTCGCTCGATTTGCAAACAAAATCGCTTTCGCTAACAGTCAGAATTTCTGGCTCAACGGTAACATAAATCTGGAAGCGTTCGCCCTTGCCATCGACCAATCCGCCACAATCTTTCAACGTAAATTCTTTATCGGTATCGGGATATTTGTACTCGATTTCTTCAATTTCGCATGGAAGAATGGTCACGTAGCAAGTGTCCGTTTTGTCGCCATCGAGGGTTCTAACAATCACCTCGGCAGTGCCTGCTTTCACTGGCGTCACTTTGCCATCGACCACGGTTACTACGCTGTCGTTGCTGCTTTCCCAAACCACACCGCTTATTGGCGCATTGCTTGGATCTACAGCGGCTGTGAGCGTAATGCTTTTGTCATCGCACTCATACATTTCGACATTGGCGACACTCGCTTTGCCTTTCTCGTCCATTATAGTTACGCTCTCAACAGTGCAATCTTCCACGGTTATCACGCAAGTGTCGGTCAGCGCAGCGTTTGCGCGACTGATGGCTACAATTTTTGCAGTTCCTTTTGCCACGGGACGCACAATGCCGTCGCGCACGGTTGCCACCTCAGGATTGAGCGATTTCCAAATCACGCGCTGATCGGTGGTGGTGGTTGGCGTAAACTGATGACGCACAATCACCGTATCGGTGCAAGTGGTCATTTCGCGCGCATCGGTAACAGCAAAAGCCGTTGCTGCAATCTCTTCTTTCTGTTCGCCACGGCGGCAAAGATAAACAGCGCCTTGTTCCGATGGGTAGTTAGTGAAACGCGGGTCAGAAGAATTGTATTGAATGCTGCCATATTTTGTATTTGTGCTGGCAATGGTGTGCGGTGCGGTAGCATATTTTCCAAACGAAATGTTCCAAGTCGTCACACCGCTGTTCAGCGTCATGTGCGTAGTGCCTTTGCAGCCCAGTGTATCGCCAAACTGGTCAATCATCTGCCAAGCGTCGTCCTTCTTTTTCATCTCGAAAAAGAGCAGTTCAGCATAGCCCAGCGAGTTATTTTCAGGAACATACACTTCGGAGAGATTTCCCACAGCCGTAATGCCAAGATAGGGATTTGCAATGGTCGTATCTACTTCGCAAGCGCCATAATTCGAGCCGCTTATCAAAATGCAGATATCGCCATCGGCCAACTCATCGTTTTTTCCGAGTTTGGTAAATTTGTATGGCAGCGGTTTTTCGGTTTCGACGCCAGCAGCGGGCGTGTAGTAAATGGTCAAGCGATCGAGGTAGACCGACATGCCAGCCTTATCGCCGCCCGAAACCGTGATGGTAACACACTCATCTTCAGCAATTTCGCGTTTCGTGGTCATCGCTTTGGTAATGTCAACCGTTACATTATTGCTGAAACGCACCCAATTGCCATACCAGCCATCGCTACCAAATTCTTTGATGCCCGAATCGTAAACCGAAGTGGCTTTCTTGTCTTTGTAGATGTCCACTTTGGCTTGCACACGGCCTTCGTTTTTGTTCGACCGCATACCAAATGTGATGCTGTCGATGGTGCAACCTTCCCAGCCCCAAAGGTCGAGCGTTGCCTCTTTTTGTCCAGGAATCTGGTTGTAGGTGTTGCCGCTCGTTGCACCAAAGTCGTTGTAGAAATCGACATGCGAAAAGACAGGCTTTTCACCGTAGGTGTTCAGCGTGAAAGTGCCACGCTTGGAATCGAAATTCTTAATTTCGACCACCATCTCCTTGGCCGACAGCGTAACAGCAGCAAATAAAAGCGCCGCCACCGCCATCATTTTTGTGTTTAGAATGTGTTTCATGGTATTTTTTGGTGTTAGATTTTTCAATTTTTCAAGTTGCGAATGGAAAATTTACCATACACTCCTTTTGGAGCCCGCAATTCTTAAATTTCACAACCGATAAAACGGCATTTAACTGACAAAGTTACTATTTTTTTTCGAGTGAGCAAAATCGGCACAATTTTCTGCAAAATAATTCAGTATCAACGGCATTTTTTTGCGGACAAAGAGCAAAAAAAGAAAAGCATTTCTAGTCGTTTTTCGAAATTATTACTCAAATCCCATTTCAGTCTAACAAATCTCACTATAGCCACTCACTCTATTCTTCATTATTCATTCTTTATTCTTTATTCAAAAAAAGGCGTCCCATAAGGAACGCCTTTTTCTTGAAGTTTTGCAGAATTATGCCTCTTTTTCGTCGGCTTCTACAATGCCTTTTTTCTTATTTTTCAGACGATTGAGTTCGTAAGTGATTGGCGTGGCAACGAACAGCGTAGAGTAAACACCTTCGATAACGCCCAGCATGATACCAAACACAAATCCGCGGATTGTTTCGCCGCCAAAGATGAAGATGGCAATCAATACTACAAACGTACTCAACGAAGTGCTAAATGTACGGCTCAAAGTCGAATTAAGAGCCTCGTTGATGGTGCGACCAAAGGCGCGTTTCGGATAGAGTCCAGCATTTTCGCGCACACGGTCGAACACAACCACCGTATCGTTGATAGAATAACCGATTACCGTAAGAATGGCGGCAATGAACGATTGGTCAATCTCGAGCGAGAACGGCATGATGGAGTAGAAAATGGAGTAAACACCCAAGATGAACAGTGCGTCGTGCATCAAACCGACAACGGCACCAACCGAGAAGGTCCATTTGCGGAAACGAAGCAAAATGTAGAGTCCGATGCCAAGCAACGCAAACACAACCGACCAAATGGCAGAATCTTTGATGTCGTCGGCAACCGACGGACCAACTTTTTGCGAACTTTGGATACCGTAGTTGGCAACTTCGCTATTCTCGACCGAAGCGGCATAAACGCCATTTTCAACCGTGTAACGTTGAACAAACATCTCTTTCGTGACCTGCTCGTTCAAGTAAGGTTTCAAGTTGGTGTAGAGCATGGCTTCTATCACATCGTCGATGGAATCGCTGCTGTTTTCTACAGCGTAGTTGGTCGAAATGCGAATCTGATTTTCGCTACCCATGGTGATAACGCTCAGTTGCGAGCCTTCGAACGCGCCCTCGAGTGTTTCGCGCAGTTCATCGGCATTCACAGGTTGCTCGAAACGAACCACATAGTTGCGACCGCCCGAGAAGTCGATACCGTGTTTCAAACCGCGTGTCGACAGCGAAACGATGGCAGCCAACATCAGCACACCCGAAATGATGTAACCAATTTTGCGTGCTTTCACAAAATCGAAATGCGTATTTTGGAACCAGTTGCGAGTGAAGTTGGTAGTGAATTCCAAATGATAATCTTTGTCGCTCTTGGCCATGCGTTCGTAGATCAGACGCGTAAGGAACACAGCGGTGAATACCGAAGTGATGATACCGATAATCAGCGTGATGGCAAAGCCGCGAATTGGACCTGTGCCGAACAATGCCAAGATGATACCAGTAAGAATAGTCGTTACGTTGGCGTCGATAATGGCCGAAAGTGCGTTGGCATAACCATCGGCAATGGCTTTTTTCAAGTTTTTGCCAGCGCGCAACTCTTCGCGAACACGCTCGTAGATAAGCACGTTAGCGTCCACCGCCATACCCATGGTCAGCACAATACCTGCAATACCAGGCAGCGTAAGTACCGAACGGAACGATGCCAAAATACCAAACAGGAAGAAGATGTTGCAGAGCAATGCGGCATCGGCAATCAAGCCAGGAATCAAGCCGTAGTAGAAAATCATGTAGAGCAGAACCAAGCAGAATGCGATGACGAACGAGATTAAGCCATCGTGAATGGCGGTCTGACCCAGCGATGGTCCAACCACATCTTCTTGCACGATGCGTGCAGGTGCTGGCATTTTGCCCGATTGCAGAATGTTGGCCAAGTCTTTTGCCTCTTCCTGCGTGAATTTACCCGAAATCTGCGAGTTACCGCCAGTGATTTCAGAATTCACCGTTGGGAACGAATAAACATAGTCGTCGAGCACAATGGCGATAGATTTGCCAATGTTGTCCTTGGTCAAACGCGCCCAAGTTTTTGCGCCTTCCGAATTCATCTTCATGCTCACAACGGCGCCGTTGGTCAGTTGGTCGAAGTCGGTGCTAGCCTCGGTGATGACGCTACCATCGAGTGGAGCGCGGCCGTCGAGGTTCGGAGCGTAGATGGCGATGAGTTGGAATGCCAGCTGTTTGGCTTTTTCGTCGACAGGTTTCACAGTCCATTTCAGACGGAGTTCGCGTGGCAGAATGTCGCGCACCTGTTTCATACCAAGCATGGCGTTCACTTTGGCGGTATCGGCAGCCAAAACTGTGCCGACAACAGGGCCAAAATTACCTTCGGTGTGCAGCACAGCAAAGAGTGGATTGTTGCGAACATACTCCTCGTAGCGAGCATCGTCGGTCTCTTCGGCTTTTGCCTCGCCATCGTTTTTCAGCGAAGCAGCCAGCGCGTCTATGTCGTCGCCAGCAGCAGTGTCGACTTTTTCTTCAGCCACAGGAGCAGCCTCAGCTTTAGCCACATTTTCTACACCATTTATATCACGCACAATTTCGTTGGCTTGTGCGAACAGCGGCATCAGTTCCGATGCGTTGTAGGTTGTCCAGAATTCGAGGTTGGCAGAACCTTGCAGCAGTTTACGCACGCGCTCGGGTTCTTTAATGCCAGGCAGCTCAATCAAGATACGACCTTGTGCATCGAGGCGTTGAATGTTGGGTTGAACCACGCCAAAGCGGTCGATACGTGTACGCAGCACTTGGAACGAGTTGTCGATGGCGCTGCTCACCTCTTCGTTCAGCACTTTCATTACATCGCTGTTGCTCGAGTTCAGTTGCACACGCTCGCGCAGTTCGTAGGTGCTGAAAATGGTCGAGAGTTTGGCATTTGGATCGATTTTTTCAAATTCTTCTTCGAAAACCGACAAGAAATCGGAGCCAGAAGCGTTTGAGCGCGCTTGAGCGTTGGCCAAGGCTTGCGTAAATTGCGGGTCTTGACTGTGTCCCGAGAGGGCGCGCAGAATGTCGGGCACCGAAACCTCAAGAATGACGTTCATACCACCTTTGAGGTCGAGGCCGAGGTTGATTTCCTTTTCGCGGCACTCTTTCAGTGTCGAGCCGAGCCAAACCTCTTCGCCAGCGATGCTATCGAGATAGGCATAATACTTTTTGCTGTCGCCTTGCGAAACCTCTTTCGCCTGACTATCGTAGTGCGAAGTGACGAAGCTGAACGACAGGTAGTAGCAGCATACAAGCGCCAATGCGATGGCAATAAACCTCACAAATCCTTTGTTTTGCATAGCAGTTTTTTGTTTTATTTTTTTGTTTGATTATTAATTTCTGTGCGTTACACAATGAGCGTGCAAATTTACACTATTTTTTTTGCATAATCGCACATTTCGTCAGATTTTCGCCGAAAAAGTAGAGAAATCGGTGATTTTCAGGCAATTGCGCAGCGAGGATTTCAGTGATTGAAGCAACACGCCGCAGCACGTCACTACACATTTTGCACTAGATTTCGGTCACCACCCTATAACCTCCCAACTCTCACCCTTTATTATTAGCTCTTGCAGTTTTTATCAAAAAACTGTACCTTTGCACCGCTATTTTTTTTTCGCTCATTTGTGCGAAACTTTGAAACTTTTCAACCCCGAAACACAAAGTCTATGAAAGGAATCATTCTCGCAGGAGGCAGCGCCACACGCCTCTACCCGCTTTCGAAAGCCATTTCGAAACAGATAATGCCCGTCTACGACAAGCCGATGATCTATTATCCGCTATCGACGCTGATGCTAGCTGGCATTCGCGAAGTGCTGATTATCAGCACCCCGCGCGATCTGCCCATGTTCCGCGATCTGCTCGGAGATGGCGCACAAATTGGCATGCATTTTGAATACAAAGTGCAGGAAGTGCCCAACGGCTTGGCGCAAGCTTTTGTACTTGGCGCAGAGTTTCTGAATGGCGAAAAAGGCTGCCTCATCTTGGGCGATAATATGTTCTACGGACAGAATTTTTCGACCATGCTTAAGCGTGCTGCAGCAATAGAACGCGGTGCTTGCGTGTTTGGCTACTATGTGAAAGATCCGCGCGCCTATGGTGTGGTGGAATTCGACAAAAATGGTCGCGTGCTGTCGCTCGAAGAGAAGCCTGCGCAGCCAAAAAGCAACTATGCAGTGCCTGGGCTCTATTTCTACGACGAAACCGTTACCGAAAAAGCCGCCAACCTGAAACCATCGGCACGCGGCGAGTACGAGATAACCGATCTGAACAAGCTCTATCTGGCCGAAGGCACGCTGCAAGTGGAACTATTCGGTCGTGGCTTTGCATGGCTCGACACTGGCAACTGCGACAGCCTGCTCGAAGCATCGAATTTTGTAGCAACCATTCAAAATCGCCAAGGTTTCTATGTGAGCTGCATCGAAGAGATTGCATGGCGCAACGGCTGGATCACAACCGACCAACTGCACGCACTTGGCCGCAATCTCGAAAAAACAAACTACGGAAAATATCTTCTAGATCTGAAATAGGGTAAGTCCTAAAAAATTATCATTGCATGATTTTTTGAATCATAATCGAGCAGATTTTTTTGATTTTTGAATAAGCAGAGTGTCCTGAAAAAGTTGCCGATTATAAACAAAAAAAATTCGCAAAAAGCGACAAAAAACCGCCAAAACATTTAGAAACTTACCAAAAAAACATAGAATTTTTAGAACCTACTATAAATGAGAAAAATTGCTCTTGCACTTGTGCTAGCCGTGAGCCTTTGCGCCACTGCAGCACAATCAATCATTACCGAACGCATAACACTTTCGGCCTCGTCCGACAGCCTGAAACTGAGCGTGTTGATAATAAAACCAAACACCAAGCCGCGCGCCATCGTGCAACTAGTTCACGGCATGTGCGAATACAAAGAACGCTACGTTCCGTTCATGCGCTTTTTGGCAAATCAAGGCTATGTGTGCGTGGTACACGATCACCGTGGACATGGTCACAGCGTGAAGACATTCGACGACCTCGGCTATTTCTACGACGGCGGATACACAGCAACCATAAACGATGTGCTGGTGGTTACAAAAATGATAAAATCGGCTTACCCCGACCTGCCACTCTTTCTTTTTGGCCACAGCATGGGCTCGATGGTGGTGCGCTCGTACGCCAAACGCTACGACAGCGAACTTTCGGGTCTGATAGTTTGCGGCAGCCCAAGTTACGATCCGCAATGCGTGCTTGGAATTCCGCTTACCAGCCTGCTTGTGAAACAAAAAGGTGGACACTATCGCAGCCAGAAAATTAACGACATGGCATTCCGCTATCACAACAAAAAATTTGTAGAAAATGCCACTGGGCCAGTGTCGCCACACGCTTGGATCTGTTCCAACCCCAAAGTGGTGGCACGCTACGATGCCGACCCAATGTGCAACTTCTTATTCACGGTGAACGGTTTCAACAATCTTTTCGAGCTGATGCGCGACGCCTACGACCGCCACGATTGGAAAATGGACAATCCCGACATACCAATTTGGTTCATTGCTGGTGCCGACGATCCTTGCATCATCTCTGAAAGAAAATTTGAGGTGGCTGCGGGCAACATGAACAATGTGGGCTACACCAATGTAACACGCAAACTCTATCCCAACATGCGCCACGAAATTCTGAACGAGACAAAAAGCCGGACCGTCTGGAACGACATTCTCGCCCAACTGAACGCATGGACGAAAGCCACGAAAAACAAAAAAACTGCTGCAAAATAAGTTGGCTCTTCTGCTGTGAGTTGTGACACCCAACAACCTTGAAACCTGAAACCTAAAACTTGAAACTATTCCACAATGGAAATCCTAGAAACCCCAATCAAAGACCTTTTGATAATTAAACCGCGTGTTTTCAACGATGCGCGAGGCTATTTTTTCGAGACCTACAACGCCGAACGCTACCACGAGGCTGGCATTTCGCAAGATTTTGTGCAGGATAATATGTCGAAATCGTCGTTCGGTGTGGTGCGCGGACTGCATTTTCAGCGTGCGCCCTACAGCCAATCGAAACTAGTGTCGGTAACCGTGGGACGCGTGTGGGACGTGGCAGTCGACCTGCGTGCTGGTTCGCCCACCTACGGGCAGTGGTACGGCGTGGAATTGACCGACGAAAATCATCTGCAATACCTCATTCCACGCGGTTTTGCGCATGGTTTTTCGGTGTTGAGCGAGACCGCTATTTTCACCTACAAATGCGACAACCTCTACCACCCCGAAGCCGATGGCGGCATCATGTTCAACGACCCCGACCTCGGAATTGACTGGAAAATCCCAGCCGAAAAGATGCTTCTATCGGACAAAGACACTAAGCACCCGCTGCTCCGCGAAGCAAAAATCGAATTCTAAACGACATCAGAGCAAAATCAAAAATAAAAAGCGCAGAAATTTCAGGTTCTGCGCTTTGCTTTTTATTCCCACCATTGAAGAAAAATAATGGAGAAAAGCAACAGAAAACCCCTCATTCCTAGTCCTTCAACTATGGAACGAGATAACCCTCTGCCATGTAGGTCACACAGCAAATTGGAGATGCCAAATCTGCAGGCAAAGGGACAAAATATTTTTTCGCAAAAAGAGGTTGATGGCATTAGCCACCTCACAAGCAAGGAAAAGAAAATCAACTATCGACTCGAAATCCGTTTTTTTCGTAGTTCAATTCTTGGTCAGATTTTGGTCAATCTTTGGTCTAATTTTACTTTACCTCAAAATAAATTGCTTCAACTCTGTATAGAAATTGAAGCAAATTGTTGATTTTCAAGGATTTAACCTTATTAGTGATTCCGATGGGATTCGAACCCATGGCCCTCAGCTTAGAAGGCTGATGCTCTATCCAACTGAGCTACGGAACCTCTTTTTGCGCTGCAAAATTAGCGTTTTTTCGTCAGACTGCCAACTTTTTGCGCAAATTTGGTGCGTACGCATAGTTTTTGTACTTTTGTAGTTTGAAACAAAAGAGAAAATCTGCTATGAAATCAGTCTCAAAAATAGCGCTTTTTGCCACCATGGCGTTGGCTTTTGCAGCGTGCGAAAGTGCCAACAACTACTCGAAACAACTCGAAAGCGAACAGAAAAAAATCGATGCTTGGTTCAGTCGCAATGGCTACTCGGTGCTGACCGAATGCCCGCAAGATTCGGCGTTCGTAATCGGACAATGGTACCGACTTGAAAGCGATGGCATCTATTTTTGCCTCGATTCGCTGGGCATCGACTCTATTCGCATCAAAGACGGCAACGAGCTGGCAGTGCGCTACATCGAAAGCTCACTCGAAGCAGGCGCGCTGCCTATCGAATACTGGACCGTGCTCGACAGCCAATCGCCCGTGTACATCACCAAAGGCTCGTCGATCAACAACTGCACAGGCTGGGACGATGCCTTCGAACTGATGCGTTTTTCTGAATCTGAAGCACAGGTGATTGTGCCGTCAAAACTCGGTTTCGACGTTGCCACTTCGAATGTAACACCATATTATTACAAACTGAAAATTAGAAAAGTCCCGAAATAATTAGGAATTAGGAGTGAGGAGTTAGGAATTGTTTTGACAATTGATACTTTTGCTGACTGCTATAGAGCGCACTCTATGCCATGACAAATCGCAGCCCGCAATTTGAAATCTGAAATTTGAAATCTGAAAAAATATGACACTGATAAAAAGTATTTCCGGCATCCGCGGCACTGTGGGCGGAGCGGTAGGCGATGGTCTGTCGCCAATCGACATTGTAAAATTTGCTTCGGCCTACGCCACTTGGCTCAAACAATATCGCAACAAAGAACGTTGCAAAGTAGTGGTCGGTCGCGACGCACGCATATCGGGCGAAATGGTGAGCCGCGTAGTTGTCGGCACGCTGCTTGGCTGCGGTTGCGATGTGGTGAATATCGGTCTGGCCTCGACGCCAACCACCGAACTGGCCGTAACCATGGAGCAGGCCGATGGCGGCATCATTCTCACCGCCAGCCACAATCCCAAACAGTGGAACGCGCTGAAACTACTCAACGAGCGCGGAGAATTTCTGAACAAAGCCGAAGGCGAAGCCATGCTCGCCATTGCCGAAAAGGGCGAATTTACCTACGCCGAAGTCGATGCCATTGGCACACTCACCGAGCGTAACGACTACACGCAACGCCACATCGATAGTGTATTGGCGCTCGATTTGGTCGATGTCGATGCCATACGAAAAGCCAATTTCACTGTGGCGTGCGACTGCGTCAACTCCGTGGGCGGCATTGCCATTCCTGCGCTGCTTAAGGCGCTTGGCGTGCAACACATCGAGCCGCTCTACTGCACTCCCGACGGACATTTCCCGCACAATCCCGAGCCGCTGCCCGAACATCTGGGCGACATTTCGGAACTGATAAAAAAATGTCACGCCGATGTCGGTTTTGTGGTCGATCCCGATGTCGACCGTTTGGCAATAGTCTGTGAAAATGGCGAAATGTTTGGCGAAGAATATACGCTGGTGTCGGTGGCCGACTATGTGCTGCGTCACACGCCAGGCAACACCGTGTCGAACCTTAGCTCGACTCGCGCCCTGAGCGACATCACGCACAAATATAGTTGCGAATACAACGCTGCCGCTGTGGGCGAGGTAAATGTGGTTGCCAAAATGAAAGAGACCAACGCAGTGATTGGCGGCGAAGGCAATGGCGGTGTCATCTACCCTGCATCGCACTACGGCCGCGATGCGCTGGTTGGCATTGCGCTGTTTCTCACCAATCTGGCAAAAAAAGGCGGAAAAGTTTCGGAATTGCGCGCCACATTCCCCAACTATTTCATCTCGAAAAACAAAATTCAGCTCACACCGAAAATCGATGTCGATGGTGTACTAACGGTAATAAAAGGCTGCTATAAACAGTTCAAAATCAACGACATAGATGGCGTAAAAATCGATTTCCCGCAAGGTTGGGTTCATCTGCGCAAATCGAACACCGAGCCGATTATCCGCATCTACAGCGAAGCACCCACGCGCGAGCAAGCCGATAATTTTGCCCACGCCATAATGGACGAGATAAAGCGAATCGCCAATATCTAATCGATAAAGAGCAAGAAACTTTGCAAACTATTTTGTAAATTCAAAAAAAAATGCTATCTTTGCAAACTAGTAGCAAGTAACAAGTCGCAAGTCGCGAGAATTTGGCAATGCAACTATGCTTATTTTGGCGCATAAATTTCAAAAAGAAACCAGATAAAATTTAGAACTATGGCAGTAGAAATCAAGAAGCCGTCTCCAGAGAAGCTGAAAGCCCTGCAGTTGGCAATGGACAAGATTGAGAAGGATCAAGGTCGCGGCACCATCATGAAATTGGGCGACGAACACATTGAGCATGTCGATGTAATCCCCACAGGCTCGGTTGGCTTGAACATCGCTTTGGGCGTTGGCGGCTATCCGCGCGGACGCGTCATCGAGATTTATGGCCCAGAATCGAGCGGTAAAACCACGCTCGCCATTCACGCCATCGCCGAAGCACAAAAAGCTGGAGGCATTGCTGCCATTATCGATGCTGAGCACGCATTCGACCGTTTCTACGCTGCCAAACTTGGTGTCGACATCGACAATTTGCTCATTTCGCAGCCCGACAGCGGCGAACAGGCACTCGAAGTGGCCGACCAACTCATTCGCTCGTCGGCGGTCGACATCATCGTCATCGACTCGGTGGCGGCTCTCACGCCAAAAGCTGAACTCGAGGGCGACATGGGCGATTCGAAAGTGGGTTTGCAAGCACGACTGATGTCGCAAGCACTGCGCAAACTCACAGCCAGCATCAACAAGACAAACACCACCTGCATTTTTATCAACCAATTGCGCGAAAAAATTGGCGTGTTGTTTGGCAACCCCGAAACCACTACGGGCGGTAATGCGCTGAAATTCTATGCATCGGTGCGCCTCGACATTCGCCGCGCTGGTCAACTGAAAGATGGCGACGAGGTGATAGGTAACCAAACTCGCGTGAAAGTGGTGAAAAACAAAGTTGCGCCACCGTTCCGCAAGGCCGAATTCGACATTATGTATGGCGAGGGCATTTCGCGCACGGGCGAGATTGTTGACCTTGGCGTGGAATATGGCATCATCAAAAAGAGCGGTTCGTGGTTCAGCTACGGCGATGCCAAACTGGCTCAAGGACGCGATGCCACCAAGAAACTGCTCGAGAGCAATCCCGAACTCAGTGCCGAACTCGAAGCCAAAATCATGGATTTTGTGAAAGGTGAAGGCAAAACTGAACCTGCTGAGGCGGAGTAAGTTTGCTTTATAAAACTAAGCAAAGCGCAGAACC
>CAVFDI010000009.1:5369-14073 GCA_963621145.1 Paludibacteraceae bacterium | reverse complement strand
GAAAATTCTGCGCTTTCTTAATTTATCTGATGCCACTAGAATTCGATTTTGGCTTTGCGGACTTAGTGTCACAAAAACAAAAAACTGCCCCGAAAAGAGCAGTTTTTACAAAATTATGTCGTGCAATCGACTATTTCTCGTTGAGAATGCGCAGTGCGGCGTCGAGAATGTCGGTGTTGTCGAGCATCACCAAGCCGCCGTCGGGACCCGGTTCGATGTGAAATCCGCAACTCTCGCCATCTTTGAAATTTTGTCCGCCAAAATAGTTACGAACCGTGTCGGCGTCGAGGCCAAGTTCGTCGGCAATGCGCTGCATGCTGCCCGAAGGAAGGCTGTCTTTAATCTTGCGCAATTCGTTGAAGGTGATTGTCTTAGTCATAGTTATACGCTTTTTTAAGGTTATAAATTCTTGGTTTTTTCTCCGTGTAAATTTAGAGTTTTATTTTTATTCAGCAAAACTTTTTCAACATTTTCGCAAAAAAATTTCGCATTACGCTGAGATTCAGGAAGTTAGTTCAGCTTCAATTATCCATTTGAAAATTATCGACATCCTCAACTTTTCGCAATCAGTAATATTTACCCTTTCACTCCTAACTCCTCACTCCTAATTCCTAACTATGCTAACGCTTCCCAAAACTGATTCAGCGCGGCAATCAGCACAACGCTTGCTGCCACCACCGACGCAATAATCACGACGCAACGGTCGAGGTGCGGATCGTCGGAGTGCGTGAGCGTTTGCGGGCGCAGACGGCGCATCAGAGCGTAAGCCACCCAAGCCGAAAGCAAGCCTACTACAGCGCCGCAAACGATATCGCCTGGATAATGCACGCCCAGATAGACGCGCGAATACATGGTCGCCACCGCCCAAAGCCAAATGGTGATGGTGTAGAGTTTTCGCCTGAAAATGAGCGATGTAAATAGTGCCACAGCGCAAGCGTTGGCAGCGTGCGACGACACAAATCCGTAGCGACCACCTGCATAACCATGAACCACCGTAACCAGTCCTTCGAGCGTGGGCTCGTGCGTCGGGCGCCAGCGACAAACCAACGGTTTTATCACGCTCGACGAGATTTGATCGGCCAAAACTATGGCAATCGCAAGAAAAAGAATGGTCCAAATGGCATCGCGGCGTTGCGTGCGCACAATGGCGTAGAGAATGGCCAAAACCGCTGGAATCCAGACAATTTTTCCACTAAAAATGAGGACGAAATTGTCCCAAAATGGCGTGTGAAAACTATTGCCAAGCAGCAGAAGTTGCTTGTCGAACTCGATTATTTGTTCGAAAAATGAAATCACTATCGGAAAAAATCAGATACGTTCGATTGCTGAAGCCTTAATCCAGCCCACATTTCCATCGGCAATGGAGATTTCGACCCATTCGTCGGAAAAGACACTGCGCACAGTTACTTTTGTACCTTCGTGAAGCACAAAAAGTTCGGTTCCGCTGTCGTCGGGTGCGCTTTTCACAGTAACTGCGCCCGTCATCACAATGGCGTCGGTGCGCTGCTCTGCCCTATTTTTGGCTTCGAAAGCATAACCCATGGCGCAAGCGGAGAAAATCAAGGCAAAGATGGCACAGAAAAATCCCGTTTTGCGCAGCCAACGACTTTTGCTGAAGACATAAATCAGCACACAAGCCAAACAGAACACGAAAAGCGCAATGCTAAGCCATGCCCACGCATTCGACGAGAGTAGCCGCCCCAGCGCATCGATCCACGAAGTGAGAAAAAATGGCTGAATTGGCTCAATTTTGTCGACTATGGTTTGATTGGCAAAAGCAAGATTGAAACGCGCGTCTTCGTAGTTGGGACGCAACGCCAGCGCACGCTCGTAATTCAAAATAGCGAGTCCGATTTGGTTCGATTTGTAGCAAGCGTTGGCGTAGTTGTAGTAGAGTTCGGGCGCCACATCGCCAGCGGCAATTATCTGCGCATAGACATCGGCAGCCTCGGCATAATTTTGCGCTGCGTATAGTTCAGTCGCACGCTGCAAATCAGCATTTTCGGCATGCACCGCCACAAAAGCGAAAACCACGAAAAATATAGTAAAAAGGCGTTTCATATCTCAATTTATGAGTTGATGAGTTTATAAGTTGAACGGATTTGTCAGAGTTTGCAAGGAATTCCTCACTCATGACCCTTAATTAAAATCAAATCGTTTCCTCAAGTCTTTCGATCAAGTTTAGCGTTTGGCTGAAGATGTGATCCATTTCGGCATGTTGGTCGGCAGTGGGCGCATAGCGAGCAAATTCACAGTCGTTCAACAACTGCAGGAATGCGTCGGTGTCGGTCTGCGGCACATGTCGATCGGCTAGTTTCGAGGCGATATTTTCTTTGTTCAGTTCCGAAAGCGGCAGCGCAAGTTTGTCGCCCACATAGCCCCAAAGCGACCGCAAAACTTCATCGTAGAATGCGGCTTTGTCGTTGTCTTTCAGATACTTAGCAGCAATCTTCAAGCGACGGCGCGCCACTTTGTTGGCTTTTTTGTTGCGCACCATAGCAAGGTCAGCATTCTGTTTGGCCTGTTTGCGGAAAAACCACAGCGCCAAGCCCGACAGCAGCAACGGCACAAGGTAGCAGAGCCAAAATTCGGCCGTGCCAGCAAAAAGTGTCGCCTTCGGAGCGAGCGCAAAATCGTTGGTGTCGATATAGCGAATGTCGTTGGCCAGCATGCGCACCTGCTCTTGATTGGTGAAGTTGCTCACAGCGCCAGAGTTGTCCTGCGCCGCGCCCTTGTTCACCTTCAAAGTGTAGGCAGGAATGCTCAGACTTTTGTAGGCTTTCGACGACAAATCGTAGTACGAAAAAGTGGTTTCTGGAATTTCGTAATCGCCGCTGTGGCGCGGAATGGCAAGATATTCGATGGTCTTTGTGCCAGTTGCTCCGCTCGTGGTGTTTTTGAAATCGTTGGTAACCTTCGGCTCGTAAGTTTCGAAGTCGGCAGGGAACTTCACCTCGGGCGTTTTCAGCAGTTTGATGTTGCCGCTGCCCGAAATTTTCACCGTGATGGTGATGGCATCGTTGGCGTTGATTTCGTTTGCATTGATGCTCGACTTGACACTAAAACTACCCACGCCACCGCAAAAATTGGCAGGTTTCGGAGTGGGCAGCGCATCGACCGTGATTTTGATTGGCGCAGTTACAAGCGGTTTGTTCACCTCTTGATAAACATCGAAAGGATTGTCGAAAATGCTGCGCACTTGGCGTTGCGAGCGCACTCGAACCACCGCGGTGCAGTTGGCTTTTTCAATCTCGATAGTGCCAGCGCGCTGCGGGAAAATCAGATATTGCTTGAGCGTGAGCGTGTTGTAATTGCTGCCGTTGTAATTTTCGAGAACGAACTGCAAATCGCGCGGTTGCTCAATTTCTTGAACCAAAAATCCCTGAAGATCAGGCAGTTTCACATCGCCAAGATTTACTACATCTACCTTCGAATAGATTTTGTACGAGAGCAAAATGGCCTCCTGCTCGTGAACGTGCGTTTTCGACACGATGGTGCGCATAAACAGATTGTCGCTTGTGATGCCCTGCTGCGGTGCAACCGCCTGCTGCTGATTGCCACGATTGCCATTTTGCTGTGCTTGATCGGCAGGTAAAACTTTGATTGTGAGCGCATTAGACTGATAACGCTGTTTATCGACCGTGATGGTTGCGCTGGGAATGTTGAATGTGCCTTCCTTGGTTGGCGACAGCACATAGGTGTAGCGCACAATGGTTTCGGACGACATGTTGCCGTTGATAATCTGCACGCTCGAACTGGTCGATGTGGAAGGACCCATCAGCACATCGAAGCCTGCAAAATCGGGCACGCGCAGGTCTTTGCCTTTGGCATTTACGGTATAGACCAGCTGAAAACTCGAGCCATTTGCCACGCTGCTTGGTGCGCTAGCCGTGAAACTAACTTCGTCGGCCACTGCGGCAACCGACATCGCCAAAAATGTTATTGCAAAAAGTATTTTTTTCATCTTTAAATTCCTAAAAATCAGGCAATTTGCCTACCAATCTTTATCGACTTTGTAGCGTTTGCCATTTTGCAATTGCGCCTCTTTCACTTTCTCTTGTGTGTCGCGCTCGTCCTGCTCCAATGCCTGCAAAATCTCTTCGGCCTGCTCTTTCGACATGTGCTGCTGCTGTTGCTGTTCTTGCTGATTCTGCTCATCTTGCTGCTGCTGGTCGTTTTGCTGCTGCTGATTTTGCTGTTGATCCTGTTTATCTTGTTGTTGCTGTTCTTGTTGCTGTTGCTGCTGTTGTTGATCCTTATTCTGATCTTGATTCTGCTGATTTTGTTGATTTTGCTGCTGCTGTTCTTGTTGTTGTTTCAGCATTTGCTGAGCGTATGCAAAATTGTAGCGTGATTCGTCGTCTTTCGGATTGTTGCGCAAAGCCTGCTTGTACGCCTCCACGCTTTTGGCATAATCGCCCATCTGCATCAGCGAGTTGCCCAAGTTGTGATAAGCCGCTGCGATACGTTGTTTGTCGTCGCCAGCCAGCGTGGCAGCCTTCTGAAACTGTTCAGCGGCTTCGGGATACTTCTCCTGCCGATAGAGCGCATTGCCAAGATTGAATGCACCCGAAAACGATTTGTTGTTCTTCTCCAAGCCCTTGCGATAATCGACCTCGGCGTCGACATATTTCTCGTTTTCGTACGACTTATTGCCGTGCCGCACATCGCTGCTCTCTTGCTGCGCCATGCACACCGAAGCGCACATCAAAGCGCCGCAAAGCAAACCAAAACGCCCTATTTTCAGCATCAATCGAACCATTTTATTTTGCTAAAGAACTTATTTTTGCGATTGTAGATGAAAAATTCTACCACTATCAAAAACAGCGCGATCCACGCAAAAATGTAGAATTTTTCGTCGTATTCCGAATAGGTTTGCGTCTCCAAATCGCCTTTTTGCATCTTTTCGATTTGCTGCGAAAGTGCCTTGAGTGCAGTGTTCGAGTTGTCGGCTCGCACATACACACCTGCCCCAGCCGACGCAATCTGGCGACACATCTCTTCGTTCAATTTCGTAACCACCACATTGCCTTCGCGGTCTTTGCGGTAACTCATGGTGCCATTCACGGGAATAGGCGAGCCAGAAGGCGTTCCAATGCCAACCACATGCACCGTAATGCCGCGTTCGTGAGCCGTTTTGGCAGCCGACACAGCATCGTCTTCGTGGTTTTCGCCATCGGTAATGACAATGATGGTGCGCCCAGCATCGCTCTGTTCTGCGCCAAACGATCGCATCGCCAAATCGATGGCTGCGCCGATGGCCGTTCCCTGACGCGCCACCATGTTGGTCTGAATGGATTGCAAAAACATCTTAGCCGAAACGGCATCGGCAGTGATTGGCAACTGCACATAGGCATCGCCTGCAAAAACTATCAAACCGATTTTATCGTCGTTCATCTGGTCAATCAACTTCGAGAGCATCATTTTGGAACGCTCCAAACGATTGGGCTGCACATCTTCGGCCATCATCGAGTTCGAAACGTCTAGCACAATCATTGCCTCAACTCCCTGATGCTTAACGGTTTGCAATTTGCTGCCAAACTGCGGACGCGCCAACGCTACCACCAGCAATGCCAACGCTGCCAGCAATATGCCAAACTTCACGCACGGGCGAGTGCGCGACACATTCGGCATCAATCGCGCAAGCAGAGCGGGATTACCAAATGCACGCAACCGACGACGCAACAGCCGCTGCTCGTACACAAACAACCCTATTAGCAGCGGAATCACTGCCAACAAATAAAGGTAATGTGGATTTGCAAAACGAAACATCAGTAAAGTTTCTGATTTCTAATTTCTAATTTCTAAATTTCTGATTGGACGAAAAATTTGTTACCCGCCACTATTATTCATTTTTCATTGTTAATTTACCCTAAGGTAGACGTTTCAAAATGGTGTGGCGCAGCACAATTTCCATCACAAAAAGTACGAATGCAGCGAGCAAAAATGGCAAAAATTCTTCGCTCTTTTTGCTATATTCGTTCACGCGCAGTTTTGTCTTCTCCATCTGGTCTATTTCTTCGTAGATGGCGCGCAGTTTATTATTGTCGGTGGCGCGAAAATAGGCACCGCCAGTCATGTCGGCAATGTCGCGCAACATCGGTTCGTCGATATCCACAGGAATGTTCTGATAGCGCACGCCGTATGGAGTTTGGAACGGATAGGGTGCTTCGCCGCGCGTTCCCACGCCAATAGTATAGACGCGAATGCCAAAAGCCTGCGCCATTTCGGCAGCGGTGAGCGGCGCCACATCGCCAGCATTGTTCGAGCCGTCGGTAAGCAAAATCACCACTTTCGATTTCGCCTCGCTGTCTTTTATGCGGCTCACGGCGTTGGCCAAACCAAGACCGATGGCAGTGCCGTCGTCAATCAAACCATATTCCACGCCATTAAAAAGATTGACAACCGCGGCATGGTCGCTTGTGAGCGGGCATTGCGTAAAACTTTCGCCAGCAAAAACCACCAAACCAATGTTGTCGTTCGGTCGACCTGAGATGAACTCGGTAGCCACTTTTTTTGCGGCTTCAAGTCGATTTGGTTTGAGATCCTCGGCAAGCATAGTTCCCGAAACGTCGAGCGTAACCATTATGTCGATGCCCTCGGTGGTCGATGTCTGATACTGATTGCTGCGTTGCGGGCGCGCAATGGCCAAAATGAGCAACACCACAACCGAACAGCGCAGCGCAAACATCAGATGAAAAAGGTAGTGCCTATGACTGCGCGGCATGTTGTGAAAAGGTTCGGTGGTAGATATTTGCAGACTTGCATTCGAACGAAACATTCGAAAGACATACCACAAAATCATTGGCACAAGCACCAACAACAACCACAGATATTCTGGATTTTTGAAACTCATTTTTCTTCTGAATTTTCTTTTTCAGCAGTCGTATTAGGCTGATTTTCAGTAAGAACCAATTTCGTATCGTTCACAAACTGATAGGCTTGCGACAACGCACGCTCGTCTTCGTTCACAATGGGTTTATATTTGGCAAATTTCACCAAATCGGCTAGCGCAAATATGGCTTTCAGCACCGCCAGCGTCTCTTTGTCCTTCTTAAATTCGGGCTGAAGTTCGTTCAAAATCTCAGTCGATGTGCTCTCGACCGCTTCAACACCATAGCGCCGCACAATGTAGTCGCGCAACACATCGGTCAACTGCGTGTGAAACTCCTTGCTGCGCCCTTGTTGCCAGATTTTTTCGTCTTTTATTTGATCCAAACGCTCCAACGCAATCACATCGGCTGGGCGCAAATCTTGCGGTTCGGCAGGTACTTCGTCGCCAGCGGTTTTTCTATGTTTTTGCCAATAGCGAAAGGCGAAAAATGCAATCACTGCCACAGCAATCACCGCCAAAACTGTGAGAGTAATGCGCCAAAACAGCGGCCAATCGAACGGCGGATCATAAATCGGTTTAATGTCGGCAATGGCGTGCTGCGCAGTGTCCACGGGAACGTTCAACACCTTCAGCGCCATGGCATCGCTGCGAAGAGTGTCGTCGCCATAAACAAACGGCAGCCCATCGATGTAGAACAGCGCCGAATCGAATGCCGTGAGCAGATAGCATTGGCGCACAATCAGGCTGTTATCGGCTTGCACCTGCGTGTCGAGCGGCAGACGTTCTACCACCTCCAAACCCGAAACCACAGTATCTTCAATCAGCGGAAAATTGACCACCGCATCGGCAGGTTGCGCCACCTCGAGCGTCATCTGCGTCTGCTCGCCCACCAAAAGAATCAGCGAATCCATGGAGGCCGAAACCGACACGCCTTGCGCCATAGCTAACGACGCATTTAGCAGCAAAAAAATGGCTATTTTGAACCTATTTTTCATTTTCCTCGCTGTTTGAAAAGTCCAATCAACGCCTTCACATAGTCGTCGCTGCTCACATCTATCACGCAAGCATCGACGCCCGCTTTCATCTGCAAACGCTGCAGACTGAGGCGTTTTTCGTCCCATAGATTTTTGTAGAGCATGCGCCAACGGCGGTCGCTCGTGTCAATCCACATGCGCTCGCCTGTTTCGGCATCTTTTACCTTCATCCAACCCACATTGGGCAACTCCATCTCGCGACGATCGTAAAGTCGCAGCACTATCAAATCGTGTTTTCGCGCGGCAATGGAGAGTTCGTCGTCGAACGGTTTAGTGTCGAGCAGATCGGAAATGAGAAACGCGGTGCAGCGTTTTTTTATCACATTGGTGAAATGACGCAGCGCAAAAGCCACATCGGTCTGCGTACTTTCTGGCTTAAAATCGAGCAGTTCGCGAATGATGTAAAGCACATGTTTGCGCCCTTTTTGCGGCGGAATGAACTTTTCTATCTTGTCGGAAAAGAAGATGACACCTACTTTATCGTTGTTTTGCATGGCCGAGAAAGCCAATGTTGCAGCAATTTCGGTCATCACTTCGCGCTTGAAACATTCGTTCGAGCCAAAATCGAGGCTGGCCGACACATCGACCAACAGCATCACGGTGAGTTCGCGCTCTTCTTCGAAAACCTTCACATACGGGCGTTGCAGACGTGCGGTAACATTCCAATCGATATTGCGCACATCGTCGCCATATTGGTACTCGCGAACTTCCGAAAAAGTCATGCCACGCCCCTTGAAAGCCGAATGGTACTCGCCCGCAAAAATGTTGCGCGACAAGCCACGCGTCTTTATCTCGATGCGCCTAACTTTTTTTATCAATTCGCTGGTTTCCACTT
>CAVFDI010000009.1:0-5284 GCA_963621145.1 Paludibacteraceae bacterium | reverse complement strand
ACGCACGCGGTGCGTCCCTACTTTCACACTTTCATACGTTCTCACTAAAAAAACGCCTCACTCCTAAATCCTCACTCCTAACTATCGTTTACGGCACTTCAACGGCATTCAAAATTTCGTTGACTATCTCTTCCGATGTTAGATTGTTGGCTTCGGCCTCGTAGCTCAAGCCAATGCGGTGACGCAGCACATCGTATGCCACAGCGCGCACATCTTCGGGAATAACATAGCCACGGCGTTTGATGAAAGCGTAAGCCCTCGCAGCCAGTGCCAAACTGATGCTCGCACGCGGCGACGCACCAAACGAAATCATACCTTTCAGATTTTCCAAACCATATTCAGCAGGGAAACGCGTGGCAAAAACAAGATCGACAATGTAACGTTCAATTTTTTCGTCCATGTAGACCTCGCGCACCACTTTGCGTGCCTCGATAATGTCCTCGACTTTCAAAATCGGTTTGCTGATGACTTTCGCCTCGCCGATATTCTGACGGAGAATGAGTTTTTCCTCCTCTTTCTGCGGATAATTCACCACCACTTTCAGCATGAAACGGTCGACCTGCGCCTCGGGCAGCGGATAAGTTCCCTCTTGCTCAATAGGGTTTTGCGTGGCCATCACAAGGAATGGCTGCGGCAGAGAAAAAGTCTCGTCGCCAATGGTAACTTGGCGTTCCTGCATGGCTTCGAGCAATGCGCTCTGCACTTTGGCTGGCGCGCGGTTTATCTCGTCGGCAAGCACGAAATTGGCGAAGATTGGGCCTTTTTTCACCGAAAATTCATCTTTTTTCTGACTGTAGATCAGCGTGCCAATGACATCGGCTGGCAAAAGGTCGGGGGTGAACTGAATGCGGCTGAAATCAGCATCGATAAGTTGCGCTAATGTTTTGATAGCCAATGTTTTAGCCAATCCAGGAACACCTTCGAGCAAAATATGTCCATCAGACAAAAGTCCAATGAGCAGCGACTCGATAAGGTGCTTCTGACCAACGATGGTTTGGTTCATGCCCATCATCAGCGCATCTACAAAAGCACTTTTGCGCTCGATGCGCTCGTTCAGTTCCCTGATATCAACAATTTGATCCATAGGATTATGCAATTTTTTTGTTTACAAAACTTCTTACAGAAATAACGAAAAATCGTCTACTTTAGTACACGATAATCGGTTAAAAAATATCAAATTAAATGCCAAATAGCTACTTTTCTAACAAAATAGACTATTTGGCACTATTTTTCTGTCATTTTTGCAGATATTGGTCGGCCAACTGCTGCGCAAATGCCACAGCGTCGGGGTTCGAGGCATCAACCAGCCGTTCGTCCATTTTTGGCAGACGCAGTTTTGTGCCAACTTCCACTTCGTTCGGGTTGGTCAGCACATCGCGGTTGGCCTCGTAGATGTAGACCCAAAAATCTTTGTGACCGTAGTTCTGCTCGGCAATTATGGCCAAATGCACACCTTTTTTAATGGTGGCATTGCCAATAAATTCGTCGTAGGTGCGCGGTTGAGCGAAGATATTTTCCTCTTCGTCAGACTCTTCCGCCGCAACCTCAACCTCTTCGGCAGGCTCTTGTTCGTCGCTGCCAAACCAGCCGTTCCAAGTGTCGCTGCACCAAGTGCTCACGGTTTGCCAGCGGGCTTCGGTCCATGTGCGGATTACATCGCCGCAGAAATACCATGCCGCCACGCCACCACAAAGCAGCAGTACGACTATCAAAATCCAAATCCATGCGTGCGAGCGGCGCTTTGGCTGCTCAGTTTGATCTTTTTCCATTTTGTTGTCTTTCACTTTTATGAGAATATCAATGTTATCTTGGGTCGTGGGCGATGGCTGCGGCGCAACGGGCGCAGGCTCAGGTTCAGGCTCTGGCTCAACCACAGGCACAGGTTCTGGTTCAGGCGTGACTTCTGATTCTGAAGGAACACTTTCTTCTTCATTTTCAGCAGGTTGCGACTCTAATTCAGGTTCAGCAGGTGCCTCGTCAGCGCCATTTATATCGGCAAGAAGCGCATTTATTTCGGCAGCCTGTTCCGAGAGTTTTTGCAATGGCTCGTTTTTCTCCTCGTCATCGTCTATCGCCACCGAATTGACCGAATTTTTGAGCGCAGCATCAGGCACGAAAGCCAGTTTGTAGTGCCCAGCAATCTCAATCTGATTGCCCGTGCGCACATCAACGCTCTTGCGCGGCTCCACCCACTGCAAACGAAAAACACCGATGCCGCCAAGTCGCGCCTCGTGGTCGGCAAGCAAACGCTCGGTGAAACTCTCTTCCAATGCCGCCACAAAACGCGCTGCATCGGCTTTGCTCACAAATTCGGCACGATCGGCCAGGCGGCTAATCAGTTCCGACTGATTTATCTTGAGATTTGCCATAAAAATCAACCTTTAAGTTTGTCTTTGAAACTGCCCGACACACGGAACGCTGGTACTCTCTTGGCTGGCACAGCAACGCGCTGTTTGGTTGCTGGATTGACGGTTTCGCGCGCCGTACGTTCGCGAGTTTCGATGACGCCAACGCCCAAGAACGACACCTGATTACCCTCGCCAAGCAACGCATCAACCTCGTCGGCAAAGGCTTTCAAACGCTGCGAAGCCTCCTTCTGCGACAGTTCGAGACGGCGCGCCACATCGGCCAACAATTCTTTTTCTTTTGCCATAATTTCGCAATATCAAAATTTGTGCAAGTTACAATTTTTTCGGGAGATGACAAAATTACTCCGCCACATGGCCAAAAAGGTCGAATGTATCGGCCGAATCGACTTTGATTTGGTAGAAATTGCCGATTTTTACTTGCGGATTTTCGTCGGCCGAAATCAGCACTTCGCCATCAACTTCGGGCGAATCGAACTCGGTGCGACCAACAAAATATTCGCCCTCGCGCCTATCGACAATGGTTTTGAGCGTGCAACCAACTTTCTGCGCATTCGTCTCGGCAGCAATCTCCTCCTGAATCGACATAATCTCGTCGACACGACGCTGTTTTTCTTCGAAAGGAATATCGTCTTTGTAGTGCAAATTGGCGTAAGTGCCCTCTTCGTCGGAATAGGCAAACGCGCCAAGCCGCTCAAAACGGATATCGCGCACAAACTGTTTGAGTTCTTCCACATCGTCGAGCGTTTCACCTGGGTGACCGAGCAGCAGCGTAGTGCGCAGATGAATGCCAGGTACTTCGTCGCGGAAGCGCTGCATCAAATCGTAAGTTTCGCTTTTGCTGATATGGCGCCGCATCAGCGTGAGCATGTTGTCGGAAATATGCTGCAGCGCAATGTCGAGGTATTTGCAAACATTATCGCGTTCGCGCATCACACGCAAAATATCGAACGGAAATTGTGCGGGATAGGCATAGTGCAGTCGCAGCCACTCCACGCCTTCGATGTCGCTCAAACGCTCGATGAGTTCGGACAATTTCAGCGATTTGTAGAGGTCGGCGCCATAGTACGAAAGGTCTTGCGCTATTATCTGAAACTCTTTCACACCACGTCCAACGAGCCAACGCACTTCGCGTTCAATCTCGTCAATCGGCCGACTTTGGTAACGCCCCGTGATGAGCGGAATGGCACAATAAGAGCAGAAACGATTGCAGCCTTCGGCAATCTTCACATAGGCATAATGCTTAGGCGTAGTCTGCATGCGCTCGAGGCTGAAATCGGGCTGAAATTGTTTGCCAAGATCGGCAAGGAGTTCGTTGAAATTAAATTTTCCGTAGAATTTATCGACTTCAGGAATTTCTATCTGCAAATCTTTCAGATAGCGTTCCGAGAGGCAGCCCATCACAAAAAGTTGCTTTAGTTTGCCCTGCTGTTTGCGCTGTGCGAACCGCAAAATCATGTTGATGCTCTCCTCTTTGGCATCGCCAATGAAGCCGCAAGTGTTTATCACCACCACATCGCCATCGGGATTGGGCGCATCGTGGCGCACATGGTAACCAGCGGCCTGCATCTGCCGCATCAAATGCTCCGAATCGACTAAATTTTTGGAGCAACCAAGCGTTATGAAATCGATAATTTGGCTCATTTTATCCCAACAACGAATCGACAAATTCCTCTTTGTTGAACACTTGCAAATGTTCCATACCCTCGCCAAGACCGATATATTTCACAGGAATTTTGAACTGATCGGAAATGCCTATTACTACGCCACCTTTGGCTGTGCCATCGAGTTTAGTCACGGCTAGCGAGGTAACTTTGGTGGCTTTGGTGAACTGTTTCGCCTGCTCAAAGGCGTTCTGTCCTGTGGAACCATCGAGAACGAGCAGCACCTCTTGTGGCGCATCGGGCACCACTTTTGCCATCACATTGCGAATTTTGGTGAGTTCGTTCATCAGATTTATCTTGTTGTGCAAACGACCAGCGGTATCGATCAGCACCACATCGGCATCGTTTGCCTTGGCCGAGGTGAGTGTATCGAACGCCACCGATGCAGGATCGGCTCCCATGGCTTGTTTCACCACTGGCACACCCACGCGTTCGCCCCAAATGCAGAGTTGCTCCACAGCGGCAGCGCGGAAAGTATCGGCTGCGCCAAGGTAGACTTTTTTGCCCGCTTTTTTGAATTGATATGCCAACTTACCGATGGTCGTAGTTTTGCCAACGCCATTCACGCCAACCACCATCACCACATAAGGTTTGCAAGGTAGCGGCGCATCAAAATCGAGCGTTGCCGAGGTTTCGTTTTCAGCCAAAAGTGCCACGACTTCCTCTTTCAAAATGCGGTTGAGTTCGTCGGCGCCCACATATTTATCGCGAGCCACGCGCGCCTCGATGCGCTCGATGATACGCAGTGTAGTTTCAACGCCAACATCGGAAGTGACGAGTGCTTCTTCAAGATTATCGAGCACCTCGTCGTCCACTTTCGATTTGCCAGCCACGGCATGAGCGATTTTCTGAAAAACGCCCGTCTTCGACTTCTGCAAACCAGCGTCGAGCACCTCTTTTTTCTCTTTTCCAAATAGTCCAAAGAATCCCATGAGAATTTCAGATTAAGTTGGTTGATTTTATTTCTAATTTCTAGTTTCTCGTTTCTAGTTTCTAGTTGTTTTTTGCTTCGCAAAGATTTTTTCTCCGCTCGGCATTGCTCAAACGAGTTTGGCACTGCTCTCACTTGTCGAAAAAATTCTCAAAATTGCTATCGCAATTTTTGTTTCTAAGTTTCTATGCTCCTAATTATTGAATTTGAAATTTGTTATTGCGACTTGCCGCATCACTCCTAATTCCTAACTACTCACTACTAACTTCTCACTACTAACTATCTTCCGTAAATCAAACAAAGAAATCCTCATATCGACAAAC
>CAVFDI010000008.1:39513-43613 GCA_963621145.1 Paludibacteraceae bacterium | reverse complement strand
TGAGATCCTTACAACAGTTTGCTAGCAATCTCGGAGAGTTCGCTGCGTTCGCCTTTCACCAGATTGACATGCGCAAAAATGTCCTGCCCACGCATGCGGTCGATCATGTAGACAAGCCCGTTCGACTGCATATCGAGGTACGGCGAATCGATCTGATAGACATCGCCCGTGAAGACGATTTTGGTGTGTTCGCCAGCGCGCGTGATGATGGTTTTGATTTCGTGCGGTGTCAGGTTTTGCGCCTCATCTACAATAAAATAGGTGTCGCTCAGGCTACGACCGCGAATGAACGCCAGCGCCTCGATGACGAGTTGGTTGTTTTTCTGCATCTCTTCCAAAATGCGAATCTCCTTGCCCTGATACGAAAAGAGGCTCTTTATCACATTCAGATTGTCGAACAGCGGCTGCATGTAGGGCGCCACCTTCTCCTGCGCATCGCCAGGCAGCGCGCCAAGGTCTTTGTTCGACATGGCAACGATGGGGCGCGCCAACAAAATCTGCTTGAAATCGTCGTGCTGCTGCAATGCTGCCGCCAAAGCCAACAGCGTTTTGCCCGTGCCAGCGCGACCAGTTACAGCCACCAGTTTTACGCGGTCGTCGAGCAACACATTCAGCGCAAAAGCCTGCTCGGCGTTGCGTGGTTCTACGCCAAAAGCGCGCTGTTTATCGACGCGTTGCACCACGCCATCGAACGGATTGTAGTGCGCCAAAGCCGACGAGCGATTGCTTTTCAGCACAAAACTGTCGTTCGGCTCGATGTCCGATCGAAACGGAAATTCTTCGATATCAACACCCGCCTGCGACTCGTAAAGGCGATCTATCAGAGTTGGGTCTATTTCGTCGAAAGTTGGATGTTCAGCATTGAACACATCAACATTCAGCACTTTGTCGGTGATGTAATCTTCAGCCACAATGCCGAGCGCGCGCGCTTTGATGCGCACATTGATGTCTTTGCTCACGAGAATGGTCTTCACATCGGGGTGCTGCTTGCTAATCTCGAGCGTAGCGCCAATAATATAATGGTCGGGCGTGCGTTCGGTGAAAGCCGCCGAGAGTTCTTCGGGAAAATAATTTTTCGCCACAATGAAAAGCCGTCCGCGACCATCGCCCATGCTCGCACCTTCGGCCGAAAGCATGTCGTCGGTTACATCGTCGAGCTCGCGCGCAAACTGACGTGCATTGAAGTTGATTTGCTCGTTGCCTTTTTTGAAATGATCGAGTTCTTCGAGAACGACCATCGGAATGTAGACATCGTTTTCCTGAAAATTGTCGAGGCACTTGTAATCGTGCAAAATGACATTGGTGTCCAAAACGAAATTCTTTTTCATAGTAGAAAAAATTTAAGGTTGTGTTTTTCACTAGCAAAGTTAGAGAAAAAAACACAACGTTGTTCCGTTTTTGACAAAAAAATTTGTCGTTGGCTATTTTTTCTTGAAAATATGGGGCATGAAACGCTCCAAAAGCAAGTTTATCTCGTCGGAAATGCGCCAACGGTAGATGACAAAAATGCCCAACGCCGTCAACAAAACAGTGCGAACAACCGCCTCGGCGCATTGCAACCAAAGATTATCAAAATCGGGCAGAAAATGTGAAACTGCAAATCGGCACACGGCATCTAGCGCAAAAAGCGCGATGAAAATGGTTACAACTTTCAATTGTGCTACGGAGAAAGGCGAAGTCCTGATCAATGCGCCAATCAGCACCAGCAGCGTGGCGTAATAGAGAAGCGTGGCGAAAAGCGTGGCAGCCGCAGCGCCATTTATTCCCCAAATAGGAATCAAAAAATTGTTGAAAATGATGCTCAACACCGTCTGCAACGCAGCAAAAATCAGCGAAAAATAGTAGAATTTGGAATAATTCAGCACCGAAGTACCAACGCTCAGCGAGGAATTTATCAGTTTTGTGATGCCCAAAATGAACACCACCCATTTTGCCACGGCGTATTGTTCGCCATTTGGTAACAGTCTGAAAAACAGGTCGATATTGATCCAAACGACGAAGAAAATGAACAATCCAACCACAAATTGGTGCAGCGACACTTTTTTGCAGAGTGCGTTTGCGCCAGCGGTGTCGCCATCTTTCAGCGTTTGCGAGAGTTGCGGCAAAGCGATTGCGCCCAGCGAGCGATAAGGAATTTCGATGACGGCAGCAATGTAAGTGGCCACGGCAAACACGCCAGTGAACGCCAATCCCTGCTGCGCACTGATGAAAAATGTGCTGACCACAGGAGTGAGGGCGGTAGCAAAAGCCGAAGCAATCAAAAAGAGCGTGTAGAGCAAATAATCGTTGCGCAGTTGGCGGCTAATATGCTTAAAATCAGGCTTTAGCGATACTTTTTTGAGCGAAAAAACATAGGCTACATTCACCACCGTAGCAATGCCGTAGATGCCGCAAAAACAGTAGACGAACCATTGCAAATTCAGCACTCCAAAGGCATAGAGCAGATAATCGCACAAGGCAAGAACTCGCACCAGCACCTCGCGCGAAAATTTTGTAACCGTGATGCGCATCAGCACGCTCGCATTCGATTCGAAAACGGTCATGTAGAGCATGAAAAATGCCAACGGCAGCACAGCGTAATAGTAGTCGACAAACAGCGGCGATTTGGCAGCGAAAGCCTGCTGAATAGGCTCACGCAGCGCGATGTAGAGTGTCGCAATGATGGCAAAACCTACGAGCGGCACCACCAAAGTCCAGAAGAAAAATCCATGGTCGCCCGTCGACTCGCCTTTTTTGTCCTTGAAATAGGGATAATAGCGCACAATGCTCGAGCCAGTGCCGAGTTGCGCCAGCGCCGAAAGCAGCGCAGCGGTGTCGATAAGCACACGCGTCAAGCCAATCTCCTCGGCCGTGAGAAAGCGCGTCAGCACAAAAAATGTGGTGACAAAGCCAATCGCCACACCCACATAGTTGGTTATGGTCCCCTTAATGCTCTGTCGAATGATGACCCCCACGTCTAGTTGATGAGTTGATAAGTTTAACGGTTTATTCAGAGTCCGTGCGGCAACAAAACTATTTCTAATTTCTAGATTTCTGGTTGCGCTTCGCGCTGCTTCTATTTACTTGAAAATTTGAATATTACGCACCGTCTTTCTATCACGCGTAATTTGAAATCTGAAATCTGAAATCTGAAATTTGAAATTAAATTGTTTTCAAGTATTTTTCCGCTTCGATGGCGGCTTTGCAACCGCTTCCAGCAGCCACCACAGCCTGACGATAGATTGGATCAGCCACATCGCCAGCAGCAAACACGCCAGCCACATTGGTTCGCGGTGTCTCGGCTGGGAAAGTCTTGATGTAGCCCTGTTCATCAGTCTCAATGTATGGTTTGAACACCTCCGAATTCGGGTGATGCCCAATGGCAAGGAAGAATCCATCGATTTTGATGTCGACCATCGACTCGTCGGGTTCGCCTTTGCGATGCACCAAACGAACGCCTTCCACGCAATCGTTGCCTAGCAAGCAGACGGTGTTATGTTCGAATAAAACCTCGATGTTGGCGGTGTTCAGCACACGATCTTGCATAATTTTCGAAGCACGAAGAAACGGTTTGCGCACAATCAAGTAGACTTTTTCGCACAAGCCAGCCAGATAAATAGCCTCTTCGCAAGCGGTATCGCCGCCACCAACCACCGCCACGCGTTTTTTGCGGTAGAAAAATCCGTCGCATGTGGCACAAGCCGACACGCCCTTGCCAGCAAAACGTTTTTCGTCGTCAATTCCGAGATATTTTGCCGAAGCACCCGTGGCAATAATCACCGCATCGGCCTCGAGCGCGATTTCGCCATCGATCACAACCTGCTTTGGGTTGCACGAAAAATCGACCGAAGTAACCTCGCCATAGCGAATGTCAGCACCGAAACGTTCGGCTTGCGCACGAAAATCGGCCATCATCATGTTGGCATCGACGCCCTCGGGATAGCCCGGAAAATTCTCCACCTCGGTGGTCTGCGTGAGCTGTCCGCCAGGCTGCATTCCCTCGTAAACAACAGGTTGAAGATTGGCGCGACCTGCATATATAGCCGCAGTGTAACCTGCTGGCCCTGAACCGATTATAAGACACCTTATGCGTTCTTTCATAATAAAGAATTAAAAATGAA
>CAVFDI010000008.1:0-39453 GCA_963621145.1 Paludibacteraceae bacterium | reverse complement strand
TACTTGTTACTTGCTACTTTTTATTTTGCAAAATTACTCTTTTTCGGTGAGATTTTGGGCAAAATGACGATTTGAGTGAAATTTTTAGTCAGAAATTTTGTTGGATTAGAAAAAAGTAGTACCTTTGCAGCGGGTAAGTCCTATACGACCAGCTCCCTTTGAACTCCCCCAGGGCTTGACCGCAGCAAGGGTAGGAGGTTGTAGCGGTGCGATATAGGTCGCTTACCTTTTTTTGTGCCAATTTTTCGGACAAAATAAAAGGCGGGTTCGTTTGAACTCGCCTATTTTCGTGCTGATAATCAGAGGATTACCGAACCACCATTTTCTTCGATTGATTGGCTGTGCGCACCACATAAATGCCGTGCAGCGAGCCGTTCATGCGTGTAACATCGCGACCAAGCATGTCGTAGATTTTGAATTCATCGTCGCAATAGACGCGACCATTTTCAGCAAAAATATCGCTCAATTCTGCGTTTTCGATGGCGGTTGTGGTCTGCTGTTTGAAGCGTGCCGAAATTTCGACACCACCAATTGGCATCTTAAATCTATTGTCGACAACGGCAATTTCGTTCTCGCCACTCTTTACCGAAAGCGATTGCAATTCGTAGCCTGCCGCTGGGAAAACTTCGATGGTAACCTCCTCGTTCATTTTTGCGGAAGTCGATTTCACACTAATTGTGCCATTTTCTACGGCATCGACCACAATTTCGTAATCTTTCAGTGCAAACACAGCCGAAATCGTAACATCGCCCGCTGGCATTGTGAATTTGTTGTCGGTTACACCGATTTCGTTCTCGCCATTTTTCACCAAAACTGATTCAAAATCGTAACCTGCGTTTGGCGTGATGGCGAGCGTGACTTCGTCGTTTTCTCTAAATTTTGTAGAATCAGCTTTAACACTACCACCCTCCACAGTCTCAATTTTAACGTCGTACCATTTTGTAGGAATGCACACTGGACGCACACTCATGCCGTGGCCGCGTTGAATGCCATCGATATAAGTAGTTCCCATTCCAAAATCAGGATTCCAATGTGAAACATATATCGACAGAGATATAGAATATTCACTCATACTGCTTGTGCGATAGAAGCCCGCCATATCCCCCTGAAAAGACGAGCCGTAATAATAACCCGTTTGGGGCAAGAAAATGCTATTGCCATTTGTACCCGTCACGGTGTATCCGCCATTTTCGGTATTATACGTCCATGTGCAATTGTCGATAATTTCTTGAAATTCGGCAATAGTAGGCATGCGCCACGAACCGCCCCAGTTTGCATTTGCTGCGTCATCTTCGAGTTCAAGTACCGTTTTGCCATCTACGCTGTTGTAACGCGAAAAGTTATTTTCTGTGCCGAATTTGTAAGTCGACCAATCGTACAGCTCTTTCGTTTCGGTTTCGCCCCACGCATAGAAGCCACCCATCTCCTCGGGCGTATTGGCGCCGACATTGCAAGTGGCCCATTTCAAGCCGCTCGGCAAACCAAGATCGACATAGACATGACCATTTTCGGTGTTTTGTGCGTTGGCTACAGTGAAAGTCAAAGTCAAAGCCATCAGTGCAAATTTTGCGTTCATTTTTTTCATCTTTTTTCCTCCTTAAAACCTAATACTAAATTGTTTTTTTTACCTCTTAACCCTAAAAAATTACCATTGAAAAGTCTTTCGACTCGGTTTTTTGCAAAATGTATGCCAAACGGAAATAAACAAATCACAATTCTATACAATTTATGCTAAAATTAAGTATTTGAGCCGAAAATTCGCATCGTTTATCGACAAATTGGCAGTATTTTAACAAAAAAACGACACAAGCGGCACGCATTTACGCATGTCGCTGCAGAAAAAAGAATGTAGAGTGGAAATTACTTCGCCAATTCGCAGTCGGAGCAGTGTTTGCGCTGCACTTTGTTCAGGAATTTAGCGCTTTTTTCGGCATCGATGAAGGTATCAGTCAGCCAACCGAGTTGTTCGGTCGTGAGCAGATAGTTTTTCACATACTTTTTGCCGAGTTTCATGCGGCGGCAGTCGCTCGACTCGCGCTTAAGCAGAAAAGCCATGGCGCGCGCTTGACCATAGGTCGCAGTTTTGTATTTGCAATAGGGTTGTTCCTGCGCCGCCGCAAGCGTGTCCTGCGCCTGCTGCACAGTGACGATGCTGTCGTTTTCTTGGGCGAAAGCCATGCCACACACGGCACAGAAGACGATGAGAAAAGAGAGATGTTTCATAGCAGATTTCAATTTCATTTAGCCCCCTAATCCCACAAGGGTGAAATTTGGATGGCTGTCTTTTTTTTAATTAAATAATTGGAAATTAGGTAATTAGTTAATTTGCTTAAGTTTCTTCAAATTTTCCGCCAATTTTTGCTCGGCAGCATTGGGTTGAGGTTGCCAAATTTGTTTTCCACCAAGCGCATCGGGCTGATATTGCTGCTGCACAAAATGGTTCGGAAAGTCGTGCGGATATTTGTACTCGGTGCCGTAGTTGAGCGACTTCATCAGTTTGGTCGGAGCATTGCGCAGATGAAGCGGCACAGGCAGATTTCCCGTTTCGTTCACCACTTGCAGCGCGCTATCGATAGCCAAGTAGGCAGAATTGCTCTTGGGACTCGACGCAAGATAGATGGTCGCCTCGGCCAGCGGAATGCGCCCCTCGGGCCAGCCGATTTTCTGAATGGTATCGAAACAGGCATTCGCTAGCAACAGAGCATTTGGATTTGCCAGTCCAATATCTTCGGCCGCCGAAATTACCAATCGCCGCGCGATGAATTTCGGATCTTCGCCACCTGCAATCATGCGTGCAAGCCAATAGATAGCCGCATCGGGGTCGCTGCCACGAATGCTCTTGATGAACGCCGAAATGATGTCGTAGTGCATTTCGCCATCTTTGTCGTACGCCATCGGGTTTTGTTGCAGGCGATCGGTTACGGTGGCATTGTCGATGCTGATTTCGCCTTCGGGCTGCGCATTCACCACAAGTTCGAGAATGTTGAGCAGTTTGCGTGCATCGCCACCAGCGTAGCGCAACAGCGCATCGGTCTCGTTCAGCGTTATTTTTCGCTGTTTCAGTTCCGTATCGGTCTCGATGGCGCGATGTGCGAGCGAGAGCAAATCGTCGTCGCTAAGTGGCTGAAGCACATACACTTGGCAGCGCGAAAGCAACGGCGTGATGACCTCGAACGAAGGATTTTCGGTGGTTGCGCCAATGAGCGTGAAAGTGCCATTTTCTACCGCTCCAAGCAGCGAATCTTGCTGCGATTTGCTGAAGCGATGAATCTCGTCGATGAAGAGAATCGGATTGTTTTGGTTGAAAAAACGCGTCTGTTTGGCTTTTTCAATCACGTCGCGCACATCTTTCACGCCCGAAGTAACGGCACTGAGCGTGTAGAACGGACGATCGAGTTGGTTGGCAATGATTTTTGCGAGCGTAGTTTTGCCCACGCCAGGCGGCCCCCACAAGATGAACGACGAGATATGTCCCGACTCTATCATTTTGCGAAGCACTGCGCCCTGCCCCACCAGATGGCGTTGTCCTATGTATTCGTCGAGCGTTTTTGGACGCAAACGCTCCGCTAAAGGCTGCATAATAGTGCGTGAATTACATTCTGCAAAAGTAACGATTTTTTTTGATTTTGACAAAATCGGTCAGAAATTAGAAACCAAAACGCAGAAAATCGTTCAAATTCGACAAAAAAAGAGTAACTTTGCAAGTTAAATCACTAAAAATAAAATCTAAAATAGCAATGAAAAAAACATTTTTAATGATGGCTACCATCTTATCGTTTGCGGCTTGTGGTCGTGCGCCACAGCCCGAAACTCCCACCGTGGAAGAGTTCAACTACGTAGTCGACCGCTTTGCCGACATGGAAATTTTGCGTTATCGTGTGCCAGATCTCGAAAAACTGACACTGAAACAGCAGGAAATGCTCTATTATCTGACCGAGGCGGCCCTGCAAGGGCGCGACATCATGTACGACCAAAACTGCAAATACAATCTGCTGGTGCGCCAGACTCTTGAAGCCATCTACACCGACGAAAATCAGAATCGCGAAAGTGCCGATTTCAAAGCGTTGGAGACCTATTTGAAGCGCGTTTGGGTGTCGAATGGCATTCATCACCACTATGCTGGCGATAAGTTTACGCCCGAATTTTCGCAGGCGTTTTTCGATGCCGCAGTGCGCAATCTTCCAGCAGAAAAATTGCCGAAAAATGCGGGGTCGGTCGATGAACTGCTCAGCACACTCGACCGCGTAATTTTCGATCCGACCTATCTTGCCAAGCGCACCAATCAGGCGGCTGGTGTCGACCTGATAGAGACCTCGGCGTGCAACTACTACGATGGTGTGACGCAAGCCGAAGCCGAAGATTTCTATGGAAAAATGAAAGATCCGAACGACACAGAGCCGATTTCGTACGGATTGAACAGCAAACTTGTGAAACGCGATGGCGTGGTGCAAGAAGATACGTACAAAGTTGGCGGACTCTATTCCGAAGCCATCGAAAAGATAGTCTATTGGCTCGAAAAAGCCCAAAATGTGGCTGAAAACGATGCTCAGCGCGCCGTAATCGCGAAATTGATTGAGTACTACAACACGGGCAATCTGCGCACATTCGACGAATATGCCATTCTTTGGGTGGGCGACACCGCTTCGCAAATCGATTTTGTGAACGGATTTACCGAAACCTACGGCGATCCGCTCGGCATGAAAGCAAGTTGGGAGAGCATTGTCAATTTCAAAAATTTAGAAGCCACCAAACGCACCGAAACCATCAGCAACAATGCGCAGTGGTTCGAGGATCATTCGCCCATTGCACCCGAATTTAAGAAGGAGAAGGTGAAAGGCGTTTCGGCCAAAGTGATAACCGCCGCCATTCTTGCAGGCGACTGCTACCCCACCACGCCCATCGGCATCAATCTGCCAAATGCCAACTGGATTCGCGCGGCTCACGGTTCGAAATCGGTTACGATAGAAAACATCACCGAGGCATACGACGAATCGGCTCGTGGCAATGGTTTTGCCGAGGAATTTGCGTGGAGCGACCGCGAAGTGCAGATGATGGCGACTTACAAAAATCAGACCGACAATCTGCACACCGACCTGCACGAATGTCTCGGTCACGGTTCGGGCAAACTGCTGCCTGGCGTCGATCCCGATGCTCTGAAAGCCTATGGTTCCACCATCGAAGAGGCGCGCGCCGACTTGTTTGGACTCTATTTCATGGCCGACAAAAAAATTGTTGAACTCGGTTTGCTGCCCAACGATTCGGCCTACGAGGCGCAGTATTACAGCTACTTTATGAATGGTCTGATGACGCAGTTGACGCGCATCGAGCCTGGCAAAAACATCGAAGAGGCGCACATGCGCAATCGCCAACTCATTGCCAATTGGGTTTATCAGAAATCGCAAGCCGACGGCGATGGCGCAGTCGAGATTCGTGAGCGCGATGGCAAACATTTTGTGGTGATAAACGACTACAAACTGGTACAGAAACACCTTGGCGAGTTGTTGGCAGAGATTCAGCGCATAAAATCGACAGGCGACTACGCAGCAGCACAAGCCATTGTAGAAAATTATGCTGTGAAAGTGGATTTGAATATTCACAAAGAGGTTCTTGAACGCTATGCCAAGTTAAACATTGCGCCATACAAAGGCTTTGTGAATCCCGTCTACAAGGCTGATTTCGACAAGAATGGCAAATTCTGCGGCATGCAGGTGGACTACACCGAAGGCTATGCCGAGCAGCATTTGAGATATTCGAAAGAGTATGGGAATTTGGTAAAGTAAAAAAAATGTCACAACCAGATTTGCACACAACATCAGCCTATTATTGGCTCGACACTTGGGTGATGGCGAACATCATTCAGCTTGCCACGCAAGATTTTTGTATTCGATTCATGAATCGAACGAATGATCCTTGCGGTCGCCAATTCGATCAAATGACGCAAGCAGCGCGTTCTGGTCAAGCCAACATTGCCGAAGGTGTTTCACGGCATGCTACATCAAGAGAAACAGAAATGAAATTGCTAGATGTAGCGCGAGCAAGTCTTTCAGAACTAGCATGCGACTATGTTAATTGGTTACTGCAAGGCGAAAAAGTACCGTGGTCAATTCAATCAGAAGAATTTAAGAAAGTCAGCTTCATCAAGCTTGATAAGCCAACTTACACTAACGATGTGCAGCATTTGAGCGGCATTCACATCTTGGAGCAGAAGCGCAAATTCAGCGAATGGCTGCAATCTGATGACTCCGAACAAGTGGCAAACTGCGTTTTGATCTTGTGCAATCGACTAACATTAATGCTCACAAAACAAATTGTAAGCCAATTTGAAAGTTTCAAACAAGAGGGAGGCTTTTCTGAGATGCTATCGGCAGAGCGATTAGCCACGAGAGCACAGCAATCAGTAGAAGAAGGCGCACCCGTTTGTCCAAAATGCGGTAAGCCTATGCTAAAGCGCATGGCAAAAAAAGGTAAAAATGCAGGCAACGCATTTTGGAGTTGTTCGGCTTATCCTGAATGCAATGGGACAAGAAGCATAAAAAAATATTCGTGAGAACATAATAACGTTTTTACGAATTTACAACATTTTGAAAAAAATTAGAAATATGTTTTCAGGAATTGTAGAAGAAACAGCGCGAGTGGTGCGCATTGAGCGCGACCGCGAGAATGTACATTTTACGCTGACTTGCAGTTTTGTCGGCGAACTAAAAATCGACCAAAGCGTGGCACACAATGGCGTTTGCCTCACTGTGGTGAAGATTGACGGCGACACTTACACCGTGACCGCCATGAAAGAAACGCTCGACCGTTCGAACCTTGGGCTACTCAGCGTTGGAGACGAGGTGAATGTGGAGCGCTCGATGATGATGAATGGTCGCCTCGACGGACACATTGTGCAAGGACATGTGGACCAAACCGCGCGCTGCACCGAAGTACGCAGTGCCGATGGCAGCTATTATTTCCATTTTGTTTACCAAAGCACGCCAGAAATGCGCCGCCGCGGCTATTTAACTGTCGACAAAGGCTCGGTAACAGTGAACGGCGTGTCGCTGACGGTTTGCACGCCAACCGACGACAGTTTCGAAGTAGCGATAATTCCATACACCTTCGAAAACACCAATTTCCACAACATCAAAGTGGGTTCGGTGGTGAATTTGGAATTCGACATCATCGGAAAATACATCGCACGAATCAACCAAAATTGAGTATGAAAAGAGTGAAAATTTGGCTGTTGGCAGCAGCATTTTTTGTGCCGATATGCGCCGTAGCGCAGGACATTCCCGAAAACACATCGTACACGCAAATATACGATTTTATCGACGAATTGGCCATCGATCGCATCATCAGCATAAACTCGGTGGTAAAGCCCTACAGCCGCGACTACATTGCGCAGAAACTACGCGAAGCACAAGCCGCCGACTCGCTCCTGACCAAGCGTCAACGCAAAGATTTGGAGTTCTATCTGAACGACTATGCGCTAGAATGCGACACCGTTCCAACACGCAACATTGTGAGCTGGACCGACAAGAAATCGTTTGCGCTATCGCTGCTGCAGCCATCGTTTCACTACAACAACAAATATTTCAAAGCGCGCATCACGCCAATTTTGGGCATGGATCTGCTGGTGAATAAAAAGGGTCTGCTGATGAAACGCTGGTTTGGTGCCGACATTCAGATGGACATTGTGAACCATGTTTCGGTGTGGGCAAGCTACCGCGACCAATCGTACAACGGCGACTATCTGAAAGATGAATATTTCAATGTGAAACGTCACGGAGCGCGCATTTCGCAACCGCAATATCTGAACCAACTGCCTGGTTGCCAATACAAAGAGGCGAACTATGGCGGCGACTACAGCGACCTGCGCGGTGGCATCAAAGCCTACACTTGGTGGGGAAGCATCGGTCTGGTGAAAGATGTGATTCAGTGGGGCGACGCATACAACGGCTCGAACATCATCTCGGGGCGCGCGCCAAGTTTCCCCATGGTTACGCTGAATCTTAAGCCCTGCCGCTGGTTCGAACTGAACTACATTCACGGCTGGCTAGTGAGCAATGTGCTCGATTCGACCAACTATTACGTGGAAAACTACACCGACAGCACCACCACGCGCCACTACCGCCCAGCCAACAAATTTATTGCGGCTAACATGCTCACTTTCACGCCAATACAAGGTCTGAACCTATCGCTCGGCAATGCCATTATCTACGCCGAACGCAACGTGCAAGCCGCCTATTTCATTCCGATAGCCTACTACAAAAGCATCGATCACCTGCTGACAAAAGGTCTCGGCACCGAAAATCAAAACTCGATGATTTTCTTCAACATCAGCAGTCGCAACATAAAACATCTGCACCTCTACGGCTCCATTTTCTTGGACGAATTCAACTCGAAACGCCTGAAAAAAGGCAATGCCGAGCGCAATCCGTGGTCGTACAAAGTAGGTTTCAACGTGAGCAACTGGCCACTGAAAAATCTGTCGGTGCAAGGCGAATTCACGCGAACCAACATCATCAACTACAAACATTCCATCGCCACGCTCACATGGGCATCGAACGGCTACAATTTGGGACATTATCTAGGCGACAATTCGCAAGACATTTATGTGGCAATCGACTACAAACCTGTGCGCGGACTGGATTTGAAGCTGTCGTACACCAACGCCACCAAATACAACGACTACAGTTACATTCGCAATGTGGTAGACGAGGCGCTAGCGCAAAAACCATTCAACGAAAAAGTTTGGCAAAACGACCTTGTGGCCTTCAAAGCCGTGTACGAAGTGGTGAACAACGCATACGCCATAATCAACGTAGAATGGAACAATGCGCGCGGCTACACGCCCACTTCAGAACCTATTTCGAGCGAAAACCGCATGACCGCCGAAGGTTATCTGAACCAATACACACCCACATTCTACCAAGGCAAAAACTGGACTTGCACCGTAGGATTTAGCTTTGGATTCTGATGAAGTAGCAAGATGTGAGTAGCAAGTAGCAAGACTAATGAGGAGTGAGGAATGATGCGGCAAAGCCGTAATTTTAGAATTTCAAATTCAACAATTAGGAACTTAGAAACTTAGAAACAAAATTGCGATAGCAATTTTGAGAAACTAGAAATAACCTCACAGACCAACCTCAATGCGTTAAACTTATCAACCAATCAACTCATCAATTAGCAATGGTTCGCCTGACAGATTTTTTACCGACAACTAAGAAGGAGATTGAGCTTCGCGGCTGGAGCGATGTCGACGTTGTGCTGTTTTCGGGCGATGCCTACGTCGATCACCCGTCGTTTGGCGCGGCTGTGATTGGACGCGTGCTTGAAGCCGAAGGTCTGCGTGTTGCCATTGTGCCGCAACCCGACTGGCATGGCGACTTCCGTGATTTCAAGAAGTTCGGTCGTCCGCGACTCTTTTTTGCCATCACCGCTGGCGCCATGGATTCGATGGTGAACCACTACACCGCCAACCGCCGTCTGCGCTCGAACGATGCCTATTCGCCCGATGGTCGCGCTGGTCTGCGGCCCGACAACTGCACCATTGTCTACGCTAACATTTTGAAACGACTCTACCCCGATGTGCCGCTGGTGATTGGCGGAATTGAAGCCAGTCTGCGCCGTTTTTCGCACTACGACTACTGGACCGACAGTGTGCATCGCAGCATTTTGGTTGATTCTGGAGCTGACATTTTGGTCTACGGCATGGGCGAGAAGCCGATGCGCGCCATAGCCGATGTGCTGCGCAATGGTGGATCGGTGAACGATTGCCACAACATTCCACAAACCGCCTATCTCACTTGCGAAGAGCCTCACTTACAGTGCGTAAAGCTCCATTCGCACACCGAAGTTGCTCGCGACAAACGCAAATCGGCCGAGACATTCAAGATAATCGAGACCGAATCGAACAAGCTGAATCAGGTGCATTTGGTGCAGCCCGTCGACGGCAAATTTGTGGTGGTGAATCCGCCATTCGAGCCAATGACCGCCGACGAACTCGATGCAGTGTATGCGCTGCCCTACACGCGACTGCCGCACCCAAAATACAAAGGCAAAACCATTCCAGCCTTCGAGATGATTAAATTTTCGGTGAACACGCACCGCGGCTGTTGGGGCGGTTGCGCCTTCTGCACCATCTCGATGCATCAGGGCAAATTTGTGGTGTCGCGCAGTCAGAAATCGATTATCGACGAGGTGAAAAAAATCGCTGAAATGCCCGATTTCAAAGGTTATCTGAGCGATCTTGGTGGTCCATCGGCAAACATGTACATGATGCGCGGCAAAAATCAGGAACTATGCGCCAAATGCCGCCGACCATCGTGCGCATTTCCATCGGTCTGCAAAAACATGGACACCGACCACGCTCCACTTTTGGCTCTGTATCAAGCAGTTGACGCACTGCCATGCATCAAAAAAAGTTTCATTGGAAGCGGTGTGCGCTACGATGTGGCAATGCACCGCACCGACAGCGAACAGGTGAACGCCACCAATCGCCAATATCTGCGCGAGCTGATTGAAAATCACGTCTCTGGACGGCTGAAAGTGGCGCCAGAACATACTTCAGACGCGGTTTTGCAGGTAATGCGCAAGCCGAGTTTCGCACTTTTCCGCGAATTTAAGCGATTTTTCGACAAGCTGAACGACGAAAAACACCTGCGGCAGCAGATTATTCCCTACTTCATTTCGAGCCACCCTGGCTGCCACCCGCAGGACATGGCCGAGTTGGCGGTTGAGACAAAACAACTCAATTTTGAATTGGAGCAGGTGCAGGATTTCACGCCAACGCCCATGACATTGGCCACCGAGATGTATCACACGGGACTAGATCCGTACACGATGAAGCCGATTTTTGTGGCTCGCACGCGCGACGAGAAACTTGCGCAGCGACAATTTTTCTTCTGGTACAAGCCCGAAATGCGCGCACAAATAAAATCTGCCCTCAAGCGCATGGGACGCATTGATTTGATCGACAGACTGTTCGGTGGTAGGTTCTAAAAATTCTACGCTTTTATATTTTTCTTTGGTAAGTTACTAAATGATTTTGCGTTTTTTTTGATCGCTCTTTGCGAATTTTCGTTTCAAATCGGCATCTTTTTCGAGTTTTTTCAGTTACAAGCCACCTTGCTTTTTCGAAAATCCCCAAAAAACTGCTCGATTATAATTCAAAAATCCTTGCAAAGATAATTTTTAGAACCTACCCTGTAAGAAAAAATTCTGATTTCTACAATCCTGATTCCTTCAGCCGTTCCGCATTTTCAGCCACTATCAGGTGATCGATGCAATCCTGAATGTCGCCATCCATGAACGCCGCCAGATTATAGATGGTGTAGTTTATGCGGTGATCGGTGATGCGCCCTTGCGGATAGTTGTAGGTGCGAATTTTGGCAGAGCGATCGCCCGTAGAGACCATCGTTTTGCGCCGCGAAGCAATGTCGTCGAGATATTTTTGGTGTTCCTTGTCGTAGATGAAAGTGCGCAGACGAGCCAGCGCGCGCTCTTTGTTTTTGGGCTGATCGCGCGTCTCGGTGCATTCAATCAAAATCTCTTCGACAACGCCCGTATTCGGATTTTTCCAGTTGTAGCGCAGTCGCACACCGCTCTCTACCTTATTGACATTTTGACCGCCAGCGCCGCTCGAGCGGAAAGTGTCCCATTTTATTTCGCCTTCGTTTATCACCACATCGAACTCCTGCGCCTCGGGCAACACCGCCACCGATGCCGCCGAAGTATGCACGCGCCCTTGCGTTTCGGTAACAGGCACGCGCTGCACACGATGCACGCCGCTTTCGTATTTCAAAATGCCATAAACGCCCTCGCCCGTGACCGAGAATATGATCTCTTTGTATCCGCCAGACGCGCCTTCGCTGTAACTTGAAATGCTCAATTTCCAGCCCTTCTGCTCGCAAAATTTGGTGTACATACGAAACAGATCGCCAGCGAAAAGTGCCGCTTCGTCGCCGCCCGTGCCGCCACGAATCTCAACAATGCAGTTTTTCGAATCCTCGGGATCGGCAGGAATCAGCAGCAACTTAATCTCCTCCTCCATCTGCGGAATTTTTGGCGTAATTTCCTCGATTTCAGCCTTTGCCATCTCGCGCATTTCGGGGTCGGTTTCGGTTTCGAGCATCTGTTTTGCCTCGGCCAAATTGTCGAGCAGACGCTTGTATTCGTTGCGTTTTTCCACTATTTTCTGCAAATCGCTATACTCCTTGTTGAGGCGCACAAAACGCTTCATATCGGCTATCACAGCGGGATCGGTAATGAGTGTTGCTACTTCGTCGAAGCGCGACGAAAGGCCATCGAGGCGCGAAAGTAAATCGTTCATTGGGGCGGTGAATTGTTGAATTGTTGAATCGTTGAATTGTTGAACTGTTGAGTCGCAAAACGGAGTGCAAAGGTACGAAAAAAGTGCGAAAGAGAGTGAAGAGTGGACGGGGAGCAATAGCAAAATGACCTCACCGCAGTTGCAGTGAAGCCATTCTACTGTTTTTATTCCTTTGTCCTTACTCTTTATTCAGAGTTAAATCTTCCAGAAAATCTCCTCAATTTTCTCCCGATTTTTCTCTTGTGGTCGTAGTTTTGCTCTTTGTACGAGTTTTACTGACGGTTTTTGTCTTTTTGTTCTTGCTTTTTTGTGGCAATTCAGCCAATTTCGTTTGCAATTTGGCTTGCAATCTATCTTGCAATTTTTGCAAACGTTTGAACAGATGGCGCTCGTGCGTCTGGCGGAAGCGCAAGTGATAGCAAGTCACGGCCGTGGTGAAATAGAAGCCTACCTGCAGCCAAAGTGCCTGATATTCAAACTGAATCTGATTGAGCGTTGCACCCATGCAATTCATCTTCACAAATCCCTGCACACCGTGAGTCGATGGAATGAGGTACGACACATAGCGCCAAAATACTGGCATGGCATCGATTGGCCACGAAACGCCCGTGAGGAACACAAAAATGACCGAAGTGAAGACGAACAAAATCATTGGACTCTCGCGATCTTTCACGAAACACGACAGCGTGATGGCAAAAAATATGCAAGCCAAAATGTACGGCAGACCGAACATCAGCAGGTCGATAGGATTTGACAAGCGCGGTAGCGAAAAGAGTTTCGGCATGACAAGCAAAAGCCAGAACGATGCCAGCGTATAGAGCATGAAATAGAGCAACGATTTACCAAAAACAATGCGGAAAACACCATTGTAATGGTTCGCCACGGGAATTAGCGTATCGAATTGGTTACGTTCGCGGGCAGTGCCAGCCAACATACAAATGCCAATAAGCAAAGTCTGCTGAATGAGCAACATCAGCACAGCGGGAATCAAAAAACTAGCAAAACCCGACTGTGGATTGTAGAGCGAGATAGACGCCGACTGCACAGGGTGCGCCGCCACAAAATCTTGCTGCGCCGTGGCATGTTTTTCAGTCTCCATCTGCAGTTCTGCGCCCATATCGAGCGACACCTCGGTGGCCGTAAGCACAAACGCTTTGTAGAAAAGCAGGCTGCTCATGTCGCAATAAAGGCTTGCGTGCGTCTGCTGATTGCGGTTGACGGCTTCGCTAAAGTCGTGCGGAAGGTAGAGAATGCCGTAAGCATACTGCTTGTAGAGCCACTCTTTCGCGTGCGGCATATCGGGACAATGCGCCACCACTTTCACTTCGGGGCTGGCATCGATGCGACGAATAAACTCGCGACTGAACGCTGTGTTCGAATCGTCTACCACGACCAATGGCGCCTCGCTAGCGCGTTCGGTATTGTAGATGAGCGTGTAGATGATAGGATAGACCAACGGCACTATCAAGAAGAAAAGCACCACCACCGAATCCTTGAAGATGAAATTCAATTCCTGACGCCACACCCAAAATGTGTCGCGGAAACCTTCGCGTATGCGCTGTCCAAGACTTTGTGGTTTTTCCATGACTTTTTGGCGTTAAGGAATATATTTGAAATGAAGCAATTCTCTATGCAGATTGCGCGCATTAAGCACTGGCAACAGCAAAAAACACATCAGCGCCACATAGTGCCACCAACAGTAGTAAAGCGGCGCTCCGTTCAATGCTTGCGCTATGTAAATCTGAAAATAGTGCCGCATTGGGAACAGATACGCCAAGGCGTGAATAGGCGCATACATGGCTTGCACTGGGAACGAAAATCCGCAAATCGAAAACGACAGCATGCCGAAAAGACTCGCAAAACTCAGTCCCATGCGCAGCGTTGGCAAAATGCTGATCATGAAAACGCCCACGGCTTGCGAGGCGATAATCAGCAAAAACATGGCGAGCGCCATTGGCCAAAAGCCCGATTGCAGCGGAAAATGTCCCCAACCGTAGAGCGCCGAAAGCATGAAAAATCCCGTTACGCACCAAAGCAAAGTTTGCGGCACAAGTTTTCCTAACAGACTTATAATCAGCGAGTTACCGCCACGACTGAGCCACTGGCGCGATGTTTCCTCTTTTATTTCGATGCCGATGGAATAGACCGTCATCATGAAAATGAGCAGTTGCATCATGCCAGGCAGAAAGCAGTTGTTCAGATACACAGAATAGTTCAACCACGGATTACCGAGCCCGTGTGTGTGAACCACTATCGGCTGAATGCGCGCCATGATGGCCGCCTCGGTCTGTCCATACGCCAAACCCGTCTTCAGCGAAACCGCCTTGCTCGCCAGCACCGACACCGTCTCCATATCTTTGAAAAGCAGCGAACCGCCAATCATGAATGCGCCTGTGGTATAGAACGATATTTTCGGTTGGCGACCAGCCGTGGCATCGGCAGTGAAACCTTCGGGAATGTAGAAAAATCCGTAGATTTTGCCTTCCTGCAAGGCTTTGCGCGCCTCGTTGAAACTCATGGTCTGCATCACTATGTCGGTCTGCTGAAAACTGTTCAACTCCCTCACAAGCGTGCGCGTAGTGGCAGAATTGTCGAGATCCACAATGCCGGCGGGCAGATTTGTAGGCAATCCGCAATTCATCAGCGAGAGCATGACCACGGCGGTGATCATCGGCGCGAAAAATATGCCGAAAGCGTAGATTGGCCTCGTCACAATGCGCTGCCATTCGCGTTTTCTGATGGCTCTCAGTCGCTTATGTATCTCTTTTATCGACATTTTTTAAAAAATCCAGCCCGATTTTTCTTTGCTTGGCATTTTGATGATTACGCTCATGCCAGGGCGCAAACCTTCCACTTTTTCAACGGGTTTTGTGCGCACTTCGAAAGTCTTGATGTCGTATTGACCCGTAGCTTTGGTGGCTTTCCACACGGCGTAAGTTCCCATGTCTTTCAGGTGAGTTATGCGCAAATCGATGGTAGCATTGTCCAACGCTGGCACAAACGCCGAAATGGTTGTTCCAATCTTGAAATCGTTCAGCAAATCCTCGCGCACATTGAAAATCACGGTCATGTTGTCGAGGTTCACAATGTTCATGATGGGTGCGCCTTGCCCGACCAATTCGCCCACTTTCGGAAAAATTTCGGATATTTCGCCATCGATAGGCGACAGCAACGCTCCTTCGCGCTCGTACGAGCTCACTTCGGCTAGCGTTCCAAGCGAATAGTTCACAAATGCGTCGAAAAGTGCCTCGCTCTCGTCGTCAAGGCTCTCTTTGCTACGCTGATATTGCGTGTAAGCAGCCTTTTCCGATGCGCGCATCGATTGCAGCGTGGCTTCGGCTTCGTCGCGGCGCTGCGCCGAGACTACACCCTCTTTGTACAATTTCTGAATGCGCGTGTTGGTCTTCTCGGCTAGTTCACGATTGGCTTTGGCTTTTTGCCACATATCGTAGGCGGTTTGCACGGTGTTGCCCGATGCGCCTTTGCCTGCACGTTCGCGCTGCGCCGATGCCGCCTGTTTCAACGCCTCGGCTTGTTCGCGTTTGGCCGCCACTTCAGGACTAGGAATAAGCACCAGCGTGTCGCCAACCTGCACTTTGTCGCCCACTTCAAAATTGTATTGCACAACTCTACCAGGCACTTTGCCCGATATGCGCAACTCTTCGGCCTCGGCTTGACCCATTATTATCTCGTCCTCGGGCTGCAGCACAAAAAATCCGCCCACAGCCACCAACACTATTATTCCCACCATCACGCAAAACGCAATGATAATGTTGTTCAGAGCCAACTTCTTCCTATTCTCAAGCCGCTCTTTTTTCTCTTTTTTGCTATCAGTTTCCATATATAAATTTCAAATTTCATTTGATTTTTGCTCCGCTCGTCATAGCTCAAACAAGTTTGGTTCTGCTCTCGCTTATCGCAAAAATTCGAATTACAGTATCCACAACTTTAAACTTTCAATTTTATAAACTTTTCAAGTAAAATGGACGCGAAACGTCATTTTACTTGTCCGCACACTTTTTGCAGCGAGAGTTCGGCCAAGCGCACACCAATTTGTGCATCGATGTACTCAGTTTTGGCTTTGAGCCACGAGGTTTGTGCCTCGAGCAGTGCCAAAGTGGTGCTAAAACCTTCGTCGTAACGGCGCTGCGAGGCGCGCAGGTTCACATCGGCAGTCGATTGCGATGTAGTGGCCGTTTCGAGCGTTTTTTGCGCCTGTGCGTATTGCAGCGTAGCCTGTTTCAACTCCAACTGCACACGTTCTTTGGCTGCATCAATCTCCAACTCTTTGATGTGCGTGTTGGCTTTGGCGGTGTTCAGTCCGTAACCGCCACTTATCCAGCCAGTTATAGGCACTGTAACCGATACGCCAGCGTTAAATGCGCCACCAAACGATTTGTCAAATCCTTTGTAGAGATTCGGGTTCGACACCAAATAATTGGCATTCAGCACCACATTCGGCAGCAGCGACGAAAGCACAACGGTCTCCTCTTTTTTGCTGATTTTCTTCGCCAATTCTAAGTTGGCAATGTCGGTGCGATGGTCGTAGATGTGCGCCGTGTCCATGTCGACGAGCGATTCGCTTGGCAGCAGCGCCAAACTGTCGGTCGCTTCATCTTGCAACACAATGGTGTCGTTCAGATCGATACCACACAACTGCATCAGATTGAATTTTGCCAGCGAAAGGTTTTGATCTATCTTCGATTCTGCCAGAATTGCTTCGTTCAACCGCACTTCCACATTCAAGCGATCGCTCTCCGTGGCAACACCCTCTTTTATTAGGTGATCGACGCTTGTTTGCGTCTGCTGCATCAACTCCACCATGCTGTGCGCCAGCGTGCGTTTGCGAGCCAGCGACACCACAAGCCAATAGTTTTCTTGTGCCACCAGACTCACATTGTCGCGCAACTGCTTCACGTTGTTTTGTGCCACATCTTCGCCCAAATTGGCAATCTGATTGGCAGCAACAATTTTTCCACCCATGAAAAGCGGTTGAACCACAGCCACATCCGCCACCATCACATTTTCAATGTCGATGCGCGTAAGGTGTCGCAGTTCGGCTGGCAACAGCATGCCATACATCAGGCTGCTGTAGTCCACCAGTTCCAGATCTTTCTGAAACCACTGATAGGTGCCAACCACGCCAATCTGTGGAAAATATTTGCTAATAGCCTGACTGCGAGCGTTTTGTGCCACTTTCACCGACTGATCGGCGACCTTCAGCGAGGTGCTGTGATCCACGGCCATGGCAACGCACTCGTCCACCGTCTTAGGCTGAGCCATAAGCCCAGCCGCCACGGTCAAGCAAGCTATCAATAATCCAAAGCGTTTCATAATTCAGACTAGAGTTCTCAATTTCGATTTGCAACAGTCGAGATGTGTTCGCCGCGAATTTTGATGTTAGTGGTATCGCTCACAATTTCGCCATCGTACACTTCGTCGAGCATGATGATGTCGTCGTAGCGCACACCGCGTCCAGTAACGGTTACCTCGCCATCAATCGTGAGCAGACCGTCCTGCAACGAAATGTTTTTGGTGTAAGGCGTCAACCACACCGAATCTTTGTCTACTTTGGCGCGAACGGTGGTCAGACTACCGCCCAACTCGTTGAAAATGAGCAGAATGCTGTCTTTGTCACTCGATTTCATATCGGCCACGCTCAATGTACCGATGTGCCTAATTTCGTGTTCAATGCTGGTCGTGTCGTTCGGGACAAGCGTAACCATGCCCGAGGTTTTGTACGAGTAATCGCCCGAGAGAATTTTCGCCTGATTGCAGGAGCAGAGGCCGAGCAAAACCGCTGCATAAATCATTGCTTTTTTCATATTCCTAAAGGATTTCAAATTTCAAATTAACCAACCATTTTATTGTTTTCCACCAATTTTTCGACAATATATTCGATGAATGTATCGAAAGTGCTGGCGTATTGCGCATATTTTTCTTGAACAAAAAATGAGATGTCGAGGCTTTTCAGCACCATTTGAGTCATGTCGGCAAAGGCTTCGCTGTTGAACCGAGCGGTGCGTGCCGAGCGGCGATTTTGCTCCTCGTCGGCCATGCGTTTAAACTGTTCGCGCTCCCAGCCATCGAATTCGTTGCACATGCGGCGAATGTCGATAAATCGTGGCTCGATGCGATGCCCCACTTCGTTTACCAGCATCTGTTTGTATGCGCCCGATTCGTTCAGCATCTCCATACGGCGAATCATGTACTGTTTCATGCGGTCGGCGGTAGGCAGTTCGGCGCGGTCGAACACAGGTTGAAGCGTGCTGCGAACCTCGTTCAGCTCCTCGGCAATGACCGCTGCAAAAAGATCCTCTTTGCCATCGAAATGGTTGTAGATGGAGCGTTTCGACTTTTTTGCGGCCTCGGCAATGGCGTCGATCGATGTTCTATCGTAGCCTTCGGTTTTAAAGAGGTGTGCGGCAACTGCCATAATCTGCCTCCTTGTGCGTGCTGTCGTTCTCGACAAATTTGTTCTCGGTAAATTTTTCATCGTTTTCGATTTTTGGTGAAATTTTTCATACAAAAGTCGTGCCAAACTTACAATTCTGTCAAAAATTCAGTCAATTTCTCTCTAAAAAGCTTACAGATTTGCAAAAAACATCAGAGCAACACACACAAAAAGCGCGGAATTGCAAATCGCGCTCGGCGCAAAAAAAAGGACGCACCTAGGCACGTCCCTTCTCTTTTATACAAATTAGAACAAAACTCTATTATTCCTCGTCTTCTGGCTCGGCCATGTTGTGGAATACATTCTGCACATCTTCGTCCTCTTCCAACTTTTCGATGAGTTTTTCCACCGATTCGCGCTGCTCGGGCGTGAGTGTTTTCAGGTCGTTCGGAATGCGCACAAATTCGCTACTGGTAATCTCAAAACCATTGCTCTCCAGATATTTCTGAATGTTCGAATTTTGAGCAAATTCGCCGTAAATCACTATCTCGTTGTCGTCGTCCACAATCTCATCGACACCATAATCTATCAATTCCAATTCCAGATCGTCCATCGAAACATCGGCTTTTTTCGCCACATGGAACACGCATTTGTGTTCGAACATAAACTCCAAGCTGCCCGTGGTGCCGAGCGAGCCGCCGTGTTTGGTGAAATAACTGCGCACATTCGCCACGGTACGCGTGGTGTTGTCGGTGGCAGTCTCCACAAAAATGGCGATGCCGTGAGGCCCGTAGCCCTCGTAATTCATCTCTTTGTAGTCCGAAAAATCCTTGTCGAATGCTTTTTTGATGGCGCGTTCAACATTTTCTTTCGGCATGTTCTCTTTTTTGGCGGTTGCCATCAGCGCGCGCAGACGCGGGTTTCCCGAAGGATCGGCGCCACCAGCCTTGGCAGCAATGGTTATCTCTTTACCAATGCGCGTAAATGTGCGCGCCATGTTTCCCCAACGCTTAAATTTGCGTGCTTTGCGGAATTCAAATGCTCTTCCCATAGATTTATGACTCTTATTTTTGGTAGGTTCTAAAAATTCTACGCTTTTGCCTTTTTCTGAAATAGACCGCAAAATTACAATTTTTTCTCGGAAAATTATTTTTCAGCACCGCATTTTTTTGCAATTTTTGTCACATGAGTAATTTTCACTATCTTTGCAGTTTGAATATTGTGTTTTTCCGTCTACATTACAACTAAGACATGACGACAAAGATACACAAAAAGACAGATGATAATGTCGATGAATTATTCGGTCAAGTTTCTCATCTTATCGAGCAAGCTAGATCGTATGTTAAAACTGCAGCGAATACCGCTGAAGTTTACACAAAATACTTCATTGGTAAATATATTGTAGAGTACGAACAGCATGGACAATTGCGCGCAGAATATGGGAAACAAGTTTTGATTGCTCTATCAGACAAGCTAACCAATCGCTACGGTGCAGGATGGTCATACGCCAACATCCGAAACATTCGACAATTCTATGTGAAATATGCGACAAGAATAACGACAGACTCTCCAAAAAATGCTAACCACTGGTTAGCAAATTCGCATACAGCCGAAAATCAACCATTTAAGCTTTCCTGGTCTCATTATCTTGTCCTTATGCGCATCGAAAATTCTAATGCAAGGTCTTTTTACGAAATAGAGTGCGTTCAGCAATGACAATCGACAGACACAAATGACAATTTTTGCGTACACACTGGACAATGAGCAATTTTCAAATAAACAACTAGAAATTAGAAATCTAAAACATACTCCTATGAAAAAATCAAAATTCATCTGGGCTCTCGGCATATTGTGCGTCATGGCCCTTGGCTTGGCAAGTTGCCAAAAAGAAGAAGAGTTCGACGAAACACAGCTCGTCGGTAAATGGCAATGTGGAACGCTCTACGAAAAATATTCAGACGACCACACAGGTTCGACATGGGACACCAGCGATGATGTTTCAGAAGAAGAAGCACAAAAATTCACTTGGACACTCGAAAAATCGACACTCACGCAAATTCACATCATGGAGATGGAAGCAAGTGTGCCAAAAGTTTACACCATCACGAAACTGACTTCGACCACGCTCTGTTACGAGGACGATTACGGCACAAGTCACACATTTACCAAAGTGAATTAATCCATTGGCGCAGTCATGAAGAAAGCACTTAAAATCGTTGGCTGGACGCTGCTGTCGCTGCTCGTAGCGGTGATTTTGGCAGTATGCGTGGTGGTTTATGTGGTCTTTTCGCCCGAAAAACTCACGCCCATCGTGCGCAACTATCTGCCCGAATTCGTAACCTGCGAAGCCACGCTCGACGAAGCCGACCTCACATTTTTCAGCACCTTCCCGCAGTTTGGCGTGCGGCTCAACAATGTCTGCCTGCGCAATCCCATGGCAGGCGCGCCCAGCGACACACTTGCGCAAATCAGTTCGCTCGTAGCCACAGTCGATGTCGATGCGTTCCTCAACGAAGATGCGCTGCTAGTGAACGAGATTCAGCTCGATGGCGGCTACATCAACATCTACGTCGATAGTGTGGGCAATGCCAACTACAACATTGTGGTGCAAGGCGACACCATAGAGGACACCACTGCCACCACGCTGCCATTCGACATTCTGAAAGTAGAACTGCTGAAGGTGAAAAATCTGCGTGCCTCGTACATCGACGACCAATCGCACCTGCGCGCCACCATCGACAATGTAAAAATTGGACTGCTCGGACGACTCACCGAAGAAAAATCGGACGCCGAAGCACACATCAAACTCGAAAATGTGGCTTTTGCAAAATGCGATTCCACGCCAATGCAGGCAGCTCTGTCGCTGATAGAACTGCGTCTCGATGCCGATCTTTTGGGACAAAAAGAGGCATTTGGCGACCTCACATTGGCACTCAACGAAACCGATTTTTCGATGGGCGACGATCAGTACCTAACAAAAGCGAAAATCGACCTGTCGGTGCCGTTCAAAGCCAACCTCGAAACGCTCTATGCGCAGCTCGACAAGGCCAAGCTGACGCTCGAAAATCATGAAATCGACCTCGATGGCTGGGCACAAATGGCCAACGACGACATTAAAATGGACATCGATTTCGCCACCAACGAATGGGATCTGCCTGCCACCATCGCGCTCATTCCCGAATGCTACGCCGATCTGCTCGATGGCATCGACATCAGCGCTGGCACAGCAACGCTAAGCGGCAACGTATCAGGCACTTACAACGAAAATTCGTTACCGCTGATTGCCGCAACCATCAATCTCGAAAAAGGCAAAGTAGCAGTCGATGGCGTGCCCTACAAACTGCACGATGTTGCGGCTACAGTCTCGGCCGACCTCAATCTGAACAACGACGGCGTGAGCAATGCCACCATCAAAAGCCTTGTGGCAAAAACTGGTACCTGCTCGGTCGACGCCAACGGCACAGTGAGCGATCTGCTTGGAAAATTGCGCTGCGATCTGGCTCTGAAAGCCGACATTGCGCTGCCCGAACTCGACCCAATTTTGCCCGACAGCCTAAATGTGCAGCTGCAAGGTCGCACCAAAGCCAACTTGAAAGCGAAATTTGCACTCGACGATGTTACGGCACTCAATCTCGAAAAGATAAACGCCAACGGCACGCTCGATTTCAGCGATCTGTCGGTGGTCTACGACGATAGTCTGCTGGTGAACGCGCCACAACTTTCGCTAGAAATTGCGTTGCCATGCAAACCTGCGGAGAAAATCAATGGTCTGCTACAAGCCCGTCTGAAATCGCCCAATCTGGAACTGGAAATGCTCGGAACAATGGACGCTGCGCTCGACAATGCCGACCTCGAAATCATCGCTTCGAACCCGCTCGACACCACAAAAATGCTGTCGGCACAGTGCAAATTCGGCATGAAACGCCTCACCGCGCACATGGACACCATCTCGGCCGACATCGTTGCGCCCGAAGGCTCGGTAACGCTCACACCAAGCAAGCACAACCCGAAACTGCCACGCCTCGGCCTGACCTACGCTAGCGAAACACTCTGCGCCAAAATGGGCAAAGCACTCGATGTCGACACCAAAAAGGTGAAAATTTCGGCCTCGACCACCTACGACGAGACGCAGGAAAATTTCTATCTGCAACTGAATCCAACGCTCAAAGTCGATTTCAACGACGGGGAAATTAAGATGGCTGGCATGGAACAGACCATCGAGATTCCCGCCATCAAATTTGCCTTCACACCGCGCAAATTCAAGATAGACGACAGCCGAATTGTGATCGACCGCTCCGACTTCAAACTCACGGGCGAGGCACGCAACATTCGCAAATTCATAAAACACGAAGGACTGCTCGAAGGCGAATTCGATTTCGTTTCGGAACAGACCGACATCGACCAACTGATGGACATTGTGAGCGGCTTTGGCTCGACCGACAGCACCGAAACTACTGCCGAGGCCGAGACTGAAACCGCATCGACGCCAGCAGACGAAGGCGATCCGTTTATGGTACCGAAAGGCGTCGATTTGGTGCTGAATACCAACATCAAAAATGCGCTTTTTGCAGGAAATTCGCTGCAAAACATCGGCGGAAAACTGACCGTGAACGATGGCGTGCTAGTTTTGGAACAGATGGGCTTCACCTGCGACGCCGCCGAAATGCAACTCACGGCCATGTATCGCAGCGAGCGGCGCAATCATCTGTTCGCTGGACTCGATTTTCACCTGCTCAACATCGACATTAAGCAACTCATTCACATGGTGCCCGACGTCGATACCATTTTCCCGATGCTAAAGTCGTTCGAGGGACGCGCGCAGTTCCATCTAGCAGCCGAAACCTATCTGAAATCGAACTACGACATCAAATTCTCGACCCTGCGCGGCGCTGCTGCCATCGAGGGAAAAGATCTTGTGTTGCTCGACAGCGAAACCTTCGGAAAGATTGCTAAACCGCTGATGTTCAACCGCAAAACACGCAATTTGGTCGACAGCATCAGTGTGGAGGCCACCGTCTTCCGCAACGAAGTCGACCTCTACCCGTTCGTCATGTCTATCGACAAATATTCGGCTGTGGTGGCTGGTCGCTACGACTTGAGCAACAACTACAACGCCCACATCGAGACGCTTTCGCCTGTACGACTTGCGCTGCAGATTAAAGGCAACGCCTCCGATTTGGACAACATGCAGTTCAAACTAGTGAAGACCGAATACAGCGACATGTACAAACCCGAAAAGCGCAATGCCACACAAGAGCGCGTGTTAGAACTGAAAAAAATAATCTCCGACTCGCTCAAAGACAATGTGAAATAGAGCAAAATCGCTCAAATTTCGAAAAAAAATGCAGGAATCGAGAAAAAAATCTTGGTTCCTGCTATTTTTGGCACGATTTTTGTAACAATAATAGCGGAAGGTTACCACAGCACTTTCCAAAAGTGCAGACCTTCTGGCTATTAGGTTATTGTTTGGTGAAGCCGTCGGGTGCAAGCGAGCACAGGCGGCTTTTTTTATGCCGTTTTTTTCTTTACTTGCTTAAATCAAAATAAATTCGTACCTTTGTAAATTGTTTATACAACACAAGGAAACACGATATTTCACGAAATGGGATTTTTTAGCAAATTAATTCTTGGCGGCTTGGGCTGGTCACTAGGCGGACCGATTGGTGCAATCATTGGTTTGGCCATAGCGTCGGCATTCGACAAACCCGCCGACACATCGCGCCGCATCAACAACGACGACGATGAGCCGCGCTACAGAAAAGCCGAAACCACCACGAACGATTTCATGATGTCGCTGCTGGTGCTCGAAGCCGCTGTGATGAAAGCCGACGGCGCGCCCAAACGCTCCGAACTGAATGTGGTGAAAGAACATCTGCGCAACATCTTCAGCGAAGAGGAAGCGCTCGAGGCACTGCAACTGCTCAAAAACATACTGCAACAGGACATTCCTGTGGAACAAGTTACCGCCCAAGTGCGAGTGCGTATGACTGCCTCGGCACGCCGCGAACTGCTCTACATGCTCTTCAGCATTGCCTATGCCGACGGCGAAGCCACAACTGCCGAGCTGCGACTGATAACACGCATTGCCGCACAAATTGGCATTTCGCGCGCCGACACCGAATCGATTCACGCCATGTTTGGCGCACACACAAGCACAAATCAAAGCCAGAGCATCGATTGGGCATACAAAGTGCTTGAAATAACGCCCGACGCCACCGACGACGAGGTGAAAAAGGCCTACCGCAAAATGGCACTTCGCTACCACCCCGACCGCGTGAATACGCTCGGCGAAGAGGTGATGAAACGCGCCGAAGAAAAATTCCGCAAAGTACACGAGGCGTACGAGGCAATAAAAGCAAAAAGAGGAATGAAATAGATTTCAGATTTCAAAATTCAGATTGATGAGAAAATTTGGCACAACAATGTTGCTAGTTGCCGCTACGGCACTGAGTATAAACGCACAAAATCGCTACGAAAAAATATCGAACTGCGTAGACATTTACAATGCGCTGCTTCGCGAATTGGCCATAAACTATGTCGACAGCATCGACTACGACAAGATAACCGCCGAGGGCATGACTAGCATGCTCTACGAACTCGATCCGTACACAGTTTTCTATGCCGAATCGGAAGAAGAATCGCTAAAACGCCTAACCACGGGCATTTACGGCGGCATTGGCGCACAAGTTACGCAACATGGCGACTATGTGGTGATAGCCGAGCCGCTCGAAGGCAAGCCTGCGTACCAGAACGACATTCACGCTGGCGACACCATTCTTTCAGTCGATGGCAAAGACGCTAAAGGTCTGAAAGTGAGCGAGGTAAGCGAAAAGTTGCGCGGTCCGCAAGGGTCGATTGTGGAGGTTACGCTGAAACGCCCCGGTGTGGCGAAACCAATTCGCAAAAAGATAGTGCGCGCCTCCATTCAAACCGATGCAGTGGCCTACAGCACCATGCTCGACAACGGCATTGGCTACATTGCCTTCAGCGATTTCATCGAAAATTCATCGGTAGAATTTGAAAAAGCGCTCGACGAGTTGAACAAGACTGGCGAACTGAAAAAACTCGTCATCGACCTGCGCAGCAATGGCGGCGGATTGATAAGCGAAGCCACAAAAATAGCCTCACTTTTTGTGCCACGCAACACGAAGATAGTCGAGGTGAAAGGCTTGAACCAGAAAAACAACTCGACCTACAAAACCGACAAAGAGCCGCTCTACCCCAACCTGCCATTGGCGGTGATAATCGATTCGGAAACGGCATCGGCAGCCGAAATTCTTTCGGGTGCGCTGCAAGATTTGGATCGTGCGGTGATAATTGGCGAACGCTCGTTTGGCAAAGGTTTGGTGCAGAACATTCGCACGCTGCCGCACAACACCTACGCAAAAATAACCATTGCAAAATACTACATTCCGAGCGGGCGCTGCGTGCAAGCCATCGACTATGCCAAGCGCGATGCCAACGGTCGTCTGCAGCGCATTCCCGACAGTTTGACAAACGAATTTAGCACGCTGAATGGTCGCAAAGTGCGCGATGGCGGTGGCATTTTGCCCGATGTGAAACTCGACGAACGCAACACCAAAAGCGCTTCGCTGCTCTATCATCTGCTTGTAAAACACACAATGATGGACTATGCCACGCAGTTCGTGCTGAAGCACAAAACCATTGCGCCAGCCGAAGAATTTGTGATAACCGACGAGATTTTCAACGATTTTGTGGCATACGTGAAAGCGCAAAATTTTGAATACCCCAAGCAGAGTACTGAAATTTTGAAAAAACTGCGCGAGGCGCTGAAAGACGACAATCGCAGCGACGAGGCAGAACCAATTTTGGCACAAATAGACAGTCTGCTGCAGAGCGACATCGAAAATGATTTGCAGCGCGCGCGAGCCGAAATCGATGAATATCTCGGCAACGAAATTGTTGGGCGATACTACTATCAGAAAGGGAAATATGCCTACAACACGCGGTTCGACGATTGGCTGAAACAGGCCAAAGATCTGCTGAACGACGAGCAGCGTTACAAAGAAATTTTGAACGGGAAATAAAGGAAAGGGGAATTTTTCAATTCCCCTTCCTTTTTTATGCTAACGAATTGATATCGACCAATTTGTTTGCGATGGCGTAGATGGTGAGGCCCGCCGGACTGTGAATGTGCAGTTTTCGCGCGATGTTTTTGCGATGCGTTATCACCGTGTGAATGGAGATAAACAACTTATCGGCTATCTCTTTGTTGCTCAAGCCTTTAACTACTTCTATCAGCACCTCGCGCTCGCGTTCGCTCAAGCTTTCAGTCTCGGTAGCAAGAGGCGTTTCAATCGGCTTAATCGACTGATTTTCAAGACTATTCTCCAATTTCCGAACGGCAGGAACAAACAGGTCGTCCTCTATTTTGCAGTGCATAGCGAGGTCGTGTTCGCAAGTGAAAATGTCGAATAGTGCCGAATTTAGCAGATCGTTGCTCGCCGTCGATGGAAAATATTTGATAATGGTATTTTTCAGTTCGGTGAGTTTGGCCTCCACATGTTGGTCGTCGACCGTGCGATGCTGCCGTGCGTAGGCATCGATACTGAATTTATCGCTCCGCCGCCCTGCGCGCAACTGCTCCACGTATGGAAACGCCGTCTTGTTCTCATAGTCCATGTGCCTATCGACCTCCTGCGTATATTCGTCGAAAAACTTGATAACAAGAAACGACATTTTGTTGCTTTCGGTGCCGCAATTGATGGCTTCGATAAGTTTTCGGCGAATCATCGGCAAGAAAAATTCGAGATAATAACGGTGAGCGCGTTTCAGATATTCGGTGAGCGTTTCGAGCGAAATATCGTCGATATTCGGCTCCACACCAAGCAATTTGTAGTTTACCACCGCCAAAAATGTGGGTGTATGAACATGATAAAGTTCGCACACCTGCGCCACGGTTTTGTCGCCAAAGCCCAACGGCAGCGCAAAACGACTCAACAACTGCAGCGATTCGTGATTGCCGCAGATAAGGTCGCTCATTTTGTCGGAAGCAACATACACGCCAATTATGAATTAAGAATTTTGAATTAAGATTGTACTCTGCAAAGTTACAATTTTTTCGGCAATTAGCGCACAAAAAGCAGTTCGCGATATTTTGGCAGCGTCCACATTTCGTCGTCGACAATCATTTCCAAGGCATCGGCGTTGGCGCGAATTTCGTGCATCAGCGGAATCACCGTGTCGTGGTAGGCAATGGCTTGAGCGCGCGCACTTTCGAGTCGATTGGCTTCGTGACGGCGAACGGTCATCTCGTCGACTTTCGCCACAATCTCGTCGACATGGCGAATGATGCGATTCACAATCAGAATTTCGTGAGCCGCCAAACGCTCGTAGTTTTTTTCGCCAAAAGCCGCTTTTTCTTTCACGATATTATCCAAAAGAATGCTCTGATAGCGATTTGCCACTGGCACAATGTGGTTCATGGCCAAATCACCAAGCACGCGCGATTCAATCTGAATTTTCTTGGAATATGTTTCCCATTTCACCTCGCAGCGCGACCGCAGTTCTGCCTCGGTCAGCACATTCACGCTCTTGAACATTTTCACGCTCGACGGAGCCAGATATTGGTCGATGATGACAGGCACACTTGTTTCGCAATCGAGTCCGCGATGGGCGGCTTCGTTTTTCCACTCATCGCTGTAGCCGTTGCCATCGAAACGCACCGCCTTGCTGGCACTGATGTAGCGTTTGATGATGGTGAAAAGTGCGCGTTCTTTGGGTTCGCCAGCGCTCATCAGCGCATCAACTTCGCGTTTGAAATCGATCAACTGAGCCGCCACGGCCGAATTCAGCGCAAGCATGGCTGCACCGCAGTTGGCCGACGAACCAACGGCACGAAACTCGAACCGATTGCCCGTGAAAGCAAACGGCGAAGTGCGGTTGCGGTCGGTATTGTCGAGCAGAATCTCAGGAATATGCCCCACGCCAAGTTTCATCTCTTTTTTGGCGTTGATAACTATGCCTTTGTCCACATCGGCGCGCTCCAAAGTGTCGAGCACATCGGTAATCTGCTTTCCGAGAAATACAGAAATGATGGCTGGTGGTGCTTCGTTTGCACCAAGTCGATGTTCGTTCGTTGCCGATGCAATGGAGGCTTTCAGCAATCCGTTGTGTGTCTGCACTGCCATCAGTACATTCACAAGAAATGTTACAAATTGCAAATTAGTGTAAGAATTTTTGCCAGGAGCCAGCAGATTTACGCCCGTGTTCGTTCCCATCGACCAGTTGCAGTGTTTGCCCGAGCCATTCACGCCAGCGTAAGGTTTTTCGTGCAAAAGTACGCGGAAATGGTGACGACGAGCCACGCGTTCCATCACCGACATGAGCAGCAGATTGTGGTCGTTCGACAGGTTTACCTCTTCGTAAACGGGTGCCAACTCAAACTGATTGGGTGCAACCTCGTTATGGCGCGTCTTCACAGGAATGCCAAGCGTGAGTGCCTCATTTTCGAGATCGGTCATGAATGCCAGCACACGTTCGGGAATGGCGCCAAAATAGTGATCTTCGAGTTGCTGATTTTTTGCGCTGTCGTGCCCAAGAAGCGTGCGTCCAGTGAGCAGCAAATCGGGCCGCGCTTGGCAGAGCGACTCATCGACAAGGAAATATTCCTGTTCCCAGCCCAGATAGGCATGAACGCGCGCCACATTGCGATCGAAAAGCCGACACACATCAACCGCAGCGCGGTTCAGAGCCGAGACACTACGCAAAAGCGGCGTTTTGTAGTCGAGTGCTTCGCCCGTGTAGGCCACAAAAACCGTTGGAATGCAGAGCGTATCGCCCACAATGAACGCTGGCGACGATGGATCCCAAGCCGAATAGCCGCGCGCCTCGAAAGTGTTGCGAATGCCGCCACTCGGGAAACTCGATGCATCGGGTTCTTGCTGATAAAGCACACTGCCCGAGAACTCCTCGAGCACGCGTCCGTCGGGCTTTTTCTCGACAAAAGCGTCGTGTTTTTCGGCAGTGCCGCCCGTGAGTGGCTGAAACCAGTGTGTGTAGTGTGTGGCACCAAGTTCTGTCGCCCATTTTTTCATGCCCATTGCCACCGAGTTGGCAATGTCGCGGCTCAGCGGTTTGTCGTTGTCGATGGCATCGAACAGTTGGTTCAAGATGTTGTCGGCAATGTACTCCTTCATGCGGTCGCGCGTGAAGACATGCTTAGCGAAAAAATCTGCAGGACGCTCGTTGGGCATGGTTACCTCAACTGGCCGATGACTGCAAGCGGCTTCGAGTGCCGTAAAACGCAAAGTGCTCATTTTTTACTGAAAAATTATTGAAGAAAAGACCTAATTACCACTTTTTGCGATTTCAATCGGATTATTTTCTGAAATCGACGGCAAAAGTAGGCACTTTTTTAGAAACGACCAAGAGAAATCAGAAAAAAGTGCATTTTTGACGCAAAAAAAAGACCGACAACAAAATTATCGGTCAAAAAAGAATTTTTCAAATGGTTTATTTTTCGCGATGTTTTACAATGTCAACCAAATTGTCGGCTGCCCACTGAATCATTGGCGCGCAAGCCCCCATAAACGACAATCCACGTTCGAGCATTCGATATTCGACACGGGGCGGCACTTCGGCAAAGACCACGCGTTCGATCAAACGGTCCTGTTCCAAATGGCGAAGTGTGCTAGTTAAGACCTTTTGCGAAATATCGGGCACCGACTTGCGGATAGCCGAGAAACGCATGGGCGAATTGTGTTGCATAAGCGTGTGCATAACCAAAAGCGACCATTTGTCACCAACTCTCGAAAGCACATTACGAATGGGACAATCAGGGAAAAGCAGATCGTGAGCATCAACAGAATTCAACATAATAATTCCTTTGAAAGAAAAAAGTGAGCAGCAACGCCACTCACCTTGAATAACGAACGAAGTGCCTTTTTATTGCTCAATAATGGCATCGTCGGCCACAGCTTGCTGAAGCGAGCCAGCCTTAGCCTGAATGCAGATATAAACGAGCGGTTCGTGTCCAGTATTACGAGTGCAACGACTCACCTCTGGTGCAATACGAACTACGCTTCCCGCCTGCACGTCGATGTCGCTACCATCGAGCGTGAAAATGCCACAACCAGCCAGCACAACATAGACCTCTTCATTCTGTTTGTGTTTGTGAAAAAAAGGCACAGCAGCGCCCTCGGGCAACGAGCCAATGCTCATCTCGAGCGAAGTCAAACCAAGCAAATCTTTCAGAAATGCCTTACCTTCGAATGCACAAATTTTCTCCACCATGGCCACACTGTAGCCATTACCTGTTTGTTGAATTTTTGGTTCCATAGATTTATTTTTTTGTGATGATTTCGTGCTGCAAAATTACAACACGTCAACCAACGTCACAAGAAGTAACAAACAAGAAAGCAAGTTACCAATCAGAAACAATCGCTGATTATCAGATAGTTACAAGATAACGATTTATTGAAGTTTAACTCACAGCAATGTGATTTCGCCTGCGATTTAAGCCATATATTACCTACTGTTATAGCCAAAACGATTCATCATGTACGCCCAAAATCAAGCACAAAAAAGATCGAACAAGAAGTTCGACCTTTCGTTATTTATTCCTCGAGCGAGGATTTTTCGACGCTTATTTCTCGTCTTCGATAGCGGCTTGTGCAGCAGCAAGGCGTGCGATAGGCACACGGAATGGCGAGCAGCTTGCGTAGTTCATGCCCACTTTGGCGCAGAACTTAACCGAGCTTGGTTCGCCACCATGTTCGCCGCAAATGCCAGTGCGCAGGCTTGGACGAATGGCACGACCTTTCTCCACAGCCATCTTGATGAGTTGACCCACACCGTGTTGGTCGAGCACTTGGAACGGATCCACTTTCAGAATCTTCTTATCGAGATAAACTGGCAAGAAGCTTGCGATGTCGTCGCGGCTGTAGCCGAAAGTCATCTGCGTAAGGTCGTTGGTGCCGAACGAGAAGTATTGAGCCTCGGTAGCGATGCGATCGGCGGTGAGAGCAGCACGTGGCGTCTCGATCATGGTGCCGATTTCGAATTCTACCTCGATGCCCTCTTCTTTGAACACCTCTTTGGCAACGCTCAAGATGACCTCTTTCTGCTGTTTCAGCTCGTAGAGAATGCCGATGAGCGGAACCATGATTTCAGGCATTGGGTTCTTGCCCTCTTTCTTCAGCTCGCAAGCGGCGCTCAAGATGGCGCGAGTTTGCATAGCGGTGATTTCGGGGAAGGTGATGCCCAAGCGGCAACCACGGTGACCGAGCATTGGGTTGTTTTCGGCCAACGAAGCCACGCGTTGTTGAATCTCTTCGACAGGCACGCCCATTTCGCGAGCCATGGTCTCTTGACCTTGCAGATCGTGAGGAACGAACTCGTGCAATGGTGGGTCGAGCAGACGAATGTTCACTGGGCAGCCGTCCATTGCTTCGAGAATGCCTTTGAAGTCGGCTTTCTGATAAGGCAGCAATTTGGCCAATGCTTTTTCGCGACCGGCGGCATCTTTTGCCAAAATCATTTCGCGCATGGCGATGATTTTCTTGTCGTCGAAGAACATGTGTTCGGTACGCGTCAGGCCGATACCTTTAGCACCGAAAGCGCGAGCCACGCGGGCGTCGTGCGGTGTGTCGGCGTTGGTGCGCACTTGCAGTTTGGTATATTTATCGCAAAGATCCATCAGGTCTTTGAAGTCGCCACTGAGTTCGGCTGCTTTGGTTGGCACTTCGCCAGCGTAGACTTGACCCGTAGAGCCATTTATCGAGATGTAATCGCCCTCTTTCAGCACTTTACCATCGATGGTGACGGTTTTGGTTTTGTAGTTCACGTTGATGGCGCCAGCACCCGAAACGCAGCATTTACCCATGCCACGAGCCACAACGGCAGCGTGCGAAGTCATGCCGCCACGAGCGGTGAGAATGCCTTCGGCAGCCGACATACCAGCCAAGTCTTCAGGCGATGTTTCGATACGAACCATCACTACGCGGTGGCCATCGTTGTGCCAAGCCTGAGCGTCGTCGGCGTGGAACACTATTTGTCCGCAGGCAGCACCTGGGCTAGCAGGCAGACCTTGAGTCAGCACTTTGGCTTTTTTCAGAGCATCTTTGTCGAACACTGGGTGCAGCAGTTCGTCGAGTTTTTGCGGTTCGCAGCGCAGCAGAGCCGTTTTTTCGTCGATCAAACCTTCGCGCACCAAATCCATAGCGATTTTTACCATGGCTGTGCCAGTGCGTTTGCCGTTACGTGTTTGCAGGAACCAGAGTTTTCCTTCTTGAACGGTGAACTCCATGTCTTGCATGTCGTGATAGTGTTTCTCGAGTTTATCTTGAATGCCATCGAGTTCTTTGTAGATTTCGGGCATTGCCTCTTCCATCGAAGGATATTTTTCGGCACGCTCGTGTTCGTCGATGCCTTGCAGTTTAGCCCAGCGGCGGCTGCCTTCGATGGTGATTTGTTGCGGTGTGCGAATGCCAGCCACAACATCTTCGCCTTGTGCATTTACAAGATATTCGCCATTGAAGAGGTTTTCGCCAGTGGCAGCATCGCGGCTGAAGCAAACGCCCGTAGCCGAAGTGTCGCCCATGTTGCCGAACACCATTGCCATAACCGAAACGGCAGTTCCCCATTCGTCAGGAATTCCTTCCATTTTACGATAGAGAATGGCGCGTTCGTTCATCCAGCTGCGGAACACAGCGCAGATGGCGCCCCAGAGTTGTTCGATTGGATCTTCGGGGAAGTCGCAACCCGTCTGCTCTTTGATGGCGGTTTTGAAACGAGCCACAAGCAGTTTCAGTTCGTCGACATTCAGATCTTTATCGAGTTTGATGTTGCGAATGCCTTTCACCTCTTCGATGATGGCCTCGAATGGATCGATGTCTTCTTTGTTCACTGGTTTCATGCCAAGAACCACGTCGCCATACATCTGCACAAAACGACGATACGAGTCGTAAACGAAGTGCGGATTGTTGGTCTTTTTGGTCATGCCCTCGGCCACTTGGTCGTTAAGGCCAAGGTTAAGAATGGTGTCCATCATACCAGGCATCGAAGCGCGAGCGCCCGAGCGTACCGAAACGAGCAGTGGGTTGGTAGCATCGCCAAACTTGCTGTTCATCAGTACTTCGATGTGTTTTACGGCAGCCAGCACATCGTCGTGCAGCAGAGCCACGATTTTTTCCTGACCAACGCGATAGTATTCGTTGCAGGTGTCGGTGGTGATGGTGAATCCTGGAGGAACAGGCACCCCGATGAGATTCATCTCGGCAAGGTTTGCGCCCTTGCCACCAAGCGCTTCGCGCATCTTGGCGTTACCTTCGGCTTTGCCATTGCCAAAAAGGTAAACACGTTTTTTGTTGTCCATAGTGTCTATTTTAAGTTGAATTTGTTTCGTTGGAAACGGAGTGCAAAGGTACTATTTTTTTGTTTCAAAAACAACATGGTAAAAAGTTTGGAAAGTTTTGGAAAGTTTTGGAAAGTTTGGATGGGGAATTGGTAAAAAAAACAAAGTAAATTTCAGAATTTGGATAATTATCTAATTTTCAGCATATTAGAAAAGAAATTTGTAATTTCCCCAAAATAAAAGTGCTCAAATTTGCAGTTTCCCTGTGTTCAGAAATGGTAAAATTTGCAGTTTCCCAGTGTTCGAGAACGATATTTTTTGCAAATTCCCAAAGCAAAAGAAAGCATTACAACAACCCAGTCATGTACGTTGGAAGACAAAGAGTGGAGCCTGTGCGCTGCAGATCTTTCGTGTGCAAAATGTAACTCTGCCCCACCCGCGACGAAAACTTTTTGCAGAAAGCATCAAGCGAGGCATGCGAGCGATAGTTACCCGATTTTACCTCGATAGGACAAATTTTGCTACCTTGCGAAATCAGAAAATCGATTTCGTAATTGTGTTTCGGATCTTTTGGGAAAGTATAATAGAATAGTCTATGACCCGCCGCACGTAACATTTGCGCCACCAAATTTTCGTAGACATAACCTAGATTTGTCTCTAATTTATCGCTCAAAAGTTTTTGGTAAATGATATTCTCGGTATAATTTTTATCCCAATAAACCATAGTTACAAACAAGCCTGTATCACCAACAAAGAGTTTATAGCGACTCAAATCTGCACTTAGCGACATGCCAACATTCGGATCATCGGCATGGTAAGCAACGTTCAGCACTTTACTATCCTCGAGCGCAATCAACATCTCAGCCAACTGGTTTGGGTTCACCCTACCAACGACCGACGACGGAACATAACGCGATCGATTTTTGCTTAGCATTGCTGGTATCGACAAGAACATTTTTGAAACCTGCTTCGATGGATCTATTTTGATAAAATCAGCAGTATAGAGCCTGATAATTTGTCGTTTCACATTATCAACACATCGCAAGTCGTTTGTTTTCAAGTAAGTGCTTACCGCCTGAGGCATTCCGCCGACCAACATATAAAGCCGTAAAAGTCGCTGATTGGTGGTGTGCGCCGCCGAGAGTGGCAATCGTTTGTCCAAAAATTGATGCAGCAACGGCATGGTAACATCATCACCGAGTGTCCAGCAAAACTCCTCAAAATCGAGCGGGAAAAGTTCCACTGCCTCTTCTTCGCTCGGAATGGTAATATCTTTTGTATTCTGCTGAATGCTTATAAGCGAGCCTGTCTCGATATAATCGAAACGGCCATCAGCCACAAGATATTTTATGGCCTGACGCGCTTTTGGGCAGCGTTGCACCTCGTCGAAGACAATGACTGATTGTCGTGGGATAAGCCTTACACGATACTTATTTTGCAAACGAAGAAAGAGATAATCCAAGTCTTCCAAATCGTCGAACCAGTGCAACACATCTTCCGCCACGCCATTGAAATCGAGCAGTAAATGCGTTTTGTACTCGTTTGCGGCAAACTCTCTCACTAAAGTGGACTTTCCGACACGTCTTGCGCCTTCGATCAACAAGGCAGTTTGTCCCTGACTCTGATGTTTCCACTCCAACATGCGACCGTATGCCTTTCGCCTGAAAATCATATTCTCCATGTCCGTAAAAATTACAATTATTCCTGCGACAAAGGTAGCATTTTTTTTAAATTTGGCAAAGCAACAATAGAAAAGAAGTTTTCAATTAATTTTCAAGCGATTAGAAACATTTTTTGTAATTTCCCCAAAATAAAAGTGCTCAAATTTGCAGTTTCCCTGTGTTCAGAAATGGTAAAATTTGCAATTTCCCCGATATCAAATCATTGAGTCTTTGAATCATCGAATTATTGAATTATTGAATGAAGAACGGCCTTCAAACTAAAGTTTGAAAGCCGTTTTTTCGATAAAGTCAAGAACTAGAAACTCTAATCTCGAACGATCACTTTGTGCAGTGCGCCATCGATGCGAACGAGGTAGATGCCCGCCGTGGGAACGCTGATGATGGTGCGACTGCTGGCGATGCGCTCTTTTTGAACCAAATTGCCTAGCACGGTGTAGACCGCCACATCGGCATTGTCGACGCCCTCGATGACTATCTGACGCGGCTCGGTGTAGACAACCACATCATTTTCAGATTCTGCGATGGCTGTTGGCGTCGTTTTTTTAATGGTGAAGGTAACCGTGAGCGTATCGCTAGTAAAATAGTTGTCGCACACAGCATAGGCGCGAATGGTGGTTGCGGAAGAAATGATCGGAGCAGCAACATCGCGAGGACCGACCCATACGCCATCACCATCGACTTCGTAATAGAGTTTTGCGCCCTCGGTTGCAGTTTTTATGGTAACCATTGTACCAGTGGCAACTTCGGTCTCACCCGAAACAACATAGGGCGTTTCGACTTTGCCTTTGGCTATGCGATAGTTGAGTGTGAGCGTTTCGCTATCGACATAATCGGTTTGGCTAGTGTATGCCTCGATAGTGCAGTTTTCGGTGATTGTAAGCGTGCAAGTGGTCTGATTTTCAACCTTTTGCCATTCGCCCGAATTGATGCGATAGTTAAGTGTGGCGCCATTTTGGAAAGTGAGCGTAACTTCGGAACCAGCATTCACCAGCGAATTATTTTCGACATTTGCCGTGGGCGTGGGCAGTTGACCGAGCGCAACGCTGTAGTGATGCGAAATCAGTTCACTCTGCAGATAATTGTCGCGCGTAGCGTAGGCCGTTATGGTGCAAGATTTCTCGATAACGACATTGGCCGAAACATCTTTGTATTGCCACTCGCCATTGTCGATACGATAATACACCCTAGAGCTAGAAGTTGGTGAGTAGACGGTAATTTCGGCACCTTTCACCACCATTTCGGAAGTGTTGTCGAACTTCGGAGTTTCCACTTTTGCCGTATTGTAGCGCACGGTTACGGGTTCGCTATCGAACAAGCCCGACGACGTGCAATAGGCTGTGATGGAATCGATTTGTCCGTCGATGGTGAGTTTTATTGGCGAGCTGCCCGTTTTTTCATCGCCCTTGTTTATGCGGTAAACGACGGTTGCACCTTCGGTGGCCGACGCGATGGTGAGTTCATCGCCTTGATAGAGCGTAGAGCCAGTTGCAATCGAGAATTCAGGCGATTTGGTGGTTGGCATTTGGTAGTTGGCTTCGGCAATGTAACTATCGAACTTGCCATCTTGCGTAGCGTAGGCGGTGATGATGGTTTTGCCATTGATTTCGATAGCGACATCGGCTGTTGAAGTCTTCCAATCGGCGCCATTCACGCTGTAGTGCAGTGTAGCATCGGCTGGGCAGGTTACCGTGATGGAAGTGCCTGCCGCCACATCGCCGCTAGCCTGCGAGAATGTGGGTGTAGCCACCGCCTCGTCGGGCAAAGTTACCACAGTGATATCGTCGAGATAGAGATATTTTGAGCTAGAAAATTTGAAGCGCACACGGCGGTTTTTGATAGAATCGGGCAACGTAAAATCCAACCGTTTCAAGTTTTGCGCATTACCTGTGTTCGAACCAAATTCAATCCATTCGTCGGTGGCAGGTTGCCAAACATACGCGCCATCAATCACTTTGAAATTGCCCGTTTGGAACGACGCCTTCATCGAAAAATTATTGTTTGCACCAATATAGAGCGAGACGGCTTGTGGCGACAGAAAATCTTCGGTGATGAGGTTTGCGTCAGCATTCGGGAACGAGAAATATGGACTTTTCGAGATTGAGCCAGACTTGGAAGTGTTACTTTCCGAAGAAATGTTTGTGCTTGTCCAGCGGTCGTTGGGTTTTGCTGCCGTGCCATCGAAACTACTGATCAGACCTTTGGCGGTTGTTACGCTGAAATTTGCCACTTCGCTCTCGCCTTTGGCATCGGTAACGGCAATCACCTGAAGATTGGTTGTGGCATCGAGCGGCAACGAGACGCTTGCGCCCGAGGCGGACGACTTCGTTGGCGCATTGCCATCGAGTGTGTAGAAGAAAGTGGCATCGGGCGTGGTCGAAGCAAAATTGGCGACAACCTCAGTTCCCCAGTAAATTTTTGTGTTTTGATCCTGATAAGCGGCGATGCTCAAGGTTGGCGTGTCGGTAAGACCCGAATACGAAGTCCAAGTAACATCGTCGACAATGATGGCAGATTCGCCTTTAACTACGCCCTCAACGGAAATGATGAGTTTTGTATCGCTTGAGAGTTCTTTGGCAGTCAGGTTTATGTCGAACGAAGGAGTCACGACGGGACCACTACCAGAGATATTTACCGCTTTTTTAATACTTTTCGAACCTACGGTAACCGTGAAATTGCGATTGCCCCACCCTACAGTTGCGCCAGTTGCGCCAGTTACCTTGAACGAAACCGTACCAACGCCTTGCGCCAGTTGTGCGCTATTGAAACGCCCCGTAATGTTGTTGTCGCAGCTATTGCCATCTTCGTCGAAAGCATGAAGCACTGCACCGATATTTCCGCTGATAGAGTAATCAGTTGTGCCAACAATAGTCCAAGTCATGCCATTGTCGCCCGTATGCGAAAAAGTGCCAATTACGGTCTCATACCATGACGCATTTTCGAACGATTCAGAGCCTTCGGCCCATGCGGCAAATGCAAAGGCAGATGCAAAAAGTAGAGTAATGAGTGTTTTCTTCATAATTTTGGTTTGAGTTGTTTTTTTGTTGAAGCGAATAAATTTGTCAATCTGTAAATTGTAGGGACGCGGATGCCACGTCCGTTGGTGTCGTTGTTTTTTTTGTAGTTTTTTGGTTCATTTCTTTTGACGACCAAAAGAAACGAACCAATTTTGCGATTTAGCGAGCGCAAACGAAAATGAATTTTCGATTTGCCGAGCGTGAGCAAAATCAAGAATTAAAGAAAAGTCGCGGCAGGGGCGCGAGCGTTGCCAAAAATGGGCGGTTTTGGTTTCGGCGGAATTAAACTCGCTTCGCTCAAACAGTAATTCCGCTTTTTCGAAACGCAAAACCTGATTTTTGACACTCGCCACCCAATGCCGTTCGCATTCCGAAACGCCGCAATCTTCAAATAATTTAAATCACTTGCGAAAGTTAAGTTTCTGGTTATTTGTTGGAGCAAATAAAATTGTAAATCTGTTGATATATTTCCAAATAGCACAATTTACTAATAATCAGCAACATACGCAAACAAACTGCACAAAATAACGCATTTTTTATCTATAAACTGCAGAAAATGACGCAATTTTTATTGTTAAACTGCACAAAATGGCAGATTTTGGGGTTGATTGGTTGATTGGTCGTTGAAAAGTTGATGAGTTTATTTGGTTATTTGTTGAAGCGTTGAATTGTTGAATTGCAGTTTGTTTTTCTTTTGTCTTTTGTCTTTTGTCTTTATTCTTTATTCTTTA
>CAVFDI010000007.1:41576-45852 GCA_963621145.1 Paludibacteraceae bacterium | reverse complement strand
TTTGCTCCCGCACGCAAAAGTTGCAAACACATTCCACCCTGCTGCCATTGCAGCCACTCGCAACAAACGCAAAACCGAAAGTATCGATTTAGAGGAAATACATTGGCAAGGCGCAATTTTTTCTGACCTATAAGCCAACTTGCAGAATAAAATAGGGTGTAACTTTTTGATATACAATTGTTTGTGCGGCTCAAGATGTCTTGAGTCGCTTTCCGTCGTGCGAGGTGCCTCTATGGGGCATGTTTTGTGAAAAAAAATCGTATCTTTGCAGCCCAAAATTGAAAATGAAGCAAATTGATGAATGAATTTATTGCACACATTACGCAAAATGCTGTCGCTCAGACACTTATAATCTACTCGGCCATCATCGTGCTGGGCATGTTGCTGGGCAAAATCAAGATAAAAGGAGTGTCGCTCGGCGTCACATTCGTGCTTTTTGTGGGCATTTTGGCTGGACATCTTGGCTTCACCATCAACGGCGAGGTGCTCAATTTTCTGAAAAATTTCGGTCTCATTCTCTTCATCTTCACCATCGGCTTGCAGGTCGGCCCTGGCTTCTTCTCGTCGTTCAAGACGAGCGGCTTGAAACTGAACGGCCTCACGTTGGGCGTTATTTTGCTCGATATTGCAATAACCGTTGGGCTGGTGTTCATCTTTGCCGATGTGGTCGACGCACCAATAATGGTTGGCATAATGACTGGCTCGGTAACTTCTACGCCTGCGTTGGGCGCGGCACAAGAGGCGTTGCAACAACTCAGTAGCACAGGCGCATTGCAGGGCGAAATGCCGCCAATCAGTCTTGGCTATGCGGTGGCTTATCCCATGGGCGTGCTGGGAATTATTCTGTCGATGATGCTGCTGAAAGTGATTTTCCGCGTCGACACCAAAGCCGAAGAGAGCAAACTCGAAACCAAGCAAGAATCGCACGAAAAGCCCGATATTCTTACTTTTCGCATCACCAATTCGAACATCGATGGCATCACTTTGGCGGAGTTGAAACACAGTTTTGGACACGAATTTGTGGCTACGCGCATGCTGGCCGACGACCGCGTGTTCATTCCGCACGCCAACACCGAACTGCACACAGGGAATCTGATTCTTGTGGTAACGCGCCACGCCAATGCGCGCCTTTTGCAGCAGTTGCTTGGCGAGGAGGTGCAATACGAGTGGAAAGATGACGAGTCGACCATGGTTTCGCGGCGCATTGTGGTTACGCGCGACAGTGTGAACGGCAAAACCATCGGTCAACTGCACCTGCGCAGCGCCTACAATGTGAACATCACGCGTGTTGAGCGTGCTGGCATCAGTCTGTTAGCACAACCCGATTTGGTGCTGCAAATGGGCGACCGCGTGATGGTGGTTGGTCCGCTCGACAACATCAAAAAAGCCGAAACAATGCTCGGCAATACGCTCAAAAAACTGAACGATCCGCACATCATCACCATTTTCCTCGGAATTTTAGTCGGAATTTTGGTAGGCAGCATTCCAATCTATTTCCCGAATATGCCAATGCCTGTGCGTCTTGGCTTGGCTGGTGGACCGCTCATTGTCTCCATTCTTTTGGGACGATTTGGTTACCGACTGAAACTGATAACCTACACCACACAATCGGCCAACTTGATGCTGCGCGAAATTGGCATTTGCCTCTTCCTTGCGAGCGTGGGCTTGGCTTCTGGCGGTAAATTCGTTGAGACGGTAGTGTCGCCCAACGGACTGCTGTGGATTGGCTGCGGTGTGCTTATAACCATGGTGCCGACGCTCATCATTGGCGTGGTGGCAAGGCTGCTCAAATTCAACTATTTCACCATTTGTGGCTTGATAGCAGGTTCGCACACCAACATTCCGCCGTTGGCCTACGCCAATGCCATGACCGAGACCGATGCGCCTGCTGTGGCTTATTCCACCGTCTATCCGCTTGCCACATTCTTGCGAATTCTCTCCGCTCAAATACTGATTTTGGTGCTGGCGTGATTTTCTGATTCGAAAAATATCGCAAAAATAAAAACGACCTTCAAACTACGGTTTGAGGGTCGTTTTGTTTAATTCAGAATGAATTGCAACAGATCGCTTTCGGCGTGGTAGGCCGCGGCAAATGCCATGATTGTTTGCAATGTTTTCTCACTTGGTTTCAGGCGCGTCGGCCTGTTGGTTATAAAAGAAGTAGATTTTTCCATCATAGGCAAGATAAGTTGATGAGTTTGTAAAGTTTGTAAGGTTGTGATGATGCTGTTGGCTGTGGATCCTCAAAGTCATAGTTAAAAGTCAACAGTCGTCGTTTTTCAGATAGATAACGCATTTTTTTGCGGTTTATTGTATGGCATTCATCGAAATAGTTATCAACAGCGGCGCACAATTTGTTGGTGGAGTGCAAATAAAAACGTACCTTTGCCAAATGATGCCGAATTTTGCAAAAATCTAGCGGTGAAGTAGCATTTGTTCGGTGTAAGTAGTTAATAGTGAGCCAATTAGCATAATGCAGAGTTCACCGCATTTGCTATGCCTTTTGGTGCGCTCGTCTGTTTTTGCTGTCGCATGGTGGCAATTGTGGACGTATTAAAATTTGAAATATGGAAAAATCAAGTTGTCCTTTTGTACCGAATTTTCTGCTCGGCGTGGCTGGCGGCATTCAGTACCTGAAACTTAAAAGTGCATCGCGCAACCCGCGCAAATCGAGCGAAAAAACGCTGCGCAACATTCTGCGCTATGCCAAAGACACGGAGTTTGGTCGCGAACATCATTTTGCCGAAATTCTAGAGGCTACGACCGACACCGAACTCTACGCACGCTATCAAAAGTATGTGAAACTGAATGATTATGAGGATCTTCGCCCTTATGTGGAGAAGCACAAACACGGCGAGAGCGATATTCTATTCCCTGGCAAACCTGTGATGTATGCCACCACCAGCGGCACCACCAGCGAACCAAAATGGGTGCCAATCACTGCTGAATATCTGAACAACATCTATGGCAAAATGACCAAAGTTTGGTTGTTCAACTTCATCAAAAATCGTCCGAAAGTGTTCACTGGCAAAATAGTGTCGATTGTTGGCAAGGTGAAAGAGGGTGAAGCGCCCGACGGCACGTTCTTCGGCTCGGTGAGCGGCGTAACACAACGCGACTGCCCAAAATTTGTGAAAAAACTCTACGCTTCGCCAGCTGGTGTGTTCTCCATCGAAGACTACACAGCGCGCTACTACACCATCATGCGCATGGGCATCGAGCGCAACATTACGCTCATTGTAACCGCCAATCCATCGACGGTGGTTGAGATGCAAAACAATGTGAACGAGTATTTCGACGACTATTGCAACGACATCGAACACGGCACACTGAAAGCCGAACTGAACATTCCCGATTGGATTCGCGAGGAGATTCGTCCTTATCTGAAACCAAACCCCGAGCGCGCTGCCGAATTGCGCGCATTGAAAGAGAAATATGGTGTGGTGCTGCCAAAGCACTATTGGCCAAATCTGCAAATTTTGAACACTTGGAAATGCGGCAACACACATGTGTATGTCGAAAAGTTCCAAAATTCGTTCCCCGACGCCATGCTGCACCAAGAATTTGGCTATTTCGCATCGGAATGCCGCTTTGGCTTGGTGCTCGACGACACCAACAATACCGTGCTTTTCCCGCATTTTCACTACTACGAATTTGTGGCCGAAGAGGAGCTGGAGAGCGACGAAAAACACTTCCTGCAACTGCATCAATTGGAGAAAGGCAAGCGCTATTGTCCGTATGTAACCACTTTTGCTGGTCTCTACCGCTACAACATGAACGACCTTGTGGAGGTTGGCGACTTTTTCTGCGGCACGCCCACGGTGCACCTTATTCAAAAGGTGAACGGTATTGTTACGATGACGGGTGAAAAATTGGCAGAATGTCAGTTTATCAACGCAGTGCACGAGGCTGAAAAAGAGACTGGCTTGGCAACGCGTTTCTTCATTGGCTTTGCCGATTTGTCGGTTTCGGCTTACAAATTCTATTACGAATTTGCCGACCAAAACACCACACAAGAGCAGGCCGAGGCGTTCACCAAGGTTGTTGACGACACGCTGAAGAAAATCAACATTGAATACGATGCTAAACGCGCCTCGTTCCGTGTGAAAGACCCGATAACATTCCGTCTGGTGGCACAATCGTTCGAGAAATTCAAGGCACAATGCATTGCCGAAGGCGCTCGCGATGGTCAGTTCAAACTGAATTTGCTGCTGCAAGACGAAAAACGACACGAAAAGTTCAAAACGCTGATTATTAAATAGTTAGAAGTTAGAAG
>CAVFDI010000007.1:12117-41473 GCA_963621145.1 Paludibacteraceae bacterium | reverse complement strand
CTAAAATGAAACGTAAACCATATATCGACAACAACGGCAAATCGCTGCCATATCCGCGGCTGATAAATTTCGCGTTGTGGTTGGCAGGTGGTTCGCAGACCGAGCGGCTCAAGTTTTGGAGCCGACATCCGCGCCACGCTGCCGAGCGTACGCTGCGCGACATTTTGAACCTGTCGCGCGACACGGTGTATGGGCGCGAACATCATTTCGACATTATTTTGGCGGCTACCAATGCCGAGGATTTTTTCCGACTCTATCGGCAATATGTGCCTGTGAACGACAGTTACGAGACGTTGCGACCGTATGTGGAGCGGCACAAACATGGCGAGACGGACATTCTTTTCCCTGGCAAACCCGATATGTATGCCACCACTAGCGGCACCACCAGCGAGCCGAAATGGATTCCGATGACGCACAAATATCTGAAAGATGTCTACGGCAAAATGTCGCACATCTGGACTTGGAATTTTGTGAAGCATCGCAGCCGCATTTTTGGCGGGCACATCTTCCCGATTGTTGGTAAAGAGGTCGAAGGCTATGCGCCCGATGGCACACTGTTTGGTTCGGTGAGCGGCGTTTTGGTGCGCGACATTCCGAGCATCATCAAAAAACACTACACCGCGCCGCCTTCGGTTATGTCGATAGCCGACTATGCCGCGCGCAACTACACACTGATGTTGCTCGCCATTCAGCACCGCGACGTTACGCTCTGGGCAACTGCCAATCCATCGACTATTTTGGAACTGTTGCGCACGGTCGACGAGAACGCTGAACTGCTCATCAACGACGTTGAACACGGCACAATAGGCGAAAAATTCGATATTGCGGAAGAGATTCGCGACGAATTGCAACGCTATATCAAACCTCGCCCCGAGCGCGCTGCCGAACTGCGCCATCTTTTGGAAGAAAAAGGGCGGCTCGTGCCGAAAGATTATTGGCCTTGGTTGCAATATCTATCCACGTGGAAATGCGGCAATACGCGCATCTACATGGAAAAATACATGGACGACTTCGATTGGGACAAGACTTTCTATCAGGAACTTGGCTACATTGCCACCGAGTGCAGGTTTGGATTTGTGCTCGACGACTCGAACGAATCGGTGCTTTTCCCGCAATTTCATTACTACGAATTTGTGGCAGAAGAGGAGTTGGACAAGCCGAACAAGCATTTCCTGCAGATTGATGAACTGGAGCAGGGCAAACGCTATTGCGCCTATGTAACCACCTATTCGGGGCTCTATCGGTACAACATGAACGACCTTGTGGAGGTGGGCGGTAAATTCTATAAAACGCCGACCATTCACATGGTTTCGAAAGTGAATGGCATTGTGTCGATGACGGGCGAAAAACTCTACGAACCGCAGTTTATCGAGGCAGTTCACGAGGCCGAAAAAGAGACGGGCGTCAAGACTAAATTCTTTGTTGGCTTTGCCGATGTGAAAGAGTCGCTCTACCATTTTTACTACGAATTTATCGACGAAAACCTTGGTCAGGACGAGGCCGATGCGTTCACCAAAGTGGTTGACAAGCACCTTTGCCAAATAAATATCGAATACGAATCGAAGCGCGCATCGTTCCGTTTGCACGAGCCGCATGGACATATTTTGCTGAAAAATGCCTATGCGCGGTTCAAAGCCGCCTGTTTGCGCGATGGCTTGCGCGATGGTCAGTTCAAATTCAATCTGTTGATGCAAGATGAGCGCCGTCGCAACAAATTCAGCCTGATAGAGCGACTCGAGGAGGGACACGATGCTTTGCTCGATCGCATTTTGGAGCAGGCCGACATTATCGATCAGCGCATCGATCAACGTCGCGCCGAGCGTGCCGAGCGCCGAAATGCTCGCAAACAACGCCGTTTGGAACGCCAGAAAAAACGCGCTGAACGCCGAAATAAAAACAAGCAGTGAACGCACCAAAAATAGAAAATATCGACACCATTCGCACCATTGTACTCGACCTCGATGGTACGCTCTACGACAAAAGTGGATTGGCTAAACGATTGATTATTAGTCAGTTGCTGCATTTGCCGCTTTTGGCTGCCGAGCGCAAAACGCGTAAGCAGTTGAAGGGTCAGGATTTTGGTTCGGAAGAGGCGTTTTATGATGTTTTCTTCAGGAAAATGGCTGAAAATCGTTGTTTCTCGGCAGAAAAGGCGCGAAAATGGTATTTTGGAAAGTACATGCCAGCCATGGTGCGCGCGTTGGAGCGCTCGTTCCGCGCCTATTCGTGGGTCGATGGGGCAGTGGCGCAGTGGAAACAGCGCGGCATTCGTGTGGCAGTCTATTCCGACTATGGCGCAGTGCCCGAAAAATTGCGTGCGCTCGGTCTCGATCCTGAAATGTTCGATTTGGTAATTTCTGCACCGCAACTCGGAGGTTTGAAACCATCGGCACAATCGGCAGAACGACTTCTGAAATTTCTGAATGCAAACCCAGCCGAAACGCTCTTCGTAGGCGACCGTCGCGATACCGATGGCGCAAGTGCGGAAGTGGTAGGAGCAAACTTTTTAATTTCAGATTCCAAATTTCATATTTCAGATTATGGCGAAAATACAGCGGTTTGAGGATTTAGAAGTGTGGCAACATGCGCGAACACTTTGCAACGAAATTTTTAATCAGACCGAAAAATTCGGCAAAGATTATCGATTTATTTCGCAAATAACGGCGTCTGCGGGTTCAACCATGGACAATATTGCTGAAGGTTTTGAGCGTGATGGGCGAAAAGAATTTATCCAATTTTTATTCATTGCCAAGGGTTCATGCGGCGAAACTCGCAGTCAAATAGTTCGTGCGTCTGACTTTGGTTACATCAACAAAGAGGAATTTGAAAAATTATACGACAAATGCCGTCAACTTTCGAGCGAAATTTCAGGATTTATCCGATATTTACGTAACACGGACTATGCTGGAACAAAATTCAAACCATCAAATTCTGAAGAAAATAATTCTGAAAAATAATGTCGATTTTGATTTATCGTAAACTGAAAAATACCACAAAATGCTGTGGAATCCTCAATTTGAAATCATTGAAATTTGAAATCTGAAATTTTTGATATATGAAAACAACACCATTTACCGAAACGCACATTGCGCTAGGCGCAAAAATGAGCGAATTTGCGGGCTACAACATGCCCATAGAATACGGTTCGGGCATCATCGACGAACACATGACCGTGGTGAACGGCGTGGGCGTGTTCGATGTGTCGCACATGGGCGAATTTTGGGTGAAAGGGCCAAACGCACTCCCGCTGCTGCAAAAAGTTTGTAGCAACAACATCGCCGCGCTGCCTATTGGTAAGGCACAATACAACTGTTTTCCGAACGGCAACGGCGGCATTGTGGACGACCTGATTGTGTACCACGTCGACGACGAAAAATATCTGCTAGTGGTGAACGCTGCCAACATCGATAAAGATTGGGAGTGGGTGAATGCCAATAATGCCGAGGCTGCACAACTCGAGAATGCGAGCGATCGCATGGCGCAACTTGCCGTGCAAGGACCAAAAGCCATCGACCTGCTGCAGACTTTGACCGATGTGAAATTGGCTGAAATTCCGTATTATGCCTTTGTCATTGGCCGTCTGGCTGGAGTCGACGATGTCATCATCTCGAACACTGGCTACACGGGTGCAGGCGGATTTGAACTCTATTTTTCACCGCAATTTGGCGAGCAGATTTGGAATGCCATTTTCGAGGCTGGAAAACCTTGGGGCGTGAAACCAATCGGCCTTGGTGCGCGCGACACGCTGCGTCTCGAGATGGGCTTTGCGCTCTACGGACACGAAATTGACGACACCACTTCGCCCATCGAGGCGGGGCTGGGCTGGATAACCAAACCTGCCGAGGGCAAAAATCTGATCGATGGCGAACTTTTCGCTCGTCAGCGTGCCGAAGGCGTGGCGCGCAAGCTAGTTGGTTTCGAATTGCAGGAGCGTGGCATTCCGCGCGCGCACTACGAACTGACCGATGGGCACGGACGCGTGATTGGTCACGTAACCTCTGGCACCATGTCGCCAACGCGCAAAATCGGCATTGGCATGGGCTATGTGGAGACAAAGTTTTCAACAATCGGCACCGAAATAGCCGTTCTTATTCGTGGAAAAGAGTTGAAAGCCATGGTAGTGAAACCACCTTTCAGAAAATAAGATAAACCATTGAAAGATAATAATTTAGATAAACAATCGACGTTGTCGACCACTGTGCGAATAGTAGTCCGTTTTTCGGAAATAGATGCTATTCGCATGGTTTGGCACGGCAACTATGTGCGTTACATGGAAGATGCGCGCGAGGCGTTTGGGCGTGAGTTCGGACTTGGTTATCAAACCATTTTCGACAACGGATTTTTTGCGCCAGTGTACGACATGCACCTGCGCTACAAGCAGATGGCGACGGTGGACGATGTGGTTTTGGTGACCATAACCTATCATCCAGCGGCTGGCGGCAAACTGATTTTCGACTACGATATTCGCCGCGAGAGTGATGGCGCACAACTTTGTACTGCCACCACCACGCAACTTTTCACCACGCACGATGGCGAATTCTATCCCGCAAATCCGCCTTTCTATGCCGAATGGAAGAAAAAATTTGGTCTGCCAGAATAGTTTTTTAGTGAGAAGTGAATTTGAATGAGGATTGATGCTGCAGAGTCGCAATGACAAATTTTAAGTTTCAGATTTCAAATTGTCGGATTCGCAAATAAACATAGAAACTTAAAGACGAAAATTGCGTCAGCAATTTTGAGAAACCAGAAATTAAAAACCTGAAAACTATCTCCAATGCGTTAAACCAATAAACCAATCAACCAATCAACCCAATTTGAAATAATATGTTAATTCCCGATTACTACACCATACTGAACCGCCGCAGCGAGGGCGACGTCGAGGTTTTCGACATTGCGCTGCGAAGCGATAGCAAAGTCTACGAAGGTCATTTTCCCGGAACGCCCGTGTCGCCTGGCGTATGCAACATTCAGCTGCTGAAAGAGTGCACCGAAGCCGCAGTTGGGCGACCCTTGCTGCTGAACTATGTGCGCCAATGCCGCTTGACGACGCTCGTTACGCCGCAACAATTTCCTCAAGTAGAGGTGCGCATCAGCACCGAACCGATGGAAGGCGGCATAAAACTCCACGCTACGCTGGGGCAGGGCAGCGACATCTATCTCGACCTAAAAGGCGAAGCAACTTTTGTCTGATTTTTTACCTCAAAACATTAACCCAATGGATAGATTTTTTGTTGCGACATATCGCTTTTTTGCCAAACATAAATGGCTGATGTACACCACTTTAGTGGTTACGAGCATTGTCTTTGTCTACTTCGGATTGCAGGTGAAATACGAGGAAGATATTTCGAAACTGCTGCCGCAAACCGAACAGGCCGAGGCCAGCGGCGTGGCGTTTGGAAATCTGCGTGTGAAAGACAAAATTTCCATCCAAATTGTCCCGAAAAATGATGCCGCATCGCCCGAAAAGTTGGCTGCAGCTTGCGACGAATTTGTCGATGGCTTGTTGGCGAAAGATTCTGCCACGGACTACATTGCCAATGTGCTTTACCGCATCGACGACGACCTGCCCGTGATGGCGCTTGACTATGCACTGATGCAGTTGCCAACATTTGTCGATACCGCATGTTACGCAAGTTTTTCGGAATTGCTCATGCCAGAAGCGATTTTTGCACAAATGCAGAAAAATGTGCAAATTATTGCTGAAGATGAGGACGGCACGCGCTCCGACATGGTGGCGCAGGATCCTGTGGCACTGCGGCGCGCTTTGTTGCCCGAAGGAAAATCGGCAGCGCGCGGTTTGGGCGGTTTTGCCGTGGTCGATCGTCACTTTTTTGCACCAGATAGCACGGTGGTGTTAGCGTTTCTCTCGCCAAATTTCAAATCGTTCGACTCGAAAAGCGGCACGGCATTGGTAGAGATGATAGAGAGCGAAATTGCCGATTTTAATTCGCAAAATGCTGATTATGAGGTGCTTTTTCATGGTTCGCCAGTGCAGAGCGTGTTCAATTCGCGTCAGATAAAAAAGGATTTAGCCATGACCATGAGCGTGTCGCTTGTGCTTATCTGTTTGGTGGTTGGGCTTTGCCTGAAACGCCCATCGAACTTGCTGATGATGCTCTGTCCCGTGATTTACGGCGCATTTTTTGCCCTTGCGTGCATGTATTGGCTGAAAGGTGGCATGTCGCTGCTGGCCATCGGCATTGGCGCAATAGTGCTGGGTGTGGCACTCAGTTATTGTTTGCATGTACTCATTCATTCGAAATATGTGAGCGATCCTGAGCAGTTGCTCCGCGACCAATCCACGCCCGTTTGCCTCAGTTGCATCACCACCATTGGCGCATTTGCTGGGTTGCTTTTCACGCAGAGCGAATTGCTGAAAGATTTCGGACTTTTTGCCTCGTTTGCGCTCATCGGCACAACGCTTTGTGCGCTCATTTTTCTACCGCATTTTTTTAGCGAAAAACAAAAAGAACGTTCGGAGCGTGCCTTTGCACTGCTCGACAAGATAAATTCTTTCCCGCTCGATCGTCAGAAATGGCTGATTGTCGCCATCATCATTTTGTGCGGCATCTGTTTCTACACCAGCACTTGGGTATCTTTCGATAGCGATTTGAAGCATATTGGTTACAACGAGCCTGTGGTAATGCGTTCCAAACATCTCTACGAAGAGAAAGTAAACCAAGGGCGTGCGTCGGTCTATTATGCTGCGTCGGCCAGCGATTTGGACGAGGCTCTGATGTGCAGTCGTGCAGTTGTGCATGTGTGCGATAGTCTGCAGCAGATGGGCATTGTGGCGCGCTATTCGGGTGTTTCGGCACTGTTTTTCACCATCGACGAGCAGCAAGCGCGCATCGATGCTTGGCATCAATATTGGACTGATGATCGCATTGCGAAGACGCGTGCCGATGTGGCTTCTGCGGCCAAACAAAATGGACTTCAGCCCGAATTTTTCGAGCCATTCTTCGCGTTGCTCGAGGCCGATTACGAGCCTGCCTCGCTCTACGATGCTGGTGTGCTGCCCGAGAGTCTGCTGTCGAATTTCATCGAAAAAGTCGACGATAACTACCTAGTTTTCACCTCGGCATTGATGGACGAGCAGGACAAAGAGCGCGTGAGCGATGCTGTAGCTGCCGTGCCGCACGCCGTAGTCATCGATCCGTTCTACTACACGGGCGATATGGTGAAAATTGTGAATAGCGATTTCAATGTAGTGCTTTTGGTTTCGAGCATTTTTGTGTTCATTGTTCTGCTCTTTTCGTTCAGAAGCCTGTCGCGCGCGCTGTTGGCATTCTTGCCAATGTTTCTCAGTTGGTATGTGGTGCAGGGCATTATGGGCATTTTCGGCATGCAGTTCAACCTGATAAACATCATCATCTCGTCGTTTATTTTTGGTGTGGGCGTCGACTATAGCATATTTGTGATGGACGGTCTGTTAGCCGACACGCGCCGCAACGATCCGCACATGCTCACCTACCACAAAACCGCCATTTTCTTCTCGGCTTTTGTGCTGATAGTGGTAGTCGTAACACTGCTTTTTGCTACGCACCCTGCGCTTAAATCGGTGGGTATCAGCACATTGATTGGCATGGTATCGACCATTTTGTTTACTTACACATTGCAGCCGTGCATCTTCCGATTGTTGGCAAAGAGCCATCTTTTTGCTCGTCGTTTCGCGCGCAAGCCACGATTTGGAAAGAAAAAAGAGGAGTAATCCTATTAGTTGGGAGTTGGGAATGAGGAGTTAGGAATGAGAAACGAACTCTTCGTCAGAAAAAAGAAAACGGTCGATTAGAAGTCGGCCGTTTCTCTATTTGTGGTAACCATTTCCCTTTATTCTTGATGCAAAATCATCGCCTCTGATGCGCCAATGCGCACGGCGCCAGAGTAGCGACCGAGGCCGTTGGCATCGATTTTGCCATTGCGGCAGACGGCAGTCCAAACGCCAGCGGGCAGTTTGTACGAGGTGGCTTGACGATTGCCATTCAGCACTACCAAAATCTCCTTCCATTCGTCGCCGTTGGCATGGTTGCGCAGGGTGTATGCCACAATGTTTTTGCCCGTTTTTTCATCGAAGACAAGATTTTTAGCCACCTGTTCGGCCGAGGTCATGCGGAAGGCTGGGTGTGCCGCGCGCAACGCTATCAGTCCACGATAGTAGTCGAATAGATCGCGATATTTGGCTTTGTTGCTCCAGTCGATGGCGTTGATGCTGTCGGGCGATTTGTAGCTGTTATGCACGCCTTTTTTGTCGCGGAAAATCTCTTCGCCAGCAAAAATGAACGGCACGCCTTGCGAAGTCAGCACAATGGTTTGCGCCAATTTGTCCATTTTCAGCAGTTCGCGCTCGCCAATGTTTGGAATGGTAGCGCGCAGTTTGTCTTTCAGACAGGGATCGTCGTGGCACGACACGTAGTTTATGGTTTGTGCTGGCGTGGTGGCGTAGGCGGTGCTGCTGTGAACCACTTTGGTCAGATCCACTTGTGGGTGCGCCGTTGCGCCTGCAATGCCAAATTTGATGCTCTCTTCGTAGCCGTTACCAACAAGAAAACCACCTTTGTTGCCGTCCATCCAGTTGCCGCGCATGGCGTCGCGGATGTCGTCGCTGAAGACTGCTGTAGGGTAGATTTTAGGCGCATTTTGTTTCACGGCACGCAGACTCTCGTCGAGCGTGGAGCCGCCAGCCGCCCAGCCTTCGCCGTGTATGCTGATGGTCGGGTCAATCTGATCGAGCGCAGTGCGAATAGCGTTCATTGTCTCGATGTCGTGAATGCCCATCAGATCGAAGCGGAAACCATCGATGTGGTATTCGTTCGCCCAAAATTTTACCGATTCAACCATGAATTGGCGCATCATTGGGCGTTCCGAGGCGGTTTCGTTGCCGCAACCCGAGGCGTTCGACCATGTGCTATCGGCATTAAAACGATAGAAATAACCTGGAACCAGCAGATTCAGGTGCGAATCTTCGCCAACGAAAGTGTGATTGTAGACCACGTCCATTATCACGCGAATGCCTGCTGCGTGTAGCGATTGAATCATCTGTTTCATCTCGCGAATGCGCGCCGTTGGGTCGTGCGGATTGGTGCTGTAGCCGCCTTCGGGCACATTGTAGTTTTCGGGGTCGTAGCCCCAGTTGTAGCGGTTCGAGTCGAGTTCGGTCTCGTCGATCGAGGCATAGTCGTACGATGGCAAAATCTGCACATGCGTCACGCCCAACTCTTTCAGATGGTCGATGCCAGTCTTTTGCCCTTGAGGCGACAGTGTGCCATTTTCGGTGAATGCCAAAAATTTTCCGGGAAAATGGCTGCCCGAAGTTGTGTCGATGGAGAAATCGCGCATGTGGACTTCGTAGATCACCGCATCGGTAAAGTGTTTCATTGTAGGGCGAACATCGTTTTCCCAGCCTTCGGGATTGGTGGACGATAGGTCGACAATGGCTGCGCGATGACCGTTCACGCCAACGGCTTTTGCCCAAATGCCGGGCGTTTCGTCGTAGAGTTTGCCATTTTGCCGCACCTGAAAAGTGTAGAAATGCCTAGCCAAATCTTTTTGAACATTGTATTTCCAACTGCCTTGTTTGTCGCGGCGCATGTTGTAGGTTGCAAGCGGTTCGCCGCCTTGTTCATCGGCATAGATGTGGAGCAGCACCTCGTCGGCAGCGGGCGACCAAGTGCGAAAACTTGTGCGCGATGGCGTGTAGATGGCACCAAGGTCGTCGCCTTCGTAAACTGGATATTCGTCCATGTTGGTGTATTTTGGTCGCATGTTGCAACTCGTTAAGAATAAGGCTGTTATCAGCGCGAAAGAGAAAATCTTTTTCATCGTTTGAAAGTGAAAAGTCTGTAAAGTGTAAAGTGAATAAAGTGCTAGATTCCTGCCGATTTCTTTTCAATTTGGATTTTAGAATTTGATTTTTTGAAAAGGTACGGAATCAGTCGTACTATCATCAGCAAGATGACGAAAATGTTGGCCGTGTGGAATGTTTGCGACGCAGTGAATTGCACAACCAGCGCAATAATCAGCATATTTGTGAGAAAAAGTGCCATGCGCCATCTGATGTTTTGTCCGCGTTTGAACATCACCATCAGTGCAAAAAATAGCAGCAGCGGATTTGCCCAAAATAGGTTCCAGTTTGCGCCCACAAGCGGGTGTTGCGAAAAGCACATCAGGTAGAAAATGATGCAGCCAACAAATCCTACTACGCTGAAAATCAGGCAGTCGACCCAGCGTGAGATTTTTTTTCTGCGCCAATCGAAAATGGTGAGTGCAATGCCAAGAATCAGCAAAAAGATGAAAACTGCCGTTGGCGCAAGCAGCGTTGGCGTGTTTTCAATAGGTCGCGCGGGGCGGTCTACTAGCGTGCGTTGTTCGGCTACGAGCGGCACAATGGTGTCGGGTGATGTTTGAATCCAAGTCTCGGCAAATTCGTCGCGCAGGTAGAATGGGAAGCCGATTGCGCCTTCGTTGCCCGTTTGGCGATCGGCTTGCGAGCCAAGCACCAGTGCAATGCCAAAGGCGGTCCAGTTGTTCCAGCCAATGCAGCCGTGAATGATGTCGCGGTAGGTGAGATCGTCAGTCGAGTAGGCGCAGAGTGCGGGGCGATTTATTGCGCCAAGCACCATGTGATAGGGGCGTGTGGCGCAGTTGTCGAACACAAAATTGTAGCGATAGAGCCTATTTTCGGGCTTGTAGTTTTCGATGAGTGCGTCGAAAAGTGTCTGTCGCTGCGGCAGCGTCAGGTTCAGTACCTGCTCGGTGACGGCTGAGCCGCGTTCGGCATAATTTCTGAGGAAAAATGGGGTAGAGCAGAGACCGATTTCGTAGTCGGTGGCTCCCTGCACAAATTTTGGAATGAAAAAATCTTGCTCAAAATCGAACACGCCGTAGTGGAAAATCATGTCGAGATTGAGCGTGGAGTCGCAGATGCGCAGTGCCGTGTGTCCGAATTTTTCGTAGACGATGTCGCCTGGAGCGCAGGTTACAAGGCTCACGCGACTTTGGTCGGTGAGTTGCGCCCAACCACTGGCGCAAACAAAAAGCAGTATTATCGGCAGAATTTTTTTCACTGAAGGCGCAGTACCATGCCAGCCTTGGCTTGCGTGCCGTAGGCCATGTTGTTCATTTTGTAGAGTTTTTTCAGTTTGATGCCGTAGAGTTGCGCCACATCGTGCATCGATTCACCCACCGACACTTTGTGTGTCTCGTAGCGGCGGTCGGCGTGATTTTTTTTCATGCCCAGATAGACATAATCTTGCGCATTCAGCATGGTCATGTTGTCCATCAGGTCGTTGTAGTAGAGCAGTTTTTTTATCGACATGTGGAACGCTTTTGCCACATTGTCAATTTTGTCTTTGGTGATAACACGCACGCAGCGCACGCCGTTGTTTTCAATTTCGATGTAGCCCCAAAGTTGCTCGTAGTTTGGCTCGTCGTCGTAGAAATTTTTCTCTTCAACTTTCGCTTTTTTGTCCAATTCGTAGAGTTTGTAGTTTTCTATCAGACGAATGAGTTTGGCGGGATATTCGGGATCGGTGGCGTATCCAGCGCGACTCAAACCGTATGCCCACGATTTGTAGTCGGTTATTTCGTACTGAAACAGGAAGGCATAGCGCTGGCGTTTCAGAAACTGCGAATGGTCCTCGAACGAGTCGATAGGCTTGCGATATTTGCGGAAGCATTCGCCAAGTTGGTCGTCGTCCTGCGTGATGGTCTGACCTTTCCAATCGCTGGTGCATTTAATTCCGAAGTGGTTGTTGCCTTCGGTGGCGAGTCGTCCTTCGCCTGCGTTCGACTCCAAAATGGCTTGTGCCATGGTGATGCTGGCTGGAATGGCGTGCCGCTCCTGCTCGGTGACGGCCAGTTCGGAGTATTTGTCGATGTAGGCCTGATATTTTGGGTTCAGGTCTTGCGCCATCAGCGAGGTTACGGCACAACTTGCTGCAACGAGTAAAGTGATTTTTTTCATTGTTTAAGCGTTGAATCGTTGAAATGATGAATTGTTGAAGGAGTTTGTGGTGTCATTTTCGCACCAACAAACCGATTGCAAAGTTACGAAAAGTTTTTTGAATTGTGTTCAATTTGCCATTTTTGCGTCTTCATTTTCGAAAATCTATCCGAAAAAGTTGTTTTGCATTGTAATTTTTGGTAATTTTGCAAGATGAACTTAATCTTCTATTTCATGAAAAAAATCCTATTATTTTGTGCGGCGGCAGTGGCTTTGGTGGGCTGCCGAAACGCCAATCCGCACATCGTTCAGTGCGAACTTGTGCCTATCGATGGGCAATGGAACGACTCGGCCATGCAGCAACTCATCGAACCCTATCGCCAAGCACAAACGCTGCAAATGAGTGTCGTCATCGGCGAATCGGAACAACTGATGCATGCCGAAAAGCCAGAAGGTCTGCTCAATGCTTTCGTTTCCGACGCCATGTTTGCGTATGGAAACTCGCTGAAACACACCGATTTAGCAGTTACAAATTTTGGTGGATTGCGCAACGATCTGCCGCAAGGTCCCGTAACCGTGGGGCATGTGATGCAGATTATGCCGTTCGACAATGCCATAGTGCTGCTCGAACTTTCGGGCACCGACATGCTGCGCCTTGCCGACGCCATTGCGGCCAAAGGTGGCGAGGTGGAAACGGGCATGTCGCTCACCATTGGCAAAGATGGAAAAGCCAAAAATGTGCTTCTTGGCGGTCAACCCATCGACACGGCAAAAACTTATCGCGTCATCACTACCGATTATCTTTCGTACGGCAACGACCATTTGGAGCCGCTCGCCAACTACAAAAGCATAGAATTGCCGCAAATTATGCTGCGCGATGTGCTTATCAATGCCATTAGTCAGCAGACTGCCGCAGGAAAAACCGTAAGTGCAACCTTAAAAAATCAAATCCATGTCGAAAAATAAATTCTTCGCTGCGGCTGCGCTTTGCGTGGCTCTTGGCTTGGCCTCGTGCGGCAACCAACAACCGCGCCAACTCGTTATTCTTCAAAGCAACGACTCGCACAGTCAGATTGAGCCTTGTGCCAATGGGCAGGGCGGCTATGCAGCGCGCAAACATTTTATCGATAGCATTCGCGCCACGCACGACAATGTGCTGCTTATCGATGCAGGCGACATTTTTCAAGGCACACCCTATTTTAATATGTTCAACGGGCGGCTCGAGATTGCAGGCTACAACCTGATGGGCTACGAGGCAACCACTTTCGGCAACCACGAGTTCGACAAGGGCATCGACACGCTGGCGGCTCGTATGCGCGAGGCCAATTTCCCGTATATCTGCTGCAACTACGATGTGGCTGGCACTGCCATCGACGGTTTGGTGAAGCCTTACATTGTTCTCGAAAAGAAGGGCTTACGCGTGGGCATTCTCGGACTTGGTGTCGATCCGCATGGGCTGATTTTGGCGGATAATTTTGGCGGAATAAAGTACCTCGACCCAGTGGAGTCCGCCAACACCAATGCCGACAAACTGCGCCATCAGGAGAAATGCGATTTTGTGATTGCACTTTCGCACCTTGGCTATTCGTCCGATCCCGAGGTGATGAGCGATTCGCTCATTGCCGTAAATAGTCACGATATTGACCTAATTCTTGGCGGTCATACGCACGAAATTCGTGGTGTGTTCGACATTCCCAACGCTGATGGCAAAATTGTGAAAGTGATGCAAACGGGCAAATCCGCCAAAGAACTCGATATGATTGTAGTGGAATATTGAATGAGGCAGTTGCTGTTTTTGGGTGAATGATTATCCGCTCGAAATTTAGTGAACAACAGATAGTGTTGCGCGGGATTTGCAATCCCGCGCTCGCTGTATTATCGTGTTTTGTAATTCGAAAAATACGAAAGGACGCACACTGTGCGTCCCTACAATGATTCAATAGTTCGATGATTATTTTTTCTGCGTAAATGTGCAGTCGCCAATCACTAGTTGGCCGTCTGCATTCACCACGCCGCGCCAAATGGAGTCGGAGCTGAGGCAGCAGAGTTCGCTGTGCGTACCAGAAACGCCGCCCGTGATGGTGTCGTTGCGACCAACATAGTAGCCGCAGTAACTCAGCGTGTCGACATGGGCGTCCCAAATTTCGCACGAGGTAAATTTTAGCGTCATTTGCTGTCCGTTGCAGTCGGTAGTGACCCAAATGCTGCCCATAAAGTGATTATCGCAATCGTCGGAGGTGGTGCCTTCGCTCATAGCGCCTTCGGGACAGCCCGTAAGTGTGCATGCCAAAATGGCGAGGAGAATGTATTTCGTTTTTTTCTTCATTTTTCTGATTTTAATTTTGCCGCACTGTTTCTTTTGTCATGCGCCATCTGAAATTTTTAATTTGAAATCTGAAATTTTTACTGCAATTGCAGCACCAACGCCGAACGGCTCGGAATGTAGAGTTTGAGCCATTCTTTGTTTTTCAGATGGCTTGGCTGCGTGTAGTGTACCACGGTGTCGTCGCTGAAACCGAAGCCGCCAAACTGCTTGGCATCGGTGTTTAGCACCACTTTGTACGCACCTTTCTTTACCAAAATGCCATAGTCGATAAACGATTTCTGGCCGTTGAAGTTGAACACGAACAGCAGATCGCGGCGTTTGTAGGCCACCAGCTGGTCGCCTTCGTTGTCCCAAACCTTTTCGATTGGCGTTTCGTTGAATTTCTTTTCGCTCTCAATCAGATGCATCATGGCGTTGTCGAACTCGTTCAAGTCGTGGTAGAGCAGGCGATCGTTGTCGACCAATTCCCATTGGCGGCGCGCATATTTGTACGACCAGCCATTGCCTTCGCGCGGAAAATCGATCCATTCGGGGTGACCAAATTCGTTGCCCATAAAGTTGAGGTAGCCGCCATTGATGGTCGATGCCGTTATCAGGCGAATCATCTTATGCAGCGCCACGCCGCGGTTCACACGGAATGTTTCGTCGCCTTTCTGCATGTGCCAATACATGTCCGAATCTATCAGACGGAAGATGATGGTTTTGTCGCCAACGAGCGCTTGGTCGTGACTTTCGGCATACGAAATGGTCTTTTCGCCAGCGCGGCGGTTGGTCATTTCCCAGAAGATGTGACCCGCTTTCCAGTCCTCATCTTTCACCTCTTTGATGTATTTTATCCAGAAATCGGGAATGCCCATGGCCATGCGGTAGTCGAATCCCATGCCGCCATCGGCAAATGGCACTGCCAATTCGGGCAGACCGCTCATCTCTTCGGCAATGGTTATGGCGTTGGGGTTCACTTGGTGAATCAGTTTGTTGGCCAAAGTCAAGTAGCAGAGCGCATCGCCATCTTGGTTCATGTTGTAATAGTCGGCGTAGTTGCCAAAATCCTGCCCCAGACCATGATTGCGATATATCATCGAGGTTACGCCATCGAAACGGAAGCCATCGAAATGGTACTCTTCGAGCCAAAATTTGCAATTCGACAGAAGAAAGTGCAAAACCTCGTTTTTGTTGTAATTGAAACAGAGCGAATCCCACGCTGGATGCTCGCGCCGATCGCCTCCGTGGAAGTATTGGTAGGGCGTGCCATCGAATCGGCCAAGACCTTCGACTTCGTTTTTCACGGCATGCGAATGCACAATGTCCATAATCACCGCAATGTCGTGTCGGTGGGCTTCGTCGATGAGCTGCTTCAATTCGTCGGGTGTGCCAAAGCGCGACGATGCGGCAAAGAAACTCGACACATGGTAGCCAAACGAGCCGTAGTAGGGGTGTTCCTGTACGGCCATTATCTGAATGCAGTTGTAGCCGTCTTTGATGATACGGGGCAGAACATTTTCGCGGAATTCGTTGTAGGTGCCTACTTTCTCTTGATTTGTAGCCATGCCTATGTGGCATTCGTAAATCATCAGCGGCTGCGTTTGCGGCTTGAAGTGTTTTACACGGAATTTGTACTCGTGTTCGGGTGCCCACACTTGTGCCGAAAAAATCTTGGTGTTTTCGTCTTGAACCACGCGTCGAGCCCATGCTGGAATGCGTTCGCCGCAACCGCCGTTCCATTCAACCAAGAGTTTGAACAGATCGCCGTGGCGCATGGCTTTTTCTTGAAAACGACCTTCCCAAATGCCGTTGTCGAGCCGCTCCAAGCGATAATTTTCATCTTTTTGCCAATTGTTGAATGTACCAATCACATAGATGGCGGTGGCATTTGGCGCCCATTCGCGAAAATACCAACTGCGTTTTACTTTGTGTAGACCAAAATAGAGATAGCCCGACGCAAAGTCGGATAACGAGCGGTTGTTGCGCCCGAGCAATTCTTTCTCTTTCCAAACGGCGTAGTCGTGTCGACCTTGCAATGCCATTGCATACGGTTCCAACAATGGGTCGTTTTTGATGATTTTCAAAGAATTTTCCATGTCTATGTTTAGTTTTTATTTTATCAAAATTTTGACCACCAACTTTTTTAGCAAACCTTGTGCCATTGCTGGTGCGTGAGCATCTTCGGGGAAGAATATGACAAATTGCCCAGGCTGCACTTGTAGACGCGTGGTGTAATCGTCGGCAAAAAATGCTATGTCGCGCTCGGCATCGTAGTTCTGCTGCACGTTGTGGCAATCGGCAGTTGGACGCCAACCCATGGTTTCGGTGGTCGATATTGGCATCTGCACATCGATGTAGCGCTGGTGCGCCTCGAGTGGAGCAGTGGTTTTGCCTTCGGCCGTTGCTACGCTGATGTAGAGTTGTTCGCCATCGAGCGTAATTTTGCCATCGGGCAGCGACGCCAAGTCGTGCGTGCGCAAAAAATCGAACGCCTGCTTCAAAAGCGGGTGCAAAACAGTGTAACGGTCAGCATTTTGTATCGAGTCGAGAAGCATTTTGATTTCAAATTTCAGAGTTTAAGAGTTTCAGGTTTCAGGTTGCGCACAAGTCTTGGTCTTTGTCTTCGTCTTCGTCAAAAGTCTTGTATCTTGCTACTTTCGACTTTCAATCTTTTTGTAATTTCGCTTTCAAAATTTTCTCTCTTGCGAGCGAGCGTTTTTGCAACTCTTTCATTTTTGTGATGTCAGAAAGGGTGGTGGCGAGCTGATATGTTGCCACAAATGCCTTTAGTTCGTCAGCGGTGAGTGTGTAGGCATAATTTCTCGTGCCTACAAAGGTTACTTTTACCTTGTCGTTTTGGTGCGATGTCCAAAAATCAGGCAAATCGCCCAATAATTCGGAGCGGAAAAGCGCTGTTTCGTGCGTTGTGCCGAGATCGGTGAATGTGTTGCGATCGCTCTCGCTAGCTGCGCTGCTCTCGGCATAGATGTCGCCAACCGACATTCGAATGCGGTCGTAGTTGATCGTTTTGCCGCAATAGTGCGCCGTTACGAACATTTGCCCAGTCTCGTCGGTGTAAGGCTTCACATAGTTGCGCCCAAGGTTCCATTCGGTGCGCAGCAGACGGTAGGTGTAGTTGCCGTATTGCTGAAATTTCTCGTTTTTCTCGAAGATGAATGGTTTAGTTTGCACCTCGGCTTCGGCGGTTTTTTGCGGCAGCAGACTGTCGATATACACAAGGTTGCGCGCAATCTCGCTCAACTCTATTTTCCAAGCAAGCGTGTCGGCTTGGCGACGATACGAAATCAGTTTTGGAAAATTCTGATGCACCGAGTCGAGCGGCATTTTGGCGGCTTCCAAGTTGCCTGCTTCGTAGAGTGTTCGTGCTTCATCAACAAAGGCTTGCGCACGCTCTTCGTCGGTTGGTTGGTGGACGCAACCAACGCAAATCGTCGCTATCAAACCGAGTATTTCAATCGTTCGTTTCATCGCTATTTTGCTCTATTGCATTCAAAATTTCGGCGGCTTGTTCGGCATCGCGCTCGAAAATGTGCAGACGGTAGCCGCTACCTTGCGAGGCAAACATGGGGTAGAGTTGCACCGCATTGCTGTCGGCGACGAATGCCTCGATTCCATTGTCGGCCAAGAGTGCTTCGGCATATTGCGCCTCTGCTAAATTGGCGTAGATGCGGATTACTATGGTGCTGTTGTTTTCCAAATTTCAGATTTCAAATTTCAGATTGTCGGTAGCCGAAACGCCTAAATCTTCAAATCTTCAAATAATTTAGTCTTTTGTCTTTATTCCTTACTCTTTATTCAAAAATCTTGCTACTTGCGACTCACATCTTGCGACTATTAACCCAATTTGTGAATTATCAGTCCAGAGCGCAGTTTTGGCTCGAACCATGTGGTTTTGGGTGGCATTATGTTGCCCGAGTCGGCAATGTTGATAATTTGCTGCATCGAGACAGGATAGAGTGCCAGCGCCATGCGCATTTCGCCGCTATCGACGCGCCTTTGCAACTCGCCAAGTCCGCGGATACCTCCTACAAAATCAATTCGCTTGTCGCTTCGTAGGTCTTTTATTCCTAAAATCCCATCTAGAATCAGATTCGACGATACGGTAACATCAAGCACGCCAATGGGATCGTTGTCGTCGTATGTGTCGGCATGCGCGGTGAGCGAGTACCAATGTCCGCCCAAATACATGCCAAAATTGTGCAGATGCGTGGGCTTGTAAATGGCAGTGCCTTTGTCTTCGACATCGAAATTTTTCGACAGCTTCTCCAAAAATTGCTGCTCGGTGAGGCCGTTCAAATCTTTCACCACGCGGTTGTAGTCGATGACGGTGAGTTGATCGTCGGGAAAGCAGACTGCCAAAAAGTAGTTGTATTCTTCGTCGCCACGGTGGTTCGGATTCTCTTTTCGGCGTTCGGCACCAACTAGCGCAGCCGCAGCCGAGCGGTGGTGACCGTCGGCAATGTAGAGCGCAGGCATGGTAGCAAAAAGTTCAGTAATGCGCTGAATATCAGCCTTGTCGTTTATTGTCCAGAAATGATGACCAAAGCCGTCGGGCGCCACAAAATCGTATTCTGGCTTGCCCGCTGCGATGCGCGCTACTATGGCATTCAGTTCGTCGTTGTGCGGATAGGCAAAAAACACTGGCTCGATGTTGGCGGAGTTGATGCGCACATGTTTCATGCGATCCTCCTCTTTGTCGCGGCGTGTGAGTTCGTGTTTCTTGATTATTCCGTTCAGATAGTCGTCAACCGAAGCAGCAACGCACAATCCATATTGCGTTTTGCCGTTCATGGTTTGTGCGTAGATGTAGTAGTGGTCGTCGGTGTCCTGCACCAACCAACCTTTTTCTTGGAATTTGCGGAAATTTTCCACCGCTTTGTCGTACACGCGTGGATCGTGTTCGTCGGTGCCAGCAGGGAAATCAATTTCGGGTTTGATGATGTGATAGAGCGACATTTCGTTGCCTTCGGCTTCGGCACGAGCCTCGTCCGAATTCAGCACATCGTATGGGCGTGAAGCCACTTTTTCGACCAATTCGCGTGGTGGTCGCACGCCTTTGAAAGGTTTAATTGTTGCCATTTTTGTGAGTTCTATAATATGGTGTTCACAATTCGGCAAAGTTACAAGTTTTTTTTATAATGTGCAAATGTAAGAACTACGACTGTTGACGATGATTGACTATGAGTGTGAAAAAGTCATTTTTTCTGCGTTATGGTGCTGCCGGCTGGCACGTCGCGGTCGACCCACACATTGCCGCCAACCACTGCGCCGCGCCCCACGGTGATGCGCCCAAGAATGGTTGAGTTGGCGTAGATTATCACATCGTCTTCGATGATTGGGTGGCGCGGAATGCCTTTTATTGGGTTGCCATTTTCATCGAGTGGGAAACTTTTGGCGCCGAGTGTTACGCCTTGGTAAATCTTCACATTGTTGCCTATCACGGCGGTTTCGCCAATCACAGTGCCAGTGCCGTGGTCGATGGTGAAACGTCGTCCGATGGTGGCTCCTGGGTGAATGTCGATGCCCGTTTCGCTATGCGCCATTTCGGTGATGATGCGCGGAATGAGCGGCACGCCAAGTCGCAGCAATTCGTGCGCTATGCGGTAGTTGCTGATGGCGCGAATCACTGGGTAGCAAAAGATGACTTCGGTGCGACTTTTGGCAGCTGGGTCGCCATCGTAGGCAGCGTCCACATCGTCGCTGAGCGTGTCGCGCAAAGTGGGTAATTGTTCAACAAAAGCCTCGGCCATGGCTTGCGCTTTTTGGCGTGTAGCAGGCGAATCTTCTTCACATCCTTCGAAACAGAGTCCTGCCAAAATCTGCTCGGTGAGTTGTCGGCTCACAGCCTCCACTTGCACGCCAATGCGGTAGGGCAGCGTGGTGGCGTTCACTATCGATTGACCGAAAAATCCGGGAAAAAGTATGCTGCGTAGTGTGTCGACAATCTGCCCAAGCACTTGCGTGTTTGGCATGGGCGTGGTGCCGCTCTGCTGATGATAAAGTGCCGTGTTGTGACGTGTGTCGGCCAGTTGTGCAATGGTTTGTGCGATGTTCATTTTCAGATGAGTTTAACGCCTGACAGATGGTTAGTGGCGTTTTGTTTTTAATTTCTAGTTTCTAGTTGTTAATATCCATACTTCAAACACTCTCAGTTTAATTGTCAATTCTCAATTAAACATTTTCTCACTCCTCACTCCTAATTTTATTTTCTTGTATCCCGCTCGCTGCAGGGGCGAATGTTTGAAAATATGTCGAAATTGTGCGTTTGTGAGCGACGTCCAATCGAGCGTGAAAAATTCCTCGCTTGGCGTGAATTCTTCGGTGTGATGCGGCTTTGGATGCTGATTCCACGGACAGGCGTCGAGGCAGGCATCGCAACCAAAAATGCGGTTGCCGCACATCTGCCGTTGTTCTGGCGTGAGTTCGGCGCGTTGCTCTATGGTGATGTACGAGATGCACCGTCGCGCGTCGAGCGTGTGTTCTGCCACCAGTGCGCCAGTTGGACAGGCTTCGAGACAACGCGTGCAGCGTCCGCAGCGGCTCTCTATTGGTGTGTCGTAGGTAAGCGGTAGCGTGGTGACGATTTCGCCAATGAGCGTGTACGAACCAAGTGTTGGGTTCACAAGCAGCCCGCTTTTGCCAATCCAGCCCAATCCTGCACGCTGCGCCCAACGGCGTTCCAGCACAGGCGCGCTATCGACGCAAATCTGGCAACGTTGTTCGGCTCGCTGGTCGATGAACTGCTGCAATGCGCGCAATTTTTCTTTTATAACGAAATGATAATCAGTACCATACGCATATTTTGCTACTTGCGGCGCGTCTTTCGGTTGCAGTTGCGCAGGGTAGTAGCCCAACAAAACCACAATCACCGATTTTGCACCTTCGAAAAGTTGGCATACATCGGTTCGCTTGTCGAAATAGTTGGTCATGTAGCCCATTTCGGCGTTGTAGCCCGCATCGAGCCAATGGCGCAGATACGCTGCATCGTCGGGCAGGGCGCAGGCTTTGGCAATGCCGCACGCATCGAATCCAAGCCGCAAAGCCTCATTTTTTATTTCGTCGGAAGAAAGCAAAATTTTTCGTGCTTCGTACTATTTCTATTGTCAATTTTAATAGTCAAAGTCATTTTCTCAATAGGTTCTCAATCGATTTTTGCAGATTTTTGCCATCGAGGTCGCGCCCAGCCACTATGTCGCCATTGCGGTCGACTAGAAACCATGCTGGAATGGCTTGCACATTGTAGGTGAGCAGATAACGGCAGTTTGGCGCTTCGTGGTCGCGCACGCAAATCCACGGAATGTTGCGCACCTGTTCGAGCCAAAAAAGTTTGTTTTCGTCAATTGAGACCTGATAAATCTCGAATCCGTAGTCGTGATAAAGGTTGTAGAGCTCGCGCAGATAGAGTGTGTGAACGTTGGCTTTTTCGATGCTGTAAGCCGAAAAATCAATCAGTACCACTTTGCCTTGCAGCGACGAAAGTTTCACCATCTCGTCGTGCCTGTCGGGCAGCTCAATGTCGATCAATCCCGTGGTTTGTGCCTCGACTTCGCTCTGTTTTTCGCTTTTCAGAGCCGATAGAACAGTGTTTTCGAGGCGTTTTGTGCGCGGATTTTCGGGCTGAAAAACCTTGTACGCCGTCGCCACTGCCGACCAATAACTGCGGTCGTTTTTGTTTTGCGGAAGAAACAGCGGCACGCCATTCACCATCTGATTTACGGCATAATATGCAGCCGTGGAATTGGCATCGGCAAGAATGATTTTTTGCGCCATTTGCTTGTGCTGGTCTATCATTTTCACGATTTCAACATTGTTCCACTGATGATGTGCGAGTGCGCTATCGACTGCGTGTTGCAGCAAAAATCCAGAATTCCGCAACTGCTTGATTTTGAGCGAGTTCTCGGAGTTTTCTACTGTGTATTGTGTTGCGAATGCTGTCTTCTGGCTATTTAAGATAACCTCTTCGCACGAGTCGATTGCAAACAGAATGTTTTGTGTGCCAAGGCGCAGGCGGTAAAACTCGGCGAAGGGCGTTTGTGGCTCAGAAAAACGGAATTTGCCATCGTCGCTTAGCGTTACCGAATCGATTGCGACCACGCTACTGTCGGTTACACGTTCGAGGTAGAGCATTTGGCTGGCGGCGTCGGCTATGGTGCCGCTCACAGTGAATTTTGGAGCGCGACTGCAGGCGCAGAGCAGGGTAGCGAGGGCAAAAATTTTTATAGAATTGGTTTTCATTTTTCCCAATTTTTGAAAGGATTTTTTATCAGATTGGAATTGTAGTAGCGTTCGTCGCCCGTAACTTCGCGACCGATGAATGCAGGTTTTTCGAACTTTGTCTCTTTGCTTGGCAGTTCTATTTCGGCCACAACAAGACCTTCGTTTTCGCCATGAAATTCGTCGATTTCCCAACACAAATCGCCTTGCGGCAGGCAGTAGCGCGTTTTGTCGATTATCGGCCTCATGCACATCGTATCGAGCATTTGGCGGGCATCGTCTACTGGAATTTCGTATTCAAACTCGTGGCGCGCAAAGCCAACGGTAGCGTCTTTCAGTGTGATGAAGGCGCGTTGGTCGTAGCAGCGGATGCGCACCACACGGTCCGATGCGTTGCAGATGTAGCCCTGCGCAATGCGGTGCGGCGTGGCACTGGCTTTGTAACTGTCGTTCAGCACTAGGAATTTGCGTTCGATTTCAATATTCATCTACGAAAAGTTTACAAAGTGGAACGCACCGAGTGCGTTCGTGTTCTGTTCAAAATTTGCAGTTGGTTGTGGAATACGCTAATCCGAAAATTTGTTTCTTGCGTTTTTCAGGAAAAAATGCGATATTTGCACCAAAAATTCTTGCAAAGATAATTTTTAGAATCTACCTGCAAAGTTACAACTTTCGGTTGGATTGTGCAAGTTGGCACGAATTTTGTCAATTTCTAGCGACTTGCGACTTGTTACTAAAAAAGAATGAAAATTGCTCTCGTTTGGATAGGAAAAACTGTGGCATCGTATTTGGCATCGGGCATCGATGAGTATGTGCGGCGATTGCGTTTCTATGCGCCTTTCGAGGTGGTGGAGGTGCAAGGATTGAAAAATACTAAGTCGCTCACACAGCCGCAACAGCGCGACAAAGAGGGCGAACTTCTGCTGCGTGCGCTGGAATCATCGGACTATGTGGTGCTGCTCGACGACAAAGGTCGCCAGCCGACTTCGATGGAGTTTGCTGCGTGGATTGAACAACGCAAACAGGCGCAGGATAAGCGCATAGTGTTTGTGATTGGCGGTGCTTACGGCTTTTCGCAGGCAGTCTACGACAGGGCAAATGCGCTGTTGTCGCTTTCGCGCATGACTTTTTCGCACCAGATGGTAAGGCTCATTTTTGTGGAACAACTCTATCGCGCCCACAGTATCAACGCTGGCGAACCCTATCATCACGAAGAAAGCCTGCTGAAAAAATAAATAGTGAAAAATGAATAATAAACAATAAACGTTAAAAAATCTTGCGATTTATATCTTGCTACTTGCTACTACAATGAAAAATCGAACACGTTTTTACCTTTTGTTTGCTGGTTTTGTGGCATGCCTAATGCTGGGCTTGCTACATGCTACACTCTATCGTGCTTCGGGCGATAGACCGCTGCCAATCGCAAAATTTCAGACTGAGCTGACTGAAAAAGAACAGTGCGCCGACTCGGTGTTGCATCTTTTGGCGCAGTCGGCCGAACAAGGCACTTGGCCCGATGGCGACCTCGATGGTGAATTTGTGAGCGGCATCACCTACTATGTGTTCGATGGTGATAAATTGGTGTTTTGGAGCGACAATCTGATTGAAGTTTCGAGCCTCGATGTGGCCGATTTGACAACCGAAGGAGAACGCTTTTGCAAGGCAAGCAATGCCTTCGGTGTGGTGCGTTGCCAACGCCACGGACGCTATTCGGTTGCGGCTTTCATAGTGATAAAATATCGTTTTGTGCTGAATGGCGACGACAAAAACATTGGCAACCGTTTCGACGATGCTTTCGAAATGGACGACCGCGTGCTAACCATCGACGACGAGCGCATAACCACGGGCGCAGTGTATGCTGCCGATGGATCATATCTATTTTCGCTAGTTAAATCGGAACCAACCGATCGTCTTCCGCTGAAATACGGCTCTTTCGCGCTCTATATGCTCGCTTATCTGCTGTTTTTGACGCTTTTTATGAAGTTGCATTGGCTGTTTGGCGACGCATTTTGGACTTGGCGCAACTACCTGATAGTCACGACTTTCTATGGTGTATTCATTGGTATGTTGCTGCATTTCAACATTCCACGATTGATCTATACGGCCGATCTGTTTTCGCCAATCTACTACGCATCGAATTTGATGCCATCGTTGGGGCATCTCACCATTATTTCGCTTTTGGTCGCGGCAGTGGCATTTGTCTACTACTACAAACTGCGCACGCCAGTATATGTTCACGATACGGTAAAATCGCGCGCACATTTTGCTCTTGGTCAAATTTTTTCGGTGCTGTGGGCGTTGTTTATCGACTATCTATTGCACGATTTGACCGCAAACTCGAGTTTCGATTTTGTGTTTGTTAGTTACGAACAGGTGTCGGTTTACTCTGTTTTGTCGGCAACACTCATTTTTATGTGGGTCTACTCGTATGTGATGCTGCGCGATAAGTTGGCATTCAGTTTCAAATATGCTCTGCCATTGTGGGAAGTGGTTGTTTCTGATGCAGCATTTGGCGTTATTGCTTGCGTCTTAGCGGGCATTTGGTGGCATGTGCCTTTCCATTGGGAGATGATAGGCTACTTTGTTATTTGCCTTGTGGTAGATTTGCTGCGTAGGCGTGTGGCACGCAACTATCGTTTCGGTCACATGCAACTGATTGCACTCGTTTGTTGCATTTTTGTGTTGAGCGACATCTATTTTCGCACTTTCGAGTTGAAACGCGAAAAATATGCTATGATTGCCGAAAATCTCGCTGCCAGTGCGCAAAATAACTACGACATCTACACCAAAACTCTGCTCGAAGAGGTGGATCACGATTTAAGTAACGACAAGGAGTTGGCAGCCCTGATGACGCAACGACCTGTTTCTATGACGCAATTGCTGAGTTACTTGGATCACACCGATTTGCACAACTATTGGAACGATGGTGTGAACTTTACGATGAATGTTTTCACTACCGAACTAAATCTGCCTTCGGCCAAGCGCTACGACAAGCAGATAGCCGATCGTATGCTGCAGCCATACACAGAGCATTTCTACATCAACCGACTGAAAAGCGATTCGTATCAGTTTGTGGGCATTTTCGATTTTACAGGCGACGATGGCGTTGTAAGCCGCATGTTTGTGGTGTTCTACCGTCTGAGCGACATAAGCGAAAGCGAATTTTTCTTCCGCCGACAAACCAACGTCAGCATGATGTTTTCGGCAGCAGTCTATTCGCATGGCGAAAAGGTGCTGAACAGCGGCATGTTTGTCTATCCAAACCAACTCGACGAAATTCCACTCGATGGCAACGATTATGTTTTCTGGCAGCGATTGATACACCAAGTGTTCTATTTCGACGATGATGTGTGCGTGCTTATTGGTGAGCGACATCCCGCTTTGTGGCGCGCATTCCTCATCTATTGGACCTACATGTTCGTCTTCTACTTTTTGCTGATTTCGCTAATCTATTTTTTGCGAGTTTTCATAAATCGTCGCTATCAACTGAAAAACTCTTTTATAGCGCACATTCAGCGTTCGTTTGTGTTGCTTTCGGTAGTATTTATGGTTACCGCATTGACTACGTCGTTGGTTTTTCTTTACGCACGCTATAGCAACGATCAATATAAGCAGATAGAGGAAAAAACGCAATATGTGAAGGCGCAAATTCAGCCCTACATTCAGCAGGCGGGAGCATCGGCACAAAGCGTAAGCGAACTGGTATTTTTGTTGCAAGATTTGTCGAAACTCTATCGTGCCGATATGCATGTGTACAATGCCAATGGCGAACTCATTGCCACTTCGCGTCCCTATCTTTTCACAAGTGGACTATGCGGGCGACATCTCAATCCGCAAGTCTTTTTCAAAACATTCGACCAAGGCATGGTGCTCGAAGAAAAAATTGGTCGACTCGACTATTTGGCGTCGTACGATGTGGTGCGCGATGGCAACGGCAAAATTTTGGCCTACATTTGTGTGCCGATGTTTTTCAGTTCGTACGCATTGTGGCGCGACCTATTTTTCTATCTTGCATTGCTGTTCAATCTCTATTTGTTAGTGCTATTTTTGGCTGCAGGCGTTGCTTTTGGTGTTGGTCGTCGCTTTACACGACCGCTAGCAACCCTTGGCGAACGATTGCGCCAAATAAGAGTGGAGGAGGGACATGCCAACGAAAAAATATCGTACGATGGCGCTTCGTCCGACGAAATTGGCTTGTTGGTCGACGAGTACAATCACATGGTCGATGAACTTGAAGCGAATGCGCAGCAGTTGGCCGCTTCGGAGCGCGAGCTGGCTTGGCGCGACATGGCGCGACAGATTGCTCACGAGATTAAAAATCCGCTCACGCCAATGAAACTCACTATTCAGCAATTGCAACGCGCCAAAGAGGTTGGCGGCGAGCGTTTCGATGAATATTTTGCAAAGGCTTCGCGCACGCTCATCGAACAGATCGACAGCCTGTCGTTCATCGCTTCGGAATTCTCAAATTTTGCCCGAATGCCAATGGCTAAACTCACACGAGTGGATTTGCACGCCAAACTGCGCGCCGAGGTGGATCTGTTTCGCAACAATCACGAGGAGATTGAAATTGGCTACTCATCGACTGTGGACGAATCCTACATTATGGCCGATAGCGAGCAGATGACACGCTTGTTCAACAACTTGCTGAAAAACGCTATGCAAGCCATTCCTTCGACTCGAAAAGGTAAAATAGATGTGGTTTTGACCGAAGAAAATGGTCGCGCTGTGGTGTCGGTAACCGACAATGGTTGCGGCATTAGCGACGAGGTGGCAGAACACATTTTTGTACCGAATTTCACAACCAAGAGCAGCGGCATGGGGCTCGGTCTCTGCATCTGCAAAAACATTGTGGCGGTGTCGTCGGGCGAGATTTCGTTTACCACCAAAGTCGACCAAGGTACTACTTTTGTTGTGAAATTTCCGCTAGCGGATTAGTCAGTTTACCAATAGAAATTTTTCCTAGGGCGCTTTTTTTTACAGCGTCGGCAAACTCATTCCGTTAATTTTGCGATAGAGGTCGAGCGCATATACATCGGTCATGCCCGAAATGTAGTCGAGCACCGCCATAATGCGCTCGTAGGTGTTTTCGGCGTGCATGGCATATTGCGACGGAATGCGGTTGAGCAACTGTTTTGAATAGAGTTTTTCTGGATTGAACGCCGCACGAATGGTGTCGTCGAGCAGTTCCGAAATAATGCGATAGCCAGCCAATTCGACATCTACAACCAATTGCGATTTGTAGATTTTTGTGGCAGATACTTTGGCGCAATTAGCGTATGCTTGTCGCAGCGGTTCGGCTATGTGGTCGATAATCGATTTTGTGAAAGTGCCGCGCAAAATCTCCTCTTCGTGTTCCACAAAAGTGTTGGCAGCAGCCTCTATCAGCATTCCCATGGCCGACGAACGCAGGTAGGCAATCTGTTCGTTGATATCGCTCACCATCGGGAAAATCTCCTCTTCGGCACGCTGGCGTTTTGTTTCGGGCAAAAACTTGAATAGTAGCGCTTTGGTTTCGTCGAGCGTGAGTAGCCGCAGTTTGAAAGCGTCTTCAATGTCCATTATCTCGTAGCAGATGTCGTCGGCAGCCTCCACCAAATAGACCAGCGGGTGGCGCGCATAGCGATTCGGATTTTGCGGATCGCGCTCAATGCCAAGAGCCGTAGCAATGCGCTCGTACGCCTCGCGGTCGTCCTGAAAAAATCCGAATTTCATCTTGCGCTCGTCGGCCCACTGCGACTCGTACGGATATTTTACAATCGATGCTAATGTGCTGTATGTCAACACAAAACCGCCTTCTCTGCGTCCTTCGAACTGGTGTGTGAGCAGACGAAATGTGTTGGCGTTGCCCTCGAAATGTGTGAGGTCGGCCCACTGCGCTGGCGTTATCTTGTCTTTCAGTTGTCCGCCTTTTTCTTCCGAGAAAAATGTGCCAATGGCCTTTTCGCCAGAGTGTCCGAATGGCGGATTTCCAAGGTCGTGAGCCAAGCAAGCCGCAGCCACTATGGCGCCAATTTCGTCGATGTGAGGCGGCAAATCGGCATGGCGTTCGTGCAGCATTTTGGCCACACGCATGGCAATAGAACGGCCCACGCACGACACTTCAAGACTGTGTGTCAGGCGGTTATGCACAAAAACGCTTCCTGGTAGCGGAAAAACTTGCGTCTTATTTTGCAGTCGGCGGAAAGGTGCCGAAAAAATTAGTCGGTCGAAATCGCGCTGAAACTCCGAACGGTCGTCGTGCCGCGCATCGTGGTAGCGCTCCATGCCGAAACGCTTTGTCGAAAGTAGTTGTTCCCAAGTCATCATTTTTCAGTTAGGAGTTAGGAATTAGGAGTGTTTATCCGCGACCAATCGCAGTAACAAGTTTTTATTCCTTACTCTTTGCTCTTTAATCTAATTTTTCCGCAAAATTACGAAATTATTTGTGTTTTGGCGAAAAAGTTGTACTTTTGCGCTGAAATTATTGCGCTATGGCCGACAATTATCTTGAAAAACATTACGAAGAGTACGAGGCAAAAAAAGCCGCTTGGCTCAAAGGTCGGTCGAAATATCCGCGCAAAACTGGCAACGCAACGGCGTCGAGTCAGTCTAAAAATTTGAAATAAAACACTGAAACACAATTTGTTAGAAACGTAACGACAAGGTCTTTGTTCTTTTGTCTTTACTCTTTATTCTAACATAATTTTGCCGTGTCGCACTGAGATTGGAAAATTCTACAATTTATTTTTTAAACGGGAAAAGTTGGTTGTTCAATGGCGGGCTGCGCCTTCGGGTATGGCAGATTACAAAGACTATCGACTCCCCAAATCCTATTTTTTTAGGAATTTTTCTCAACAAATGGCGATGCGGCTTTTTTTTAATCATCGAAT
>CAVFDI010000007.1:0-12070 GCA_963621145.1 Paludibacteraceae bacterium | reverse complement strand
TTCTACCGCCAACCAGAAATCAGAAATCTAGAAATCAGAAATTAGGAATTTTCCTTTCCACTCCTAACTTCTCACTTCTAACTCCTCATTCCTCACTCCTAACTCCTCACTCCTAATTCCTAATTATTTCTATAGTCCAACAAAAAATTGTATCTTTGCGAAAATCTTTTGTTTCATAGCATTATGAAAGGACTTGAATCGATTGGGCGCTATGTGCTGCTGATGCGGCGCACTTTTTCGCGACCCGACAACTGGAAAATGTTTTGGCGGCAACTGCCCAAAGAGATTATCAAATTGGGTTACGACTCCATTTTCCTCATTCTCATCATCTCGGTTTTCATGGGCGTGATCATGACCATGCAGGTGGTTTTGAACACCGAAAATCCGCTTTTGCCGCGCTACACCACAGGTCTGATGCTGCGCGACACCTATCTGCTCGAATTTTCGAGTACCATCATGTGTCTGCTGTTGGCAGGAAAAGTCGGTTCTAACATCGCCTCCGAAATTGGCTCCATGCGCGTGTCGGAACAGATTGATGCGCTCGAAATTATGGGAGTGAATTCGGCCAACTATCTTATTTTGCCCAAAATAATCGGCTTGGTAGTTTTCATGCCAGTGCTGGCAACGCTCTGTGTGGTCATTGGTCTGCTGGGCGGCGTGGGCGTGGCGCGTTTCACCGACATGATAACGATGGACGATTTTGTCTACGGCCTGCAATACGCCTTCATTCCGTTCTATTTCACCTACAGCATTGTGAAATCGGTCATCTTTGGCTTCATCATCGCCTCGGTGGCATCGTACTACGGCTATTATGCCTACGGCGGCGCGCTCGAAGTGGGTCACGCCAGCACCAATGCCGTGGTCAAGAGCAGCATCATCATGTTGCTCGCCGATATTGTAATAACGCAATTGATGCTCAACTAGTTAGATTTTGAATTTCAAATTTCAAATTTCAAATTTCAGATTTTCGGAAACCATAACCGACTGTAGATTTTTTTATTAGAAATCTAGAAATTATCTCAAAAAAAAATGATTCAAGTAAACCACCTAAATAAATCGTTCGATGGCAAGCAGGTGTTGCGCGACATCAGCGCCACTTTCATGCACGGACAAGTTAACCAAATCATCGGACAGAGCGGCTCTGGCAAAACGGTGCTGATGAAGAGCATCATCGGACTTTTCCGCATCGACTCGGGCGAAGTGCTTTACGATGGGCGCAATCTTGCGCAAATGACCATGAAAGAGGTAAAACTCTTGCGCCGCGAGGTTGGCATGCTTTTTCAAGGCTCGGCGCTGTTCGATTCGCTGTCGGTACTCGAAAATGTGATGTTCCCGCTCGAAATGTTTTCGCCTATGACTCGCATCGAAATGGAAAAACGCGCCAAATTCTGCTTGGAACGCGTCGATTTGAACCCAAATGCCTACAATTTGGCGCCATCTGAAATATCGGGTGGCATGCAAAAACGTGTGGCCATTGCACGCGCCATCGCTTTGAACCCGAAATACCTGTTCTGCGACGAACCAAACTCGGGCCTCGACCCCGTAACCTCGCTTGTAATCGATCGACTGATTGAAGACATCACGCACGAATACAACATCACCACCATTGTGAACACGCACGACATGAACTCCATAATGGAAATTGGTGCAAACATTGTGCTGATAAGCAAAGGCGAAATAGCGTGGACTGGCTCGAAAGACGACATATTCACCGCCGAAAACGAAACGCTGCACAACTTTGTCTTTGCCTCAAATCTTTTCAAAAAAGTGAAATCGGTGATGAACGAAAAATGACGGATTTTTCCGTTTGTTGATAACTTTGCAACAGTTTTTTACTGATATATTGCGAAATGTGTGTAATTTTGCAGAATTAGTTTAGAGGTTAGAGTTTAGAGGTTGGAAAGAACGCAGAATTTTTTTTGTTACCGATAATCTAGTCAAATTTAAAATATCTTTACCACTATGGCAGAAAAATTGAGATATTCCGACGAGGAGCTTGAAGAGTTCCGCGTGCTGATTCAGGAGAAGCTGGACAAGGCACTGCAGCAGTATGCCGAATACAGCGCGTTTGTAAACAATTCCGATGGCAACGATGTTACCGACACGTCGCCCACGTTCAAGACTTTGGAAGAGGGCGCAACCACGCTTTCGAAAGAGGAGTGCGGGCGGTTGGCGCAGCGCCAAATGGAGTTTATTCAACACCTGCAGGCAGCATTGGTGCGCATTCAAAACAAGACTTACGGCATCTGCCGCGAGACGGGCAAACTTATTCCAAAAGAGCGCCTGCGCGCCGTGCCACATGCCACCCTCAGCATCGAGGCCAAAGAGAAGAAAAGACGGTAAAAATTGCCTTTTTTTGGAACTTTTATTGGAAAAGATGAGCGTCTGAATGTGCCAACGGACGACAAAAACTAACGGCACAGCGCAAAACCCACGCGAAAACTTTCGTCTGATGGAGCACAGCGGTGGTTCCTAGAAAGTGGCAGGGTTGGGTTTTGTTGACATACAAAAAGCGTTTGCTAACGCTTGCAGTTCGATGTTCTGAAATGTAGGAAGTTTCGACAAATCATTCGATGCAAGACTTTAGCAGGTGCTCATGGGTGTATTCCTTACGCTTGCATGCTTCGGTGTGCCAAGTTGTGAATATACACGCGTGGGTTTCTGCAGGTTTCTTCGATGATTTAGGTTTCCTACAACCACAGAACACGGATTTACTAACAGAAATCCGCGTTTTTTTGTGTAATCTAATAGCATTGTGGACAGGTGCCGTAAAATAACCTAATATGCGAGTGTCCATCGCAAAAAAAAGTTGCGCCCGACACAAATCAGGGAAAAACAAATGAAAAAACATTTGATGTACTCGTTACTTGCTATTGTAACAATTGGTTTAACTGGTTGTTCTGCAGGTTATTATGTAAGCAATTCGCAAAATGTAAATCTTAGTCAAACGCAAGTAGTGCTTTCGCAAGCGAATTTTCAGGTAGTAAAACAATTGAGCATAACTTGTGTGTACACAAATAAACACACAATGAAATTTGATGCTAATCAAATGAAAGAGAGTGCGTATGCAGCATTGGTAAAAAAAGCAAAATTAACTGGTGCTCAGACTATTATCAATGTTACGATGGAACAGATTCAGCGCAAAAGTGAAAACTTTTGGACTATTTTGTTCGCTCCAAAGTATGAGCAGGCAATAGTCGTTTCTGGTACAGTTATCGAATTCTTGCCTGAAGGAGTTAAGCCGTCCCATTCTAGTGTTGTAGAATCGTCTGTGGTATATGAAGATCATTCAGGTAACTTGAGTGAAAATCCTGAAGAAAATCATTCTGATGTCGAAAATAATAAGATTCAAAAGTCAAAAGAAGCAAGTGCACCCTCTGCTAATTATAAGGCGAATTATGAGGCGGTAAAAGAAATTTATGCAAAGACAAATCTAAATTTTTTCAAAATATACGAGTCGGTAAGACAGTTTATGCTTTCAAATCATCAGGAGGGTGATTTGGCTCGTGTGGATAATTTTTTGTTGACAGGGGATTTGGTTTACATTAAGGCGCTTAAATCGGAAGTATTGCATAGCAAAAGCGTCGAAAAACAAGCCCAGATATTTATAAAATACTCTAGATTTTAGTAGGATTGTGACATAAAGATTGTAGGGACGTGGCGCGCCGCGTCCCTACTGTTGTTGTTGAAGGGCAGGTGCGTTATGTTTTTGCAGCTTGCTATGGAATGGTCGCGCGGGATTTGCAATCCCGCGCTTGCTGTATTTTTAGGATTTGTAATCCGAAAAAAATGGGCGAATAATCATTCGTCCCTACACTTCAACACTTCAACACTTCAACGCTTCAACACTTCAACGTTTTTCTTTTCACTCGTTATTTGTTGTAGAAAAAAATCGCTACCTTTGCAACGTAAAAAAAATCTGAGAACGATGAAACAGAAAAAGATAATTCTGCTGGCAGCGTTGGTGGCGTTGAGTGGCGCAGCATTCGCACAAACGCAACATATTACAAAGGCCGATTTCTTGAAAAAAGTATTCAACTACGAGACTAGCACAGAGTGGAAATATCTTGGCGAGAAGCCTTGCATCATCGATTTTTATGCCACATGGTGCGGCCCGTGTAAGCGTTTAGCCCCCATTCTCGATGAACTCTCGACCGAATATGGCGGGCAGATTGTGGTCTACAAAGTTGATGCCGAGCAAGAGCGTGAATTGGCTGCGCTGTTTCGTGTGCGCAGTTATCCCACCATCGTTTTTTGTCCCAAAGATGGCGCTCCACAAATAGCGCTCGGTCTGCAGCCCAAAGAGCAATTGCGCATTTGGATCGACAAAATTCTTCTTCCAAACAAAAAATCTTCTACCAAAGCAGAATAGACTCCTGCACAAGTAAAGGTAAAAGAGTAATTTGCTTCGGCAACCATGTGGGCACACTTAGCGCGTGTGCGATGGATAGTAAGAAACAAGGACGCACTGTTGTGCGTCCTTATTTCTTTACTCTTCCACAATCGCACCGTCGTTGAGTTCGGGGCAACCTGCGTTGGCGTCGAACCATTCGGGAATTTCGAAGCGCTGCGTGGCGTCGTAGCCTAGCGACTCATCTTTCAGCACTTTGTCCATATACAACGCCCAGATTGGCAGTGCCATGCTTGCGCCTTGACCGTCGGCCATGCTTGCAAAATGCACGCCGCGGTCCTCCCAACCAACCCAAACGCCCGAGACAAGCGTTGGCGTGAAGCCAATGAACCAACCGTCGGAATTGTTTTGCGTGGTGCCTGTTTTGCCGCCAGCAGGTGCTTTCACACCATATTTGTAGCGCACGCGAACGCCCGTTCCGTGATCCATCACGCTGGTGAGCATGTCAATCATTTTGTACGAGGTCTCTTCGCTAATCACTTCGATGGTGTTTGGCGTGAAATCGGCTATGATGTTGCCGTTGTTGTCCTCGATGTGGGTTACATACACTGGCGTGATGCGAATGCCGCCATTGGGGAATGTGGTGTAGGCATCGACCATTTCGGCCACCGACACTTCGCACGGACCGAGACAGAGCGAGTAGTCGGGCACAATTTCGCCGCGCAAGCCGAACGAGCGCAAAATCTTGGCAAACTGTTGCGGCGTGGTCAGTTGGCTGATTACGTACGCACTAATCCAGTTGTTCGATGTGGTCAAGCCCCATTTCAGCGTAACCTCTTCGCCAATGTGTGTTTTGCCATCGTTGCGTGGTGTCCATTCGGTGCCGTCGCCCGCGGTGATGGTGATGGCTTGGTTGATGGTTTTGTCGCACGGCCAATAGCCTTCGCTCATGGCTTGCGTGTAGAGGTAAGGCTTGATGGTGGAGCCAACTTGGCGTCGACCAGTGTTTACCATATCGTACTGAAAATGCGAGAAATCGGGTCCGCCAACATACGCCTTCACAAAGCCGTTGGCTGGATCCATCGACATGAATCCGCAGCGCACAAAACTCTTCAGGTAACGAATGGAGTCGAGTGGCGACATCACCGTGTCGATGGTGCCGTGGTACGAGAAGACGCTCATCTCCACAGGTGTTTCGAATGCTTTTCGTATCTCTTCGTCGCTCGCTTTGGCCTTTTTCATGGCGCGATAGCGGTCGCTTTGGCGCATGGCTTGGTTCATTATGCGATCAATCTCTTCGTTTGTGAGATTGTTGGCAAAAGGTGCTTTTTTGCGATTTTTTTGTTCTTTGAAGAAACGATTTTGCAAATCCTGAATATGCTCGCTCACGGCCTGTTCGGCGTAGGTTTGCATGCGCGAGTCGATGGCGGTGTAAATCTTCAAACCATCGGTGTAGAGGTCGTATTTCGAGCCATCGGACTTTGGATTTTTCTCGATGAAACCATAGAGCGGATTCTCTTCCCACGCTATCGAATCCATGTAGAATCGGCCGTAGGGAGCCAATTGCCACTGCGCATAGTTCGAGCGTTTGGGTTTTTTTGCGGTCATCATCATGCGCAGATATTCGCGGAAATAGGGCGCAGGGCCGAGTTTGTGGTCCACTTTGTGATAGTTGAGCGTGAGCGGAATCTGCGTGAGCGAATCGAACTCCGCTTGCGTGATGTAGTCGGCTTTCAGCATCTGACCAAGCACCACGTTGCGGCGTTGTTCGGTGCGTTCGGCGCGGCGCACAGGGTTGTAGAGCGATGGATTTTTGCACATGCCGATGAGCATGGCAGCCTCTTCTATCTTCAGATCTTTGGGCAATTTGCCAAAATAGACTTGTGTGGCGGTTTTGATGCCCACAGCATTGTTCAGAAAATCGAATTTGTTGAGGTACATCGTCAAGATTTCCTCTTTGGTGTAGAGCCGCTCCAACTGCACCGAAATGACCCATTCGATGGGTTTTTGCATGGTACGCTGAAACAGATTTGTAACTGGAGGCGAGTAGAGTTGTTTGGCCAATTGTTGCGTGATGGTGCTGCCGCCGCCCGCATTTTTTTGCATCAGAATGCCGCGTTTCACAAGCACACGCAGCAGCGCATGCCCGTCGATGCCCGAGTGTTCGTAGAAACGCTCGTCCTCGGTGGCTACGAGTGCCTGAACAAGAAATGGCGACAGCTCGTCGTAGTGTGTGGTGATGCGGTTGTCGGTGGCGGTGTAGAATGTGCCGAGCAACTCCATGTCGGCCGAATAGATTTCGGTGGCGTACTTGTTTTTCGGATTTTGCAGTTCGCGCACGGCGGGCATGTAGCCAATCCAGCCTTTGGCAATAGCCAAAAACAGCAACGCTACCAACGCCATGCCAGCAGCCACTATCGACCAAAACCAAAGCATAAATCTCTTTTTCTGCTCGGGTGTCAAATTATCTTTTTTCGCCATAATTGTGGTTTATAATTGTTTCTAATTGTCTAGTTGTTTATTTGAAGATTTGAAGATTTTTGGCAGTGAACCTATTGAACCGCAGCCACTTCTCACTTCTCACTTCTCACTTCTAATTCCTAACTTAATGTAGTATCTTGAAAACCAGCTCTTTCAGTAGTTCATCGTCGCCAACCGATGAGTTTCCGAAACCTTTGCTGCGTGCGTCGGTGGTGCGTATGTCGCTGATTATCTGCAGTGTTTTGCTCGAGTTGTAGTAGCGCGCCGCCTGCTGATAGTCGCGAACAAAATATGGGTTTATTTTCAGTTCGGCAGCTACATTCATCTGACTTTTGTCCTTCAGCCAGTGGTAGAGTAGCAGTTTGCTGAAAAATCCGAACAGCACCGTATTTGTCACGACGAGAGGATTATTTTTCTGATTTTTTCCAAAATAGTTGGCAATGCGGTTCGATCTCAGAATGTCGTGCGCACCCAATGCTTTTACCAGTTCGAAGGCGTTATAATCTTTGCTCACGCCAATGTTGCGCTCTACCACATCGGGCGTTATCACATCTTGACCAGTTTTTGCAATGACAATGCGCAATTTATTCACCTCGCCAACAATGCGCGCAAGGTCGGTTCCAAGAAACTCGGACAGCATGTTGGCGGCTTTCGGCTCAATTTTCAGATTTTGCTCGTGGCAATAATCTTCAATCCAACTTGCAATCTGATTGTCGTAGATTTTTTTCGAGTCGAAAAGCACCCCTTTTTCGGCAATCTCGGTTACATATTTTTTGCGTGCGTCGAGTTTTTCGTATTTGTAGCAGATGACGAGAATGGTGCTTGGCTGCGGCTGTTTCAGGTAGTACGGTAGCTGGTCGAACTCCTTTTTGTCGATGTTTTGTGCCTCTTTCACTATCAGCACTTGGTATTTTGCCGTCATCGGGAAACGCTTGGCTGCAGTGATTATTTCCGACATTTTCGTCTCTCTTTTGGCGTAGACTATCGTCTTGTCGAAAATTTCCTCGTCGGGCGTCAGCACATTTTGGTCAATGTAGTCGGCAATTTTGTCGATGTAGTACGGCTCTTCGCCCATCAGCAGATAGATGGGCTTGTACTCTTTGCGCTTGAGCGATGCAATGATTTCGTTGTATGTTGCCTGTTTTTTTGCCATGTTCTGAAAAAATTACCAACGCAAGTGTTTCACGGTGATGCCTTTGTTTTGTAGCGTTTCGAGCGATTTGATGCCGATTTTCAGATGTTCTTCGGTGTAGAGGCTTGTCACTTTTTTGTCGCTCTCTTCGGTTTTGATGCCTTCTTCGTGCATGGGCATGTCCGACACCAGCAGCAGTGCGCCCGTTGGAATGGCGTTGAAAAATCCCACGCTGAAGAGTGTTGCTGTCTCCATATCCACAGCAATGGTGCGCATTTGCCTCAGCGACTCTTTGAATTGTTCGTCGTGTTCCCACACGCGGCGGTTGGTGGTGTACACGGTGCCAGTCCAGTAGTCGTGCCCAAAGTCGCGAATGTTCGACGACACGGCGCGCTGCAGGTTAAATGTGGGCAGGGCAGGCACTTCGGGCGGAAAATAGTCGTTCGATGTGCCTTCGCCACGAATGGCAGCAATGGGCAAAATGTAGTCGCCAACGCTGTTTTTGTCCTTCACGCCACCGCATTTTCCCAAGAAAAGCACCGCTTTTGGTTTTATGGCCGACAAAAGATCCATTATCAGCGCAGCATTCGGACTGCCAATACCAAAGTTGATGATGGTGATGCCGTTGGCCGATGCGTTCGGCATGTTGCCCTTGGCGCCGCACACGGGAACGTTGAACAGTTCGGCAAATTTTTCGACATAACTATTGAAATTGCATAGCAAAATATATTCGCCAAAATCGTCGAGCTGACGCTTTGTGTAGCGCACCAACCAATTTCGTACTATCTCTTCGCGAGTCTTCATATTCAAAAATGGGTTAGAGGTTATAGTTTATAGGTTAGAGGGTTGGTAACTGCAAAAATTGCAGAATTCAAACACTTTCTGACTTTACACACTTTCTACTTTATACACTTTCTGACTTTTTTCTTACCTTTGCAAACCAAAATGGACGCACTAAATCTGCCATATTATCAGCAAAAAATTCGTTCGACCGACGATGGTCGTCAGCAAATTTTCGATCGCATTCGCCGTCGCTATGTGGCGCTGACGCCCGAAGAGTGGGTTCGGCAGAACATGGTGGCGCATCTTATCGAATCGCTTGGTGTGCCGCAAATGCGCATCAGCGTGGAGACGCCTATCACTTACAACGGCCTCACAAAACGCTGCGACACAGTGGTTTACGATTCCGCTCTCAAACCTTTGATGTTGGTCGAGTTCAAAGCGCCGTCGGTTGAGATTACGCAGCGTGTGTTCGACCAAATGGCGGTCTACAATCTGCAACTGCAAGTGCCTTATTTGCTCGCTAGCAACGGACTTACGCACATTTTTTGTCAAGTCGATTTGCAAAACAAACGCTATCTTTTTGCGCCCGAATTGCCGCATTATTCGTCGTTACTTTGAGCGACGCTGATTGTTTTTCTGATTTTTCTTGTTGTTTTTCTTCTTGCTATCGACGCTGTTGCCAACGCTGCTGCGCTTGGCCGAATTCAGTGTCATTGCATCGTTTTTTATGTCGATAACGCCGCCCGAAAGTTCGCGCAGATCGTCGAAAATCTTGTTGTCGTCGGCCAGTTCTTTGTTCCAAGTTACATAACTCTGTTTCATGTCGTTTGCCACGAGGCGCGTCAGTGCAGCGCGTTTTTCGTCGTCGGGCAGTGTGGCGGTGGCGGCCACCAAAGCCTCTATCCATCGCCCATAGTGACGATATTTTATTTTTGTGGCTCGATATGGAATTTTCTCTGGCGCGGGTCTATTTTCTGGTTCCCGTATCTCGAAAGGGTAGTCGATGTCCAATTTCCCTTCCGACATGATATAGAGGTGGTCCCACAGTTTGTGCTTGAAATCGTCGACATCGCGCAGGTAGGGAAACAGGTTGCCCATGATGTCGATGATGGTGCGTGCGCAACGAGTTCGATCGTCGCGATTGTCGATGCTGCAGGCGTATTGCACCATTTTTTGTATGTTGCGCCCATATTCGGGCATTATCAGTCGTTCTTTTTGTTGCTGCATTTCCATGAGAGAATAGTGTGAAAAGTCAGTAAAGTGAAAAGTTTATTAAGTGCTTTGGGTTGATTAGAAGTTTATCAAGTTTGTAAAGTTTGTAAAGTTCATAAAGTTCGCATTCCACGACTTTTTGCAGACTGCTTTGGATACCGTAATCTGAAATTTGAAATTTGAAATTTGAAATTTGAAATCTGAAATCTTCTAATGCTTCGGCGTTGTCGGTTGAAATTCTTTCAGATAGAATGGCACGAAATAGGCCACATCTTCCCATTTTTCGTCGTCGAATTGCTGTTCTGCCAAGTCGACCATGTTCTCGGCCAAAGGCATAATGCCTTCGACGAAATGGGCGTTCGAGTGCGTTATCACCGACTGACATTTTTTTGCGCCATTGCCACAAAAATAGATTTCGTGGTTGGCAAGTTGCTCTGCAAAGGCGTTTTCGTCGATTATTTTAGCCTCTGTTTCGCCTATTTTTTTCAGATTTTGATCGAAAAGTGCGCAATAAACCTCCATTCTTCGCGCGTCTATCATTGGGCAGATGAGTGCGCTAGGATTGCTAATTTTGGCTCGAGCAGCTTTGGCAAGCAGTTGCAGCGTGTCCACGGCCAACAGTTTGGCACCGAGTCCGTAGCAGAGTCCTTTGGCGGTTGATACGCCAATGCGCAAGCCTGTGTACGAGCCAGGACCTGCGCTCACAGCCACTGCGTCGGGCATGCAGCCAGCAGCGCGACTTTTTTGTAGCAATTTTTCGCAAAACACGGGAAGCCGTGTGGCATGCGACATCCCTTCGGTGCAGACCTCGGTGGCTAGCAGGCGTCCGTTGCACGACAGCGCCGCCGAACATACCTCGGTCGATGTTTCAATATGCAGAATTGTTGGCATTTCTTTTTCCCCTATTTAACCTGCAAAATTAGTAATTTTCGAAGAATTATTGAGGCGTTAAGCCTATTGAACCGCAATTATCAGTTGTCAATTAGTTCACTCCTCACTCCTAACTATTCCTGCCCTCCAAACTCCATCAAATAGGCTTTGATAAAGGCATCGATGTCGCCGTCCATCACGGCATTCACATTCGAGGTTTGATAGTCGGTGCGGTGGTCTTTCACGCGGCGATCGTCGAACACATACGAGCGAATTTGCGAACCCCACTCAATCTTCTTTTTGCCAGCCTCAATCTTGGCGGTCTCTTGGCGGCGTTTTTCGAGTTCCAACTCGTAGAGTTGCGATTTCAGCAGACGGAGCGCATTCTCTTTGTTTTTCGGTTGGTCGCGGCTTTCGGTGTTTTCGATGACAATCTCGTCGGGCTCGCCGGTAACGGGATTGCGGAAAGTGTAGTGCAGTCGCACGCCGCTCTCCACCTTGTTCACATTTTGTCCGCCTGCGCCGCTCGAGCGGAAGGTGTCCCACGACAGGTTGGCAGGCGAAATCTCAATCTCGATGGTATCGTCGACCAGCGGCACCACAAACACCGACGAGAACGAGGTCATGCGCTTGCCTTGGGCGTTGTAGGGCGACACGCGCACCAAACGATGCACGCCGTTTTCGCTCTTCAGATAGCCGTAGGCATAGTCGCCATCGACTTCGAAAGTGATGCTTTTGATGCCCGCTTCGTCGCCATCGATTAGGTGCGAAATGGTTACGCGGTAGCCGTGGCGTTCGCAGTAGCGCATGTACATTCGCATGAGCATTTGTGCCCAGTCTTGTGCCTCGGTGCCGCCAGCGCCAGCCACAATCTTCACCACTGCGCCCAGTTTGTCCTCTTCGCGACGTAGCATGTTGCGCATCTCAAGGTCTTCGGTCAGTTGCAACGCGCGGTTGTAGGCGGTGTCCACCTCCTCTTCGGTTACGGCCTCTTGGTGGTAGAAATCGAGCGACACCTCCACCTCGTCGGCTGCGGCGCGCACCTCGTTGTAGGCTGTGATCCAATATTTCAGACTGCGCACCTTTTTCATCTGCGCCTCGGCGCGTTTCTGGTCTTGCCAAAATTCGGGTGCTTGTGTTTTCAGCTCCTCTTCTTCGAGTTGCATCTGTTTGTTTTCGATGTCGAGATAGCGGCGAAGTGCCTCTACGCGCTCGTTGAGCGATTTTTGTTGGTCGGAAGT
>CAVFDI010000006.1:0-48283 GCA_963621145.1 Paludibacteraceae bacterium | reverse complement strand
TTCAACAATTCAACGCCTCACTAATTCAGCGTGTCTTCGATAATCTCGGTCAGCACGTCTTTTATGTCGAGGCCTGCGGCGCGCACCTGTTGCGGAATGAAACTGGTGGCGGTCATGCCTGGCGTGGTGTTCACCTCGAGCAGTTGTGGCGTGCCATCGGCGGCTATTATGTAGTCCACGCGAATGATGCCGTGGGCATGCAGTGCCGAGTAAATTTTGCGCGTCTCGTTTTGCACGCGTTCGGCCCAATCGTTGGGAATGCGCGCTGGCGTAATCTCCTGCACTTGGCCGTTGTATTTGGCATCGTAGTCGAAAAATTCGTTGCTCGTAACCACCTCGGTGATTGGGAAAACCACCTCGCGCTGTTTGGTGCGATACATGCCGCAAGTTATCTCGGTGCCAGTCATCAGCGCCTCCACCATCACCTCCGAACCTTCGGCAAAAGCTTTGTCGATGGCTGGGCGCAGTTGCTCTTGCGTTTTCACTTTGGTTACGCCAAAACTGCTACCGCCGTCGCATGGTTTCACAAAACAGGGTAGGCCTATCTCGCCCACAATCTTCTGCTCGTCGATGGCATCGCCGCGGTGCAGCCAGATGGATTTGGCCACATTCACGCCAAAACTTTTCAGATATTGGTTGCACGGGAATTTGTCGAATGTGAGTGCCGCAGCCAGCACATCGCAGCACGAGAATGGAATGCCCAGCAGGCGGAAATAGCCTTGCAATAGGCCGTTTTCGCCCGGTGTGCCGTGAATGGTGATGTAGGCAAAATCGAACGTTATTTTTTCGCCATCGAGCATAAACGAGAAATCGTTTTTGTCCATTGGCAGTTCGCGACCGTCGGGCAGTTTGGCCACCCAGCGTTTGCCAACTATTATTATGGTGTATTTTTTGTAGCGCTCACTGTCGATAAAACGGTCGAGCCCTTCGGCGCTACGCAGCGACACTGTCCACTCCGACGAGTCGCCGCCTGCTACTATTGCAATGGTGCGTTTCATTATTGTGTGATATTTCAGATTTCAGATTTCAGATTTCAAATTTCAGATTAGGGCGGTGAGCTAGTCGAATTGCGGACTGCATGTGGCTTGACTTACCAATCACCTCTCACTTCTCACCTTTTCAAGTCGCAAAAGTACTATTTTTTCTTCTTTTTTCTCCGATTTGATAGAAAATTGCACTATTTCTTGATTTTGTGCAAATGTTGTTCGTGCGAAATTATTTGTCGCTCGTCGATTTTTGTGTGAAAATGAAATTAAAATCATTGCTTTACTTTCTGTTTGAAAGAGAATTGCCGCAAAAATAATTTTTCTGCGAAAAAGGTTGTTGATAACTTGTCTGGCACGGAATTTGTTTGTAACTTTGCGGCGCAAAAAGTAGGAAAGAGCGATTCTTCCGTTTTTGCCTGAAAATTAGTATTTTACGAAATAAAATTTTTAGTTAATAAGCGCGTTTGCACGATTTTGGGGTCTAGAAAAGGCTGCTGAGAGCGTCTTGTTTCGTCCAATGAAGCGTGAAAACGGCAAAAAAACTGGCAATGCTCCGTTAAAATTTGGTTAAAACCAACGGCTGCATAGCACAAAAGGAGTTAGAATTATGAAAAAATTCGCGTATCGGTTGTTACTTGTTTGCGGTTTGTGTTGCCTTGGCACAAACGCTTGGGCGTTCGAAGTTGGTGACACCATTGCAATCTCATGTGTTAGTGGAAGAACGACATACTATTTGGCGGCGCAAACTTCGTCTGTTACTTTGACCGCGGCAACCGATTTAGATGAGTATGGTTTGTGGGTAGTGGGTGGCTCGGAAGATAATTACACTTTCTACAACCTTGGCTACTATATGTATAAAAGTCAGGATGTAAAGTATTATGTGGGGCACGATGGGCGTAGTATCCAATTCTCAACAGCAGAATCTATTTGGCAGTCCTCCACTTCAGCTAGTGGTGCTATAAACCTCTATTACTATTACGATTCTAGAAGACAGGATCGTAAAGGTAATTATTATTTAACTTGTCAGAATGAATGGTGGGGTTACTCTTGGTCTGTAGTCAAGAATGCCTCTGGCAATATCGACCTCAACGTCTACAAATACGTCGATTACTATTTGCCATCGTTCACATACTACAATAATACGAAGAAAGTGAACACAACTTCGGAGTATTATGGTTACGATGAGGGCTGCAACTCGGAGAGTTACGACTACACACTGAAGGTTTCGGTGCGCCACATTGTGCGTTATACCTCTGAAACCTCTGACGATGTTATCGACAATAGTAGCGATGTTACAAATATTACCATCAACAGCATGTCGTCGGTGATGACGGGCGCCTTGAAAGATTCGCTTTCGTATACCGACAAAGGCAAATCTGGTTTCAATGTTACACCACGTTGCCACCTGCAAAGTGCCAAATCTGTTGAAGGCACGGTTACTACTGCGCTCGATTTCTCTTTCGTCGACGACAATGGCAATGTAATAAACCGCAAGGTGAACGAAAAATTGCCATTTACGCAGGTTGCAGGCATTGCCACACCCATCGATAGTTTGGTAATGACCCTCACGCCAACGCCATACACTTTTGAAAAGACTGGTGGCACGAAAACTTTCACGCTCTCGGCTAAACGCTACACAGGTTCGTGCACTATGCTGAGCGATGGTACGCAACTTTCGCCTGCAATTACCATAAACGATTTTGATATCGATTTGAAATCTTATTCGGATCCTGCACGCCTTTTGCAAAGTTCTAAATCTGGATTTATAATAGCAACGTGTGATAATAGTGGGATAAAGGTAGAAGCACCATCGGCTGCCGAAAAAGCAACGGAACCGTACGACACGCTGCAAGTATACTACATGCACACAAACAACCGTTTCTACTATGCTCGTGCCATTATCAGACAAAAAGCCAAATATTCGAGCGATAGTTTCACATTTACTCATCAAAAGGGTGCTAGTGGAAGAGAATTACAGGAAAATGGTATGCAGGGTGTGCACACACAAACCAAAGTGATTTATCTTGCAAAAGGTAGTAGCCTTGCGCTTGCTTTACCAGAAAGCGACTATCGTGGCTACATGCGTGTGTACAATTATGATGGCGATGGCACACCAAGTAATGTAAGCAACCCCTATCAGAATTACACCACGCTTGGCAACCGTGGTTGGTGTGTTACGAATTTGAAAAATAAACTTTCGGCACCAACATTTACGATGCCCCAAAATGCATCAGACGATGCGGTCTATCGTATTGGCATAGATGTGTCGAACTATACCGATTTTACCGAGACTAGTTACTCGTTTACCGAGCCAACGCTGTCGTATCGTGTAATCTACGAAATTCGCCCAGCCATTGTAATGGCCAATAAATTGAGTCAATGCACAGGCGATAAATATCTTGAGGAATATCACCTGATAGCCCCGACTGATCAAACAATCATGCTCAACACCGCATACGACTATCAGTCGAGTGGTAGTTTTCCGAATTATTACTACAATGCCACGAATCGAGTAAGCAATTATACATGGACTGCTAGCAATGGATTTCTGCCTTCGAATCATGGAACATCGTCGGCGCAAGTAAGCAGTTCTACGGCCGATACTGTGGTCTACACTTTGAAGTGCAATGGATATAATATTGCCAAATTTACTGTTGCGTACCAAGATTTGAGTAAAGTCGGTCCTGTCGCCTCCATTATTTCTGATAGCGAGATGGACAAAAAATATAATTTGCTTACAAAATTGACATTCGATACCGACGAGGACAATACAAAATATCCTAAACCAAGTAGCGATTACACTGCACTGAATATGCCGCTGCCTTGGGATGAGTGCACTTATGGATTCACCTATAGTGATAATAGCAACCCAACGAACATGCGTGTGGCAGGACACAATAAGATAAGTAATCCATTTGCCTACTGGGGCGAATATATGCTTGTGAACAAGATTCCTCAAGGAGAATATTGGAAATATGCCGAGAATGTCGGCGGTGCTGAAAATGGTTACTTCATCTATTGTGATGGTACTTCGATGTCGGGCTTGGTTGTCGACTTGGAGTTGAAGGCGCAACTCTGCGCTGGTTCGCAAATGTTCTGCTCGGCTTATGTAAATAATATAGCAATTGGTAGTAGTACCAAACCAAGTTTCGAGTTCGTGTTTGTTGGAATTGATGATGATGGAAATGAACATCCACTTACTACATTCAATACGGGTCTGGTTGACGTTCGCAAAGATGAAGGTGCTAGCGATACAGGTTGGCGTCAAGTATTTTTTGCTGTTTCGTCCGATGGCAATTATTCGTCATATCGTCTGCAAATCTACAACCGCGCCAATGCTACGAGTGCCAGCGACAACGACTTTGCTATCGACGACATTCGCATCTACACCAGCCGTCCACCAGTGTTGGCCTATCAGGCTTCTACCACTTGCGCTTCTACCAACGGCAGCGATACCATTTCGGCAGTAGTCCGTTTGGATTACAACAGCTTGAGCGGCGTCGATTGGCATGGCAAACCTATCTACTATCAGTGGGTAAGAAATTATAAAGATGAAAATAGTGCTGCTCGCGTCGATACGCTCGACATCGATTATCTGAACAAAGATGCTGCTGGTAAGTATGGTCACTGCTTCTTCCCAGCCGACACGGCTCTTATTCCTGCTGCCGATCGTTATCCCAATATCGAGACTTTTATGAATAAGCGCGATGTGGATTCAACGCTCACCACTTGCTACATTTTGGAAGAGACCAACGGCAAGAAAAACTATGTGATGTACCTCACGCACTTTGCCGAGATGCCTGCTGGTTTCACCTACACGCTGCGTATGGCTACCGACCCTACCGAGCTGGACGATGTGATGTGTGGTATGAGTACCGATTTGGATATTTATGGTTCGGCCGAAATAGAATTGAATGGTAAAGTGGAAACCGAAGCACTCACATCGGGCGTTTGCGGCAACCAAATGTATCGTTTGGCTATTGCACTGTTCAACAACGAGCGCGACGAAGATAATAACATCACATTGCTCAGAGGTCATTGTAATTCCGACTGGCTCAAAGGTGATCCCGAGAAAATATCGGCAGATTCGTGCTTGAAAGTGTATGGTTACTCTTATTCTAGCATCGAGGGTGCCATTCGTGATTTGCGTGCCGAGAGTTTTTCGACGCTGGACGAGAGTGGTATGCACTACAACACCATTGATCACCCGAATACTTGGGCCTCTTCGCTCGACCAAATCAATAAGAATTATCTTTCTAAAGATACGTACAAGATAATTGAGCATTTGGTAAATAACGATCTGTTGCAATTGTGCAAACGCTACATCGACGTGTATGTCTCGGCCGACTCTGGCGCAGTAATGCCCGAATATACCATATTCCCAATTGCTGGCACTGGCGTGAACGACTCTACTAGCTTGGATATGGGCGTCTGCACCACAGCAAAACAGATTTCGATGAAGATTTCGGGCAATCAGGATTCGTACAAATTTGTGATTGGCGACAAAGGCGAAGTTCTGCCCGCAAGCATTGCAAATATGCCACGTGGCGTGCGCATTACCAAAAAAGAGGCAGATACCATGATAAAACTGCCGCTGAATGTATCGAATGCGCGTGCAGGTGTTATAGAATTGGCCTACACCAACGACCCAACGTTTGTTTCGACTGATAAGACACACTTTAAATATAATCACAATGGCGGCGGTGAAAATATTCCTGATACGCTCGAACTAACACCTGCTGCAGGAAATACCATCAGCATGCGTCAGGGCTACACCTACACATTCGAGATTCATTTGGTTCACCCGAATGGTCAGAGCAGCACCTCGAGCAGCGATTGCCCGCTTGGTTCGTCGTACTTCACATTCTATGTAGTGCCCGATACGCTGGTTTGGAGTCCGCGCGGCACAAACAACGCATGGAACAACGATGACAATTGGGAGATGCTGAATGCCACCAAAGATGCCGAAGGTTATGTGCCGCTCGACGCTAGCAACATCATCATTCCCGACCTTGGCAACAGCGGTGTCTATCCAACTCTGCCTGTAACTAGCGAAATCGGAGAAAAACAGAAAGTTGCTGTAGAGACAAATGCGCAAGACTACATTACCTACGACTTGAACTACAAGACACACAACTGTAACTACATTCACTTCGAGCCGCGTGCGCAGTTGGCCAATCAGTTTGTGCTGAATTACAAAGGTGTTTGGGTCGAGATGCCTTTTGCTACGCAACGTTGGCAGTTGTTGTCGTTCCCAATCAACGGAGTTGTGTCGGGCGACATGTATGTGCCTGTAGATAACTACGCCAATGCAGGCTACTTCACTTCGGGCGACCTCTGCACCGATCGTGCGCAGTATTCTTTCTGGCAGAGATTGTACAATAAATCTGCCGAAAAGGTTTTGGACGATGGCACGAGGGTTGGTGTTCAATCGGCTACATGGGGCAGCACAACCAATGTTGTAAGTTTCCCATACGAGGCTGGCACGGGTGGCGCGTTCTGGGGCTACGACAAAGTTAATTCTTCGGTAGACGAACTGATTGTGCGCCTGCCAAAAGAAGATAACGATTATTCCTACTATCTGGGTGGACAGGACTATTATAATGAATCCATTTCCCGCTCGGCTGACGCTGGCAAATTGGCTTTCGAACCCACTGTGAGTGCAAAAGACACCGTGATGAGCGTTACCATCACCAACAACGAAGCTGGAAAATACTTCCTCGTTGGTAACCCAGCCATGTCGGGTCTTAGCCTGAATCATTTCTTCGAAGAGAATAATGATGTGTTTACGGGCATTTACTACACGCTTGCCGATGCCTACAACGGCGATAGCATAACGTTTGATGCTTGCTCGCAACATACTACAAATGGCATTGATATGGTTCTTACGCCATTCAAGGCGGTTTTGGCTGAAACCAAAAACGCTGCAACATCGATAACGGTGAAATTTAAGCCCGAAATGTTCCGCACTGTGGCAGAATGGGAAGCAAACTTTGGCGTGGTAGCCAATGCTCCTGCTGCTGCTCCTGCACAACGCAGCGTGCGTACGCGTGCCGTCAAAAACAATGAGGACGATGACATTTCGCTTGTTACCATCACGGGTAAGTTTGGCAACTACTACAGCACCGTCTATGTTGGCGAATGGAACGAGGCTAGCGACGATGTTGTGGCTGGCGAAGATGCCGAAACCATTTCGTTCGCTCTCGACGAAAATACAAAAATGGATCAGGCTACTGAGTACCTCTCGTTCTACGCTGTGGCCAACGATAAAGCACTAACAATTGATCTGCTAAACAAGTTAAATAGTGTTCCATTGGCGCTACACTGCGTTAATAAAAGTTATAATCCTGAAAATTTCACGCTTTGGTTTGACGGAGTGAGCAGTTTTGCACAAGGTTTGCAGTTGTATGACGCGCAACTGAAAACAACCACTCGTTTGATCGACGGCATGAGGCTCACGCTCGAGAGCGCGCCAAGCGACGAACCGCGCTACTATTTGCAGCGACTTGGTTACTCAGCCGATGGCGAAGGCGGCAAAACCACCGAACTCAACGAGACAGGAGCCGAAGACATCACAGTATTTGTGCAGCAAGGCAATGTGGCAAACATTGTGGCCGACGAAAATCTTGCAAATGTGATGATCTACAATGTAGCAGGACAGAAAATTGGTGAAATAAACGATATTTTTCAGCGTTCGACTGAAGTTACGCTCCCACAAGGCGTCTACTTGTTGAACATCGCTACGCAAACAGGCACAAAAGCCGTGCGTAAAGTGGTTATTAGGTAAGAAAGAATTTTGAAGAAAAATGTTTTTGAAGAGATTAATGGCATTTGTATTGCTGGCGTGTAGTGGCGCGCTGTGTTGTTGGGCCGAAGATATTTTCGCCCCAACCATGGTGAGCATCGACATGAACAGTAGCACAAGGGCAGTGATCCGCTACAGCGCAAGCCGCAGAGCGTATCGCTCCTCGACCTCTGCCTCGAGCGCAAGCTCGTATAGGGTTCTGCCTACTATCAACGCAAGCAATCTTTTTCAGACAAGAAAGACGAGTGCTGTAGCCACGTCGTTTGGCGGCGGTAGCAGTTATTCGAGCATGGGCGCAACGCGCACATCGTCGTCATCGTCAACTGTGAGCGAGCCGTTTAGCTCGGGTAGCGTTGGCAGTGTGAGCGTGCCTGTGGGCGGCTTTTCTGGGCCAGCCATGGCACCATCGGGCCCAGCAATTGGACAATTGACACCACTTACGGACGAGATATGGACATTTTCAGCACTCCTAGTTCTCTATTTCGCTGTAACCATGGTAAGACGCAGAAAGCGCTCCGCGCAAGAAAAATAAAGGCTGCCTTTTAAAAGAAAAAATATGCTGAACAGAAAATCCGCTTCTTGCGGATTTTTTTGTATCTTTGCAGGTTGATCTTAACCACGAAAAACGTAACATGCTTTTTGCCGATGTCATAGGACACGAAGACGTGAAACGCCGTCTGCGCCAATCGGTTGCCGAGGGCAGAATAGCCCATGCGCAACTGTTTTGCGGTGTGGAGGGAACTGGCACGCTGCCGCTGGCATTGGCCTATGCGCAGTATGTTTGCTGCCCGCACCGCACCGCTACCGATGCTTGTGGAGAGTGTCCTTCGTGCGTTCAAATTGCCAAACTTGCGCACCCCGACCTGCATTTTGTTTTCCCAACAAACAGAAATAAAGAGCGTTTTTTGAGCGATCATTATGTGCAAGAGTTTAGGGATTTGATGACCGAAAATCCCTATGCCACCTACAGTCAGTGGATGATGACTATTGCAGAAAACAAAAAACTGCAGATTTTTGCAGCCGAAGGCAGTGAAATAGTGCATAAATTGATGCTGAAACCCTACGAATCGGAATATAGGGTGATGATTATTTGGCATCCAGAATTGATGAGGGTCGAGTGTGCCAATCATGTACTGAAAATTCTCGAAGAGCCAGCCGATAAAACGCTATTTCTGCTTGTAACGAATCACCCAGACGAGATTCTTGGCACCATTCAGTCGCGTGCGCAGTGCATTCCAGTGCCGCCGCTCACTGTCGACGAGTTGTCGGCTGCAGCGCGCGAACGCTACAATCTGCCCGAGGCGGAAGCGTTGCAATTGTCGCGCTTGGCACAAGGCAGTTGGTCGCAGTTGTGCGAACTGGTCGATCAGTCGTCGGAGCAGCAGCGCAATTTCGAGTTTTTCAGGCGTATGCTGCGCATAGCGTGGGCGCTGAATGTGAAAGAGATAATGGCGTGGAGTGCCGAACTCAAGGCACTTGGGCGCGAAGGATTGTGCCGTTATTTTCAATATACGCAGCGCATGGTTCGCGAAAATTTTGTGTTGCGCATGGCCAATCCAAATATCAGTTACATGAATGCCGAAGAACAGGCTTTTGCCGCCAAATTTTCGCCCTATGTGAACGAGCGCAACATAGAAGCCATGATGAACGAATTGGCACTGGCCGAGGCGCAAATAGAGCAGAACGGCAATGCCGACATCATCTTGCTGGATTTGTGCGGCAAATTGTATCGGCTACTGCATAAGTAAATCGAATTGATAATTGGCAATTTGCAGACCGTAGAGGATACCGACAATCAGAATTTAGAAACCAGAAATTAGAAATTGACCCTCACAGTCTCTGACTAAAGCATTAAACTTTTCATCTTTTCAACTCATCAACATATCAACTCAACTATATGGAATTCACTCTTGATAACGGCTGCTGCAATCCAGGTAAGGACGGTTTTAATGGCAATTCGCGCCAACAACTGCCCGTGGTGGATTGGCTGGCCGACATACCCGAAGCACAACTGGCTACCGATTTGGTGGAGGTGCAGTTCAAAAATACCCGCAAAGGTTACTATCTGAATAGCAACAAATTGAAACTGAAAAAAGGCGATCTTGTAACTGTGGAGGCATCGCCTGGTCACGACATTGGGCGTGTGTCGCTCACGGGCGCATTGGTGCTGCATCAGATAAAAAAGAACAACATCTCGCTCGAACGTTACGAAACGAGGCGCATCTACCGCATTGCACGGCAAATGGATCTCGACAAATGGGAAGAATCGAAAGCCAAAGAGCAAGATACGATGATTCAGTCGCGGCAGATTGCCAAAAATCTGAATCTTGAGATGAAAATTGGCGATGTGGAATATCAAGCCGACGGCACAAAAGCCATTTTCTATTACATTGCCGATGGTCGTGTCGATTTTCGCGAACTGATAAAAGTGCTGGCTGCTACATTCCACGTGCGCATCGAGATGAAGCAGATTGGCGCGCGCCAAGAGGCTGGACGCATTGGCGGTTTCGGTCCGTGCGGCAGAGAACTTTGCTGCGCCACTTTTATGAGCAATTTTGTGTCGGTCTCGACCAACACAGCGCGCATTCAGGACATTGCCGCCAATCCGCTGAAAATGGCAGGGCAGTGCGCCAAAATTAAGTGCTGCATGAACTACGAAGTGCCAACCTATCTCGACGCCAAGAAAGATTTTCCGCGCACCGACATCCCGCTCGAAACGGTCGACGCCACCTACTATCACTTCAAAACAGATGTGTTCAATCGGCTGTTTACCTATTCTACCGACAAACACTTGGCCGCCAATTTGGTCACCATTTCGGTCGATCGCGCCAAAGAGGTGATAGCAGCCAACCGTCGTGGCGAAAAGGTGGAATCGCTCGAAGACAAGACGGCAGTTGCGCCAGTCGAGCCAGTGGTCGACTATCAGAATGTGGTGGGGCAGGACAGCCTGACGCGTTTCGACCGCACACGGCGCAATCGTGGCAATCAAAATCGTGGCAATTTCAACAATCGCAATAATAATCGCGCTCGCTACCGTGGCAACAATCAAAATCGTGGCAATGGTGGCGGACAACAAAATCCTTCGGCCGAATGAAACGCTCTGCAACTTTACGCACCGCAGCGGTGATGTTTTTTGCCGTCGTTCTGATGGGCTGCCAACGCGTGGTCTATAGCGATTGTCGCACCATAAGCGATGGCTGGGACAAAGACTCGGTGTTCAGTTTTGTGTTCGACATCGACGACGCCAGCGTGCTTTACAAAACCAGCATCGTTGTGCGCAACACCGACGAATATCCGAATCAAAACATTTGGCTTTTTGTCGACGAGGTTTCGCCAGCGGGCGATGTGCAGCGCGACACACTGCAGTATTTCTTGGCCGACGATTTGGGGCGTTGGCGCGGCTCGGGCATTGGCTCCATCTACGAGTGTGAGTGCATCTATCGGCCGCAGCAGAAGTTCCACAAGGCAGGGCAATACACGCTCCGCATTGCGCAGGGCATGCGCCATTCGCCACTGAAAGGCATTTGCGAAGTGGGAGTAAAAATCGTTCCAATTGATAATTGATAATTTTGCTGATTACGGTTTGACACTAACATTTAACCTGAAACCTGAAACTTGAAACCCGAAACAGCAAAGAAACCTCACTTGCTCCGACTAATGCGTTAAACTCATCAACTCATCAACTACATAATGACTTATCAACTAATAATCAAAATATGGCAGAAAAAAAATTAAATCTTTTGGCTGATTTTCCAGCCGTTTCTACGCAGGAATGGTTGGACAAAATCACAGTCGATCTGAAAGGAGCCGATTTCAACAAGAAATTGGTTTGGCGCACGACCGAAGGCTTCAATGTGCAGCCTTTCTATCGTGCCGAGGACTTGGAAGGGCTGAAAACGCCCGATTCCGCACCGGGAAAATATCCGTATGTGCGTGGCACACAGGTCGACAATGTTTGGTATGTTAGGCAGGACATCGATGCACACGATGCCAAAGCTGCCAACGCAAAAGCACTCGATGTGCTGAACAAAGGCATCGATTCGCTCGGTTTCAAACTCGACAAAGAGCAACTCTCGGCCGACTACATCGCCACGCTGCTTAAAGGCATTGCTGCCGACTGCATCGAGCTGAACTTCACGGTTTGCATTCGTCGCTCGGCCGACCTCGTTCGTCTGCTGGCCGACTACTACAAAAAATGCGGCTACAACCTCGAGACGCTGAAAGGCTCTATCAACTTCGACCCGCTGAACCGCATGTTGCTGAAAGGCAAAAAGCTGGACAAACAGATGGTGTCCGACTTGGCAAAAGCCATTGTCGAGGCTGGCGAAGTGTTGCCCGAATATCGCGTAGTAGCGGTCAATTCCGTTAGTCTGAACAATGCTGGTGCTTATTGCGCTCAAGAACTTGGCTATGCTCTGGCTTGGGGCAATCAGTACATGGAAATGCTCACCGAGGCTGGCGTAGATGCTGCCACGGCTGCTTGCGCCATCAAATTCAACATGGGCGTGGGCGGAAACTACTTTATGGAGATTGCAAAATTCCGCGCAGCTCGCATGCTGTGGGCAATGATCGTTCGCGCCTACGAACCTGTTTGCCACTGTGGCGACGACTGCAAATGCGAACTTGTCGATGGCAAATATTGCCCTTGCGCCATGAAGATGCACATTCACGCCTCTACATCGGTGTTCAACAAAACCATCTACGATGCGCATGTGAACCTGCTCCGCAGCGAAACCGAAGCCATGAGCGCTGTGCTTGGCGGCGTCGATTCACTCACGGTAAATCCGTTCGACATCACCTACAAAAAATCGGACGATTTCTCGGAACGCATTGCTCGCAATCAACAATTGCTGCTCAAAGAGGAGTCGCATTTCGACAAAGTAACCGATCCTGCCGCTGGTTCGTACTACATCGAGACACTCACGGCCAACATTGCCGATCAGGCTTGGAAACGCTTCCTCGAGATTCAAGAGAATGGCGGATTCTTCGCTGCCGTCGAGAGCGGTCGCGTTCAAGAAGATATGAAAGCAACTGCCGAAAAACGCTTGAAAGATGTTTCGGCTCGCAAAGAGGTTTTGCTTGGCACAAACCAATTCCCGAACTTCAACGAACAGGCTGCCGACAAAATCACCCTCGAACAGGGCGAATGCCGCTGCGCTTGCGCTACCGAAGGCGGATTGGAAACGCTGCCACATGTTCGTGCTGCACAACAGTTCGAAGCACTGCGCCTCGAGACCGAACGCTCGGGCAAACGTCCAAAAGTGTTCATGCTCACCATCGGCAACTTGGCCATGCGTTTGGCTCGCGCTCAATTCTCGTGCAACTTCTTTGCTTGCGCTGGCTATCAGGTCATCGACAACCTCGGTTTCGAGACCGTAGAAGATGGCGTAGCGGCTGCTCGCAAGGCTGGTGCCGACATCATCGTTCTCTGCTCGAGCGACGACGAATACGCCGAACTCGCTCCTGCTGCCTTCAAAGCCATTGGCTCGGGCAAAGAGATTTTTGTTGTGGCTGGTGCTCCTGCCTGCATGGAAGACCTCCAAAAACTCGGTATCGAACACTTCATCCACGTTCGTGCCAATGTGCTGGAGATGTTGCAGAAGTTTAATGAGCAATTGTTAGGGAGTAAAGAGTAAGGAGTAAAGAATAAAGACTTGTTACTTTGTACTGAAGAAAATTATGATTGTAAATTTAGGAATCAGAAAAAAATAAAAGATTGATTATGCCTCACAATTTCCGTAAATTGGATATATGGATTGATGGAGTCGATCTTGCTGATAAGGTCTATTCAATGACATCGTCATTTCCAACTGAGGAGCGTTTTGGGCTAACGTCGCAAATGCAACGCGCAGTAGTTTCTGTTCCTTCCAATATCGCTGAAGGGTCGGCAAAGGATAGCGATAAGGATTTTTGCAGATTCTTGGGTATTTCTTTGGGATCTCTTTACGAATTGGAAACGCAATTGGAGATTGCTCATAGGCGCAGTTATATGGAAGAGGCAGTCTATTCGGATATGCTTGAAAAAATAATTGGGCTACAGCGAAGAATATTTGCCTTTCGTCAGCATCTTAATGCATCTGACGCTAATTAGTCTTTTGTCTTTACTCTTTATTCCTTATTCTAAAAAAGAATCATGAAACCAAATTTCAAAAATATCGACATTAAGAATGTTCCTGCTTCGAAGATCGAAGGAGTGAACGCGGCCGACTGGAACACGCCTGAACAAATTCCCGTGAAACCAGTCTACACCAAAGAAGACCTCGAGGGTCTTGAACATCTGAACTATGCTGCTGGTTTGCCACCATTCTTGCGCGGCCCTTACAGCGGCATGTACCCAATGCGTCCGTGGACTATCCGCCAATATGCTGGCTTCTCTACGGCCGAAGAATCGAACGCTTTCTATCGCCGCAACTTGGCTAGCGGTCAGAAAGGTCTGTCTGTTGCATTCGACTTGGCCACACACCGTGGCTACGATGCCGACCACGAACGTGTAGTTGGCGACGTGGGCAAGGCTGGCGTTTCTATCTGCTCGGTCGAAGATATGAAAGTACTTTTCGATGGCATTCCGTTGAACAAAATGTCGGTGTCGATGACCATGAACGGCGCAGTGCTGCCTATCTTGGCATTCTACATCAACGCTGGACTGGAACAAGGCGCAAAACTCGAAGAGATGGCTGGTACAATCCAAAACGACATCTTGAAAGAGTTCATGGTGCGCAACACCTACATCTATCCGCCCAAGTTCTCGATGAAGATTATCGCCGACATTTTCGAATACACCTCGAAAAACATGCCGAAGTTCAACTCTATTTCGATTTCGGGCTACCACATGCAAGAGGCAGGCGCTACGGCCGACATCGAGTTGGCTTACACGCTAGCCGACGGTCTCGAATATCTGCGCACTGGCGTGAATGCAGGCATGGACGTCGACTCGTTTGCTCCGCGTCTGTCGTTCTTCTGGGCCATTGGCACAAACCATTTCATGGAGATTGCCAAAATGCGCGCTGGTCGTCTGCTCTGGGCAAAGATTGTGAAGAGTTTCGGCGCTAAAAATCCGAAATCGCTTGCACTGCGTACTCACTGCCAAACGTCGGGCTGGTCGCTCACCGAGCAGGATCCATTCAACAATGTTGGTCGTACCTGTATCGAAGCCATGGGCGCAGCACTCGGTCACACGCAGTCGCTCCACACCAACGCACTCGACGAGGCCATTGCGCTGCCTACCGATTTTTCGGCTCGTATCGCTCGCAACACGCAAATCTACATTCAAGAGGAGACCAAAATCTGCAAACAGGTCGATCCGTGGGCTGGCTCGTACTACATCGAAGCACTCACCAACGAGTTGGCAGAGAAGGCTTGGGATCACATTCAAGAGATCGAAAAACTTGGCGGCATGGCTGCAGCCATCGAAACGGGCATTCCGAAGATGCGCATCGAAGAGGCTGCCGCTCGCACACAAGCACGTATCGACTCGGGTGTGCAGAAGATTATCGGCGTGAACGAATATCGTCTGGAACATGAGGATCCAATCGATATTTTGGAGATTGACAACACCGCTGTGCGCGAACAGCAAATTGCTCGTTTGAAAGATTTGCGCGCTCACCGCGACGAAAAAGCCGTGCGCGAAGCATTGGCCGCCATCACCGCTTGCGTTAAGGACTTCAACGAGGGTCGCAAGAGCAACGACAACCTGCTCGACCTTGCTGTGAAAGCCGCTAGCGTACGCGCCACATTGGGCGAAATTTCAGATGCCTGCGAAGTAATCGTGGGTCGTTACAAAGCAACCATTAGAACCATTTCAGGAGTGTATAGTGCAGGAACAAAAGACGACGCAGAGTTTAAGAAAGCCTGCGAAATGACGGCAGCATTCGCCAAAAAAGAGGGCCGTCAACCGCGTATTATGATTGCCAAGATGGGCCAAGACGGTCACGACCGCGGCGCCAAAGTGGTGGCAACGGGTTATGCCGATTGCGGCTTCGATGTGGATATGGGACCGCTGTTCCAAACGCCAGCCGAGGCAGCCAAACAGGCCGTCGAAAACGATGTGCATATTCTTGGCGTATCGTCGCTGGCTGCTGGTCACAAGACGCTGATTCCACAAGTGATTGCCGAACTGAAGAAACTCGGTCGCGAGGACATAATCGTAACTGCTGGCGGCGTTATTCCCGCTCAGGACTACGACTTCCTCTACAAAGCGGGCGTAGCAGCCATCTTCGGTCCTGGAACGCGTATTCCTTACTCTGCCATCAAGATGATGGAAATTTTGAACGCTGAGTAATTCGGATTACCCGCATACAACAAACGAGCGGACTCTCAATTTTGGGAGTCCGCTCTTGTTTGTGCCAATTTGTTTGCTGTCAGCAGAAATAGGCGGGCGACACGTACTTTCCTACAACAAAAGGATTATCTAACTGTTTCATGACCAGAAAATTGTATGTTATTATCCTCAAATTATTGCTCTTTCAATTATTGCTCTTCCAATAATTTGCTGCAAAATTACTCTTTAATTCTGAATTAGCATAAAAACTTATGAACATGCTGTTTATTTTCTCAAAGTTTAACTCAAAACCAAATGAATTTAACACTTGTAGTTAAGTGTTTGATTTTTAGCGCTTTGTGCGCATTTTGGTGGCTTTTGTCGATTGGTGCGACGAAAAGGCGTTTTTTTGCTTGCTCATTTGCGCTAAAAGCACTATATTTGCAGTGTGGTATGTTGCACTTACTATCATAGATAGTAACCTCGGAAAAAATTTGAAAAGCCGAAAATTGCAGCACCTCGCAAAGCAAACTTTTTTGAATAGCATAAATTCTGAACGCCATGAAGAATAGACTGTTAACCACCGTTTTAGCCACCGCTCTGGCACTCTGCGCATGGGCGGAAACCAATTACTGGGACGGCACTACTGCCACGGGTTTCTCCTCTGGTAGTGGTACGCAAGCCGACCCATACATCATCAAAACTGGTGCGGAGTTGTCCTATTTGGCCGACCAAGTGAACTCTGGTATGTCGTACAGCGGCAACTATTTTAAGTTAGCGAACGATATCGACCTGCTGCATAGGCCGTGGCTGCCAATTGGTAGTGATAGCTCGTATCCATTCCGTGGTAACTTTGATGGCGCAAATTACTCGATATTCAATGTTTCGATAAGTTCAGGTATTTATGTTGGTTTCTTCGGTTATACAAATGGCGCTTCGATAACAAACCTCTATATTCTCTCTCAAATACAAATTGAACAGACTGAAAATTCGTACATGGGTGGTTTCGTTGGTTATGCCCAATCCACAACCATTACGAATAGCTATGTGATGGGTACAACTTCGGGCGTGGTGCGTACTCCTATGAATGGTATTAGGGTGTATGTTGGTGGTTTTGTGGGCTATATGTCTGGCGGATCTATCACAAATTCGCACAACTACTCGAGCGTATTCGCCACCGATAGTATTGTAACTTCTACCACTTCTACCAACATTGCTTACACATACGCTGGTGGTATGGCAGGTTATTCCGAAAATGCCACATACACTTGCAATAGTAACTTTGGCTCTGTTACTTCAATTTCGTATTCACACGAATTGGCAATACAAAATAACCCTTCAATCTCTTCGTATGCTTATGCTGGCGGTTTGATTGGTATGGGTTATTCTACGCTCGGGAGCAATCAAAATACATTTAACCAATGCTATAATGCTGGAAAAATTTTGGCAATTACTCGCCCAGATAACTTGCAGAGTTTTAAAGATGGTTGGACATACGCTGGCGGCATTTCTGGCTGGGGTGGTACCATGAACAATTGCTACAATGTGGGTGAGGTTAAAGCCCTCAATATTTGGTCAGTTTCTTCTGTCAAAGGTAGGAATTGGAATACTTACAATTGTATTGGCGTGGCGGCTGGTATTGGCTTTGGTGTAGAGGCTACCAATTGTTATAATGCTGGTAAACTTATTTCGCGCTGTCCAACCGTAGCAACCGCTGCCGAAGATGGTTTGCTTGGCCATGACAATGATGTTTATCAAGGCAAGGAGTACACTTATGCTTGGAGAACTTACGCACTGACTGTAACTTACCCTATCACAGGTTTTCAAGCATCGAATGGAAATAATACAAATGTGGCATCGGCTAGCAACTGTTACTATTTGCAGGGGTGTTGTACTTCGCCTTCGGGTACAACTTCTGGTGTCACACAAATTTCATCCGATCTTTTTGCTAGCTCGGAAATGCCAGGGCGCTTGAGCAGCACATATTACATTCAAGATAAAGATAGCATCAACAGCAATTACCCGATTTTCAAAGATTGCAAACCATACGCAACTACTCTGTCGGTTGTGGCAAGCGACTCTACCAATGCAACACTCAAAGGCGCTTACAAATATCTGACTTCGGCTGATTCGGTTGGTTTCGAGTGGAAACTGAGAGGTGAAGAATATTTTAATTCTACACAATTCCCATTGACAGGCAATAATCCAAGTTCGCTGCAAGGTACACTTACCAATCTGTTGCGCGGCAAGGAGTATACCTATCGTATGTGGATGGACGAGGGGAATGTGCGTTACTATGGCGATACACTTCACTTTACTACCACTTGTCCGCCGCACAATCCTGTCTATAACGATACCATCTGTTTGGGCGATCATTACGAAAATCATGGTTTCAGAATAGACTACGGCGATGCCTACACATGGAGCGAAACTACATGCTTGGGTACGTACCGCACTGCTTCTACGCAGCGGTATGTGCGCCACTTGCAAACCGTGTGGGGTTGCGATTCCATCATGACTCTGAATTTGACCATTGCACCAAACTATAACATCTCAATTTCTGATGCGTGCTACGACAAAGAGGTGCCATACATCTTCCCAATGCCCAAAAACTATCGTTGGGAATCAATTGATGAAAAATTTCGCTCGTTCTATGCTTCGGGAACATATACCATCAATTTGCGTTCGGTTGCTGGGTGCGACTCGGTGGTAAATCTTACTCTTACTGTTAATCCAACTTACGATATTGTTGTAACCTCAAACAATAGTAAGTGGGGCGAAGCATCGAGAAACAAATCGTACTACACCTTGGGCGAAACGGCTGTACTAAAAGCTACGAATAAGCCCAATTATCATTTTGTTAGGTGGGAAAAAGATGGCAAGGAGGCTTCTGGTGATTCTATTTTCTCGCTCTATGTTACCGAAAGTGCTACCTACACTGCCATTTTTGAGCCAGACGAATTTGAGGTAACAACAAGTGTGAACGATACCAAAATGGGTAATATCGATCCCGCTGGAACAGATCAGTATGTAGATTATGAAACTGAATATGAGATAGTTGTAGAGGTGTATCGTGGCTATAAGCTTATTGGTTGGAGCGACGGCTACGCTGGCGGCGTTAAGCGAAAGGTGACAGTGGTTAGCGATACCACCATTCAAGCGATATTGGGTGTAGAGAGTTACACAGTTACCACAGGCGTGAACGATGCTACTAAGGGATCTGTAACGCCTGGTGGCACTTTGCCATACAACAGCGAGTTGGAAATAACCGCTACACCTAACGACGGTTACGAATTTGCAGGTTGGAGCAATGGCGTGAGCAAAAATAATAACCCTTACACCTACACTGTGCTGGACACAAACATCACCATCACGGCTCTGTTCACCGCCAAACTCATAAATGTAACCACCGAGGTGGAGAAGATTGGCACGGAAACGCCGGGCGATGTAACTCCAGGTGGTCTAATACCCTACAACAGCGACACTTTGATAGTGGCAACTGCGCACAAGGGTTATCACTTCAAAGAATGGAAGGGCGATTGGTCTGGTTCGAGCTCAAGTGTCAATTACAAGGTACCTGCTAAATCAACTACACTTATCGCTGTGTTCGAGCCTAACGATGCTTCAGTCTCGGTTAATGTTGTTGGCAATGGTACGGTAGAGGGCGCTGGTTCTTATCTTTTTGGCGACAGCGTAACACTCGTACCTACGGCCAAAACTGGTTACGAATTTAAGCAGTGGCAAAATGGTAGCACTGCCAATCCGTTGAAGATAAAAGTAAAATGGGAGGGCGATTCCACTTTCACTGCCACATTTGCACCGCGCAAGTGCGTTGTGAACATTATCCCCGACGATGCCAACCATGGCACGGTGACGCCAGGCTCGGGCGAGTACGACTATGGCACTACACTCGATTTGGAAGCCAAGGAGTACGATTGCTGCTACGATTGGGCAGGCTGGACCTACACCGGTGGTGGCAGCTATGCCTATCGTACATATCAGATTAAGGTCGAAAACCTCGATGGACCGATTACCTACACTGCCAATTTTACTCCGAAGAAATTCACAGTAACAACCGCAGTGAAAGATGGCAACACCACGCTTGGCACGGTCGACCCCACAGCGACCTATTCGTATGGCGACTCGGCTGTGATAAAAGCTTATGCCAATACGGGCTATCGGTTCAAACAGTGGGACGATGGCCTGACCGACAATCCGCGCAAGTTCGAGGTTACCAAGGCGGTTACGCTCACTGCCATTTTCGAGGCAAAAGATGTAACACTCACAACCATCGCCACCAATGGTACGGTTTCGCCCGCCACTGGCATACACAAATTTAACGACACGATATCGGTAACCGCCACTCCTGCCACAGGTTATAAATTTGTTGGTTGGGAAAATGGCGAAAAGCGTCAGAATTTCAAATTCAATCTTGGACCGAACGATACCACACTCGAGGTTAAGTTTGTAAAAGATAGTTACGATCTCACCGTGCGTGTGCAGGACAACAACAGCGACTACGGCACAGTGTCGCCCGACGGCACAACCACGCATCTTTTCGAAGACCCTGTGGAAATCAGCGTAACGGAAAATCCTGGTTTCAAATTCCTGCGTTGGCAAGAGAATGGTAAAACTAGCAAAAGTTTCGACTACACCATGGGTGCCGAAGCGGCTACCTTCACTGCGCTGTTCGATACGATTGATTACTACATAACGGTGCGCCCCGCCGTTACAACGCAAGGGCATGTAACCTCGCCTGCAAGTGGCAACCACAAATATAGCACAAGTTTCAACGTGAAGGCTACGCCTGGCACGGGTTACGAATTCAGCCATTGGAACAAGCCCGAATACACCAACTCCGAATTTGGTTACACCACGCCAGCCTATGCCGACGAGTTGGTCGCCTATTTCAAACCGATAAAATATAAAGTTACCATAAAATATGATGCAGAGCGTGGTACGGTAACGCCACAGAGCGACAACTACAACTACGACACAACGCTCACCATAAAAGCCGACACGCTGCCTGGTTATAAATTTACGGGGTGGACCAACGGCTACTCTTCGAAAGAGCTAAAGTATACGGTGAAGAATTTGCCAGATACGGTTTTCGAAGCCCAATTCGAGCCACTGAAATACAAAGTTACCCTTACGCGCAACGACGAGAACATGGGTAAAGTTTCGGGTGGCGGCACATTCGACTATAAAACTAGCACTACCATAAAAGCCACGCCGGCAACGGGTTATAAATTTGTTCGCTGGAGCGATGGCACGAGCGATGCCGATTCGGTGCGCGTGTTCGACATTAATGTGCCGCGCGACACTACCATTCAAGCCATTTTTGCAAAAGCATCGTTCAATGTTACAACCAGCGTGAATGTCTCTGGTCGTGGCACGGTGATGGGCGATGGCTCGTATCTGTTCGGCGACAAGGCAACAATCACTGCTACGCCTGCTGCGGGCTACAAATTTACTGGCTTTAGTTCTACAAAATGGACGAGCAATGTACTCGACAATCCGTACGAATACACGGTGAAGGCCTACGACATTGAGATTGTTGCCAACTTTGCTCCGCTGCAATATACCGTTTCGGCTACAGTGAACGACGAGGCGATGGGTAGCGTATCGCCAAAGAGTCGCACATGCGACTATATGGGCAGTGTAGAATTTACCATTACAGAAAAGGATGGTTACTCATTCTTGCGTTGGGACGATCTGAACAGCGACGAATTGACGCGTAACTACACGCTCGAGACACCAAACAATGTAACACTGAAAGCCATATTTGAGGCAAACACATACCACATCACTGTGCAATCGGCCGACGAGACCAAGGGCACTGCCACAGGTTCAACCGATGTGGTCTACAATACTGCGGTAACCATTTCGGCTAGTGCCAAACCAGGTTATCGATTCGAAAAATGGCAAGATGGCAACACCAGTGCCACACGCACCATCGAAAACTATCGTGGCACAAAAGCGGACTCAGTGTTCACCGCCTATTTCAAACCGATTTCGTACACCATAAAATCTGAAAAGACCGAAGGTAAAGGCTCGGTTACGCCGCAAAGCAAACTGGTAGAATATACGCAGTCGGTAATGTTCACCGCTACGCCAGCAAGGGGCTACCAAGTGAAGGCGTGGAATGGCGATCTGTCCAACGAACCGAGCTACACCTATTTGGTAACAGATCCGCGCGACACTGTGGTGCGCGTCGCTTTCGAACCTATCGATGTGAAGGTGAATGTAGAGACGAACAACGACAGTTGGGGCTCGGTTAGCGTTGTTGGCGGAGCCGATCATAAATTCGACGAAGAAAATGTAACCATTACCGCTACACCAAAAACTGGTTATGAATTTGTCGGTTGGCAGGGAGTTTCTGGCGGTGCAAGCAAAACATTCACCATCAGCAGTGTTACCGATACCACATTCACGGCAGTGTTCAAAAAGCAGAGCTACCATGTAACTACAAGTGTTGACAATCTGCTTCATGGATCAATCACTCCAGTTTCGGGAAATTATCCGTTCGACACCATATTATATATAGTAGCAAAACCGAAAGATGGTTACGACTTTGCAGGTTGGCAATATCAGCCGAGCCAAGGATTGAACACAACCATCTCGTATCAGGTGCTGGCGCTCGACCACGACACCACATTCTTAGCCAATTTCACTCCGATAAATTATACCGTATCGACGGCTGTTGGCGATGGACAAGGCACTGTTTCTGGTGGTGGCTCGGTGGCGTTTGGTAGTTCTATCACAGTTACTGCCACGCCTGCCACAGGTAAATCGTTCAAAGAGTGGCGCTTGGGTAACAAAGTGGTTTCGAACGACGCCACATTCTCGTACAAACTCGACACGGCTGCCAATGTAACGCTTACTGCCTATTTCGCCGACGAGCTTTATCGTGTGTATGCCTACTCAACCGATCCGAATGCTGGTTCCGTTTCGGGTGGCGGCAATTACGAATATAATACGGGAATTGTTTTGCAAGCCAATGCAGAATATGGTTATGAGTTCGCTAGTTGGAGCGATGGCTATACTGGTGGTTATTATCACCCATACACGGTTACTGGCGAAGCAACCATCACTGCCACATTCAAGAAGAAAAATTACAAAGTAACGATTCGTACTGAAAATACAGCCAAAGGTAAACCATCGCTTGAGCTTGACAAGGTAGATTATGAATATCGTTCGAACCTCGATTTAAGTGTTGTGCCTGAAACTGGTTACGAGTGGAGTCATTGGGCCGACAAGAATGGCAACAAACTGAATGTATCCGAGAATTTTACGCTCGATGTTTTGGGCGATACCATACTGGTGGCTTGCTTCAAACCAAAAACATACCATGTAATCACCACTAGCAACGATGAAAACATGGGTACTGTAACGCCAGTTACAGGCGATTACGAATTTGGCACTACGCTATATGCCAAACCAATCGCCAAGACAGGTTACAAGTTCCTCTACTGGAACGACGACCCGAGCAAAACTGAAACGACTTTCGAATACAAAGTGGCGGCAGTTGACAACTACACCATAAAAGCCACATTTGGCAAAGGTAGCTACAATGTGATTCCGCAAAACGATGGCAATGGTTCAACCTCGCCAGCGGTGAAAACAGCATACGAATATCAATCGACAGTAAAAATCTATGCTATTCCAAATGCGGGTTACGAAATCGACCATTGGAACACGGGCGAAACCAGCGACACCGTATATTATACAGTCGATTCGCGCGATAGCATCTACAAAGCTTACTTCCGTCCGCTGAATTACACCATAACCACAAAAGTGGGCGATGGCGAAAAAGATCGCGGCGAAGTGAAGAAATTCACCGAAAAGCAGACTTTCGGCACCGATGTTACCATTTCGGCCACGCCGAAAGATGGTTATGTGTTCGACCACTGGAACGACGACACCTCGCTCGACGATGAGTCGTTCACTTACACCGTGGAGGCAAGAGATACGACTTTTGTGGCGCATTTCCGTCCCGATGAATTTGAGGTGAAGACAGTAGGTAAAGACGGACTTGGCACCGTTTCGGGCGCAGGCACATACGATTTTGGCACAGAAATTTCGATGAAAGCCGAGGGCATTGCTGGCTACGAGTTCGACTATTGGGAAGACCGCGCTACATCGAGCAACCCGCGCGAATACAAAGTGTTGGCACATCGTCCCGACACCACTTTCACTGCTGTGTTCAAACCTAGCAACTTCAAGGTTAATTCTGTCGTAATCGACTCGTGCAGCGGTCGCGGCTCGGCCGATGACAAATTCAACACAACGTTTGGCTCTACGGTAAGCGTTAGCGCCACGGCGAAAGATGGTTACCACTTTGTGAAATGGCACGATGGCAACACCGACAATCCGCGCGAATACAAGATTGAAGATGCTCGCGACACCATATTGCGCGCCATATTCATGCCAAACGAATATACGATTTATGCTGCAACAGAATCGAGCGCGAAAGGCACGGTAAGTGGCGGCGGCAAGGCACTTTACGGTTGCGACAAACCCGAAGTGAAAGTAAAAGCCACAGCAAATGCTGGTTACGAATTCGACTATTGGAGCGATGGCAGCCACGATGTGGAGCATACCGTTACACCATTCAAGGGTCTGAAAGATTCTACCCTTACGGCCTACTTTAAGCCAGCCAAATATCTGATTTATGCATTGGTGAAAGGCACTGGCGGCAATGTTACGATGCCTGTGCAACAGTGCGAATATCTGAGCAGTGTGCAGTTTACCGCCGAACCAAATCGCGGCTACCAAGTGAAATCGTGGGCTGGCAACGAAACCAATGCCAAAAACTATCCATATTTCTGCACCGCACCCAAAACGGATACCATCTATGTAGAGTTTGAGCCTGTCGAGGTTTCGGTCATTGCCGACTGCAACAGCTCGCATGGCAGCACCAAAGTTACGCCGAAAGGCAGCACCACCGAGCAGAGCACATTCCGCTTTGGCGAAGAGGTTACCGTTACCGCCATCGATGGACCTGGTTACAAATTTAACCATTGGGAAAATGAGGCTGGCGTGAAACTCGCTGGTGGCGCAGAAAAAACGTTCAAGATTTCGAGCGAGACCGACACCACTTTGGTGGCAATTTTCGAAATACAAACATATCAAGTAAACATAGCTGTAAACAATGGCACCTATGGCTCTATTGAACCGAAATCGGGCAAATATGAATATAACGACGACATCTACATTGTAGCAACCGTAAAAGATGGCTACGAAATTGTAGGTTGGGAAAAGCAGCCGTCGCTTGGCAAGACGAACCAAGTTACATATAAGGTTCAGGCAGTTAGCGATACGCTGTTCCAAGTGAACTTGAAACCGCGCATGTACGAGGTTACAACCACAACCGATGGTCTCGGCTCAATAACTGCGGGCGGTAGTTTCGAGTATAACACTTCGTACAAGCCTGAAGTTACGCCAAGTCCTGGCTACAAATTCAAACATTGGGAGATAACCGTTGCTGGAAACACTGTGGTTAAAACCGACGATCCGCTCTATTACACCATTCCTGCCAACAACTCTACCATCAAAGCCATATTCGAGCAGCGTGGCTACGAAGTAAAGGCTACACCAAACAGTACCGACATGGGTTCGGTTACTGGTTCGGGAACATACTACTACAACAACACCGCTAGTGTTACCGCTACGCCAAGCACTGGTTACAAATTCATTGGTTGGAGCGATGGCGACGGCTCGGGTGCAACGCGCACATGGCAAGTGAAGAACGACACCACATTCCAAGCTGTGTTTGCAGAACAAGAGTATCAACTCACCATTCAGTCGAGCAACACCGCTCTTGGTACTGTCGATCCTGATATCTATCAGCAAAATTACAAGTACAAAGCGACTATTCCATTCAAAGCTATTCCTGCAACGGGCTATAAGTTGCAGCGTTGGAGCGATGGCAGCACCGAGGAGAACCGTTCGCACACCATGGGCGCGCAGAGTGCAGTATATACCGCTTACTTCGAGGCGAAACGCTATGGAGTAACCGTGAATGTGAACAACGAGCAGTGGGGTAGCGTTACGAATGCTGGCACTCATGATTATCCGTACGACAGCACAATAACGCTGAAACCAACGGCTGAACCTGGCTACAGATTTGTGAAATGGAAAGAAGATGACAACACCGACAACCCACGCTACTACAAAGTGCTGGATAAGGCGGTTACCTTCACAGCAGTTTTTGCAAAAGATAGTTTTACACTCTACACTATTGCCAATGGCGATCTTGGCACAGTTACGCCAGCCACTGGTTTGAAATACGAATACCAGTCGCAGGTGAAAATAGAAGCCACAGCAAAAGATGGTTATCATTTCGCTCGTTGGCAAAATGGCGTAACCACTAGTACTGTTTACTACGATGTAGTGGCGAAAGATTCGACCTACACGGCCTATTTCGAACCAAATCTGTACAAAATTACAACCAAAGTTGATTGTGGCACTGGCGCTGATTGCGGCACAGTAACGGAATTTGACGAAAATCAGCCGTATCTTTCGGAAGTGAAAATTACTGCTACCGACAAAGATGGTTACACATTCGACCATTGGAACGACGACCCGACTTTGACCGATCGTACCATAACTTACGAGGTGCAGATAAAGGACGATACAGTATTCACGGCGCACTTCCGTCCGTTGCAATACTACATCACCATAGAGGCACGCGAGGGCGGCTCTGTTTCGCCTGCGTCGGGCTACTACGACTACGGCACGCTGCTGAATATTTCTGCCACGGAAGACGAAGGTTACACATGGGCAGGCTGGACCGACGGCGAAACGCAAAAGAATTTCAACTACCGTGTTGAGTCGCATGCACAGAAGTTCACTGCCACCTTCACGCCAAAAACCTACACGGCTTATGGTGTGGCGGCTGCTGGTCACGCAGATTTTGGTACGGTTACCGATCAGCGAAGCGCAGAATACAAAAAGTCGGTTACCATCACCGCTACTGGCAACGAAGGTTACGAGTTCGATGTGTGGGAAGATGGCCATACCGCCAATCCGTATGTCTACACCATAAACGAGCCACGCGACACCACACTGCGAGCTAAGTTCAAACCAAGAAAATACAAAGTTACCACTGGCGTGCAGAGCGGCTTGGGTAGCGTTACGCAGAATAGCTTCGCAATAGATCAAGAGAAATACGACTTTAAGACGAAGGTTCTTTTGGAAGCGAAGCCCGATGCTGGTTACGAACTCAGCGGTTGGAGCAATGGCGAGCCGAAATCGAGAAATCCGTACGAATACGCCATTGCGGCGTGCGACACTACTATTTACGCCATTTTTGTTCCATCGGACTATTCGATAAAGGTCAATTTCGACAGCGAAATGGGTTCTGTTACTCCGCGCGACACGACCATAAAATTTGGTCGCTATGCCGACTTGGTAGTAACCGAAAAACCTGGTTACACCTTTGTGGAGTGGGACGATACGCACAATAACAACAAAAACCGCACCTACTACATGGATGTGCCGAGCAATGTTACGCTCAACGCCGTTTTCAAAGCCAACAGATATCTGCTCACTGCTAAGCCAGAATTCAATGCGCAAGGCACAGTAACGGGCAGCGACTCGGTTACGTTCAATCAAGATGTAACAGTAACGGTAACCGATAAACCTGGCTACACATTCAGCCATTGGAGCGATGGAAACCAAGATAGAACACACACCTTCAAGTACGAAACTGTAGGTAACTACACCATCACAGCCTACTTCACGGCAAACGCATACGAAGTCGAAGGTCGTGTAAGCAGCGGCAAGGGCGAAATTTCGCCGCTCACTCAACAGGTGGCTTATGGCTCTAGGGGCGACTTTACAGCAACGCCAGCCAAAGGTTATCATATCTCTTCTTGGGATAATGGCACGAATGGCGACACACGTAACTTCCTGCTCACTGTGCCGCGCGATACTTTCACTTATGTTATTTTCGAACCAAACGATGTAACGGTGAATGTAGAGGCAAACAACGACCTTTGGGGCGATGTGGCTGTTGTTGGTGGCGCAGATCATAAATATGATTCCACAGTAACCATCACCGCTACGCCAGCCACAGGTTACAAACTGCTGCGTTGGGAAACGAAAGATGGTACAAACGCTGGCTCAAAAGAGATCAAGTCGTTCAAAATCAACAACTTGAGCGCCGATACCACCTTCAAAGCGATATTCGGTCCACTATCGTGCACAGTGAAGACTGGTGCCGATGTTAATGGCTCTATTACGCCTGCAACTGGTTCATACTCTTATCCGTACGATACTACGGTGACCATCACCGCTAAGCCAAATCCTGGCTACGACTTCGATAGGTGGCGCGATCAGCCAACCGAAAAGGATAGGGTGATTAGTTACGAAGTCAAAAATTTGGGCAAAGATACCACATTCTATGCCATGTTCAAGCCTTTGCAATATGGGGTTTATGCAGTGGCTGATAAAGGTCTTGGCACCATCACACTCGAAGGCGGCGAAGGAGATAAGGACTACAATTCGAAAGTGAAAGTAACCATAGTGCCAACGCCTGGTTATCATTTGGTAAATTGCCGAAACAGCAAAGATTCGATTGTTGGTACTAGCCACAACTTCACCTACACGGTAGAGTTGGGAGGAACTACGCTCACTGCCTATTTTGCACAAGATACCTACACCGTTACTCTGACGGCAAATCCTCCGTCGGCAGCCCAAACCTTGACTGGCGGCGGCGAATACATCTACGGACAAACTGCTCTGCTCAATGCCGAAGCCAAGCATGGCTATAAGTTCGTATCGTGGGACTTCGATGCTAATGCAAAAGCCAACTGCACATACAATGTAACGTCGACGGTTTATCTTATTGCTACATTCGAGAAAGATTCGTTCAATGTTATGGCTACTAGTGCCAACGAGAAGTGGGGCACTGTCGCGCCAGATACTATGAGGTACGAATATCAAACCTCTGCCAAAGTTACTGCCACGCCAAAAACTGGCTACAGATTGGCAAAATGGAACGATGTGGTAGTGAAGGATGCCGATGGTTTGTCGCTCACAATACCGCTGGTGAACAACGACACCACGATAAAAGCGTACTTCGAGCCGATAAAATATGCTATCACCATCGAGTCGGAAGACGATGCCAAAGGCAGCACTTCGCCTGCGTCGGGTCTGTACCCATACGACACCACGCTCACGCTGAAAGCCACGAAAAAAACTGGCTACAAATTCGACCATTGGAGCGATGGCGACAAAAATGCGAGTCGCACCTACAAGGTGGAAGCTCACGAGGCACTGTTCACCGCCTACTTCGAAAAAGATAGCTTCGCTCTTTACACTGTGGCGGATCAAAATCTTGGTACGGTTACGCCTGCTACGGGTCTGAAACATGAATTTGGCGAACATGTAAAAATAACAGCCACGCCAAATGCAGGCTATCACTTTGCTCGTTGGCAAAATGGCGAGAAAGATTCTACTGTTTACTACGATGTAGTGGCGAAAGATTCGACCTACACGGCCTATTTCGAGCCAAATCTGTACAAAATCACTACCGCAGTCGACGAGGAGAAGCATGGTACAGTAACCAAATTTGCTGAAAAGCAGCCGTATAACACCAGTGTCTATATCACTGCAAAAGACAGCACGGGTTACACATTCGATCATTGGAACGACGACTTGACTTTGACCAATCGCACCATCGAATACAAAGTGCAGATAAAGGACGATACAGTATTCACAGCGCACTTCCGCCCGATACCATATAAGGTAAACATTGTGGCAGAAACGGGTGGTACGGCATCGCCTAAGTCGGACACTTACGATTACGATTCGCTTCTCACCATTGTTGCCGTGGCAAATCCTGGCTACAGTTGGGCTGGCTGGAGCGATGGCGTGAAAGATTCGGTGCGCACCTACCGTGTGCTGGCCGAAGAGAAGACATTCACCGCCACCTTTAAACCGAAACAGTACAAAGTTTATGGCGAAGTAGCTGCTGGCCATAAAAAGCGCGGTAGTGTAACTCCAGATTTTTCTGAAGCCGATTTTGGCACTACTGTACGCCTCACGGCAGTGGCCGAGACTGGCTATGAGTTCGATAGTTGGGAGAATGGTTACAACAAAAACCCATACGACTACAAGATAGCGACTCCGTGCGACACCACGCTGCGCGCCAAGTTCAAACCTATTCAGTATAAGGTAACTACTGGTGTAGAGAGCGGCAAAGGTAAGGTTTCGCCTGAGTTAGACGGAACACTTGTCGACTTCGACTCGCTGTTGGTAATCACTCCGGTGCCTGATGCTGGCTACGAATTTGCTGGTTGGAGCAATGGTGTAAGCAAAGACCAAAATCCGTACAAATATCGCGTATTGGCAGTTACCGATACCACTATCAAAGCCAAATTTACGCCGAAAACTTACACCGTATCCATTGTGGTGAACAATGGCGCATGGGGCAGTGTGGAGCCAAGTCAGGTGGATGTGGCGTACGGCAATCAGGTTTCTTTCGTAGTCACTGAAAATCCTGGTTACTCTATCGACAAATGGCAGGATAACAATCGCCAAGACTTGAAGCGCGATTATACGCTCAATACGCCCGACAATGTTACGCTCTATGTCGACTTCAAGGCCAATACCTATACTCTTACGGCCAAACCAGAGTCGAGCGAGAAAGGTGTGGTAACGGGCGGTGGCGTTGTTACCTTCAACCAACCTGTTACCGTTGAGGCTACTACGGATAACGAAGGCTACACATTCGACCATTGGAGCGATGGCAATAGAGACAGAAAGCATACATTTACATACAAAACTGCTGATGATTCTGAAATAATTGCCTACTACACAGCCAATGAGTACGAGGTAAAAGCGAAAGTGCTTGGCGGCAAAGGTAGCGTCAATCCATCGAAACAGAATGTTGCCTACAAAGGTTCTGCCAAATTTGTGGCTAAACCTGCTCGCGGCTACAAAGTGCAGACATGGGACGATGGCACAAACGAAAACGAACGCGACTTTACGCTGAGCAATCCGCGTAATGATTCTGTGTCGGTTATCTTCGAGCCGATTGATGTGACTGTTTCTGCAACCACCAACTCTACGCAATATGGTAATGTTGAGGTGCTTGACGGTTCTACGCATAAGTTCGATTCTACGGTTATTATTGTGGCTTCGCCAATGACTGGCTACAAACTGCTGCGTTGGGAGACCAAAGACGGCACTTCGGTTGGCAACAACGATAGCCTGAAATTTGTGGTTAGTAGCATCACCGATACCACCTTCAATGCAGTGTTTGAACCGCTGCCGTGCAATGTCATTACGCTTACCAATGGCTATGGTTCTATTACGCCTGCAACGGGTCAATATTCGTACGGCACACCGCTGATTATCACTGCAATACCCGACGAGGGTTATCAGTTCGATAGTTGGAAATATCAACCTACCGAAACGAATGAGGTGATTAGTTACACCGTCGAGAATTTGGGCAGGGATACCACATTCTACGTCAACTTCAAGCCGAAACAGTACTACATGGCGGCTGTGGCCGATGGCGGCCTTGGCACGGTTACCATGACTGATGTGAATGGTGTAACTGGCAATGGCATGAAAGATTATAAATCGCAAGTAATGCTCACAGTTACGCCAAATGCAGGCTACAAAATAGTAGAATGGCGCAATTCCGAAGGCAAAGTGGTAGCGGGTAATGTTTACTCGTTCACCTACAATGTGCCGCTCGAGGGAACTACACTCACTGCCTATTTTGGCAAAGAGGCCTATCATCTTACCGTTACAAGCGACAACCCATCGGCGGTTGAGAGCATATCTGGCGAGGGCGACTACGAATATGGCGCACAGCCAACCGTTTCGGTTACCGAAAAACATGGTTGGAGGTTCAAACAGTGGGATTACGATGCCACTAAAGGACAAACCCACCAATACACGGTAACTGGTAATGCCACTATCAAAGCCGTATTCGAGAAAGACAAATTCCGTGTGCGGGCTTCGAGCAACAACTACAGCATGGGCGATGTAACGCCGCGCGACAGTAGCTACGACTACCAAACCACGGCCTATCTCACACCTCAATCTAAGACTGGTTATTGGTTTGTAAGATGGGAAGATGCTAATGGAAATAATCTCGGAAATAAACAGCCGTACGACTACTATGTCGAAGATACCGCTTCGTTCAAGGCTATATTCGAGAAAGATGTATTCACGGTTAATACTGGCGTGAACGATGCCGCACTCGGTGAGGTAACGCCAATTTCTGGTTCACAAACCTACAAAGAAGTTATAGATGTTACGGCCAAATCGAAATCGAAAGGCTACGAGTTTAAGTATTGGATGAACAAAGACAGTGTGAAGAATGGCACCGACAATCCGCGCCACTACACTGTGGAGGCACACGATACCACGTTCATCGCATTCTTTGGCCCAGCCAGATTCAAAGTGGAGGTTGAATCGGACAACTACAGCATGGGTGATGTGAGCATTTCGCCTGCATCGAGCGATAAAAAATACTCCTATTTGAGTAAAGTTGAAGTTACGGCTAAACCAAAAGATGGTTATACATTCGACCACTGGAGCGATGGTAGCCGCGACGAAAGCCACGACTACTACGTCGACTCGGTTGATGTGGTTCTCACCGCCTACTTCAAGAAGGATAAGTTCCAAGTGCGCACCGAGGTGAACGACATCTACATGGGTAGTGTCGAACCATCGGGCACGGGCATGTACCCGTATAGCGATACGCTGCTGATTGTTCCAACGCCTATCGAAGAAGGTTACAAGTTTGCACGCTGGAGCGATGGTAATTTAAACAACCCGCGTAAATACATTGTCGAAGCCAAGCCCGATACGCTGTTCCGTGCAATATTCGAGAAACGTAAATTTAAGGTCGAAGGCTTTGCCAACGACGACGAAATGGGTTCGGTTGTTCTAATTCCCGAAGGCGATGCCAATGGCGAATACGAATATCAGAGCAGAGTGGTGCTGCGTGCAGTGCCAGAGCCTGGCTACGAATTTGCCGAACATTGGGATGGCAGCACTACCAAAAAGGATTCTGTAGAATACACCGTGCTGGCCAAAGAGGCCTCGTTCACTGCCTATTTCCGTGCAAAAGACATTAAAATAACCATCAAAGCCAACGACGACAAGATGGGCTATGTAACGCCTGGCACTGATTATTACAAGTTTAACACGGAGCAGGAATTTGTAGCAACCTCAAATAGTGGTTACTGGTTCTCGCATTGGGAGAATGAGCATGGCGTGCGTGTAGGTTCTAACTACAAACTCAAATGGACTGTGAAGGCACAGGATACTACACTTATTGCGGTGTTCAAACCCGATAGGTACACAGTAAAGACCGTCAGCGCACAGCCCGATTGGGGTACAACTTCGCCAGCGAAACAGGAGTGCGACTATCTCGACACTATCACCATCAAGGCTTCGGCGAAACATGGTTACTACTTTGCAGGCTGGGACGACGATGGCAATGGCAACAACGACAGCGTGCGCCTAGTGAGTGTGGAGGGTAACATTACCTACACTGCCAAATTTGCGCGCGAAACCTACACTCTGACCACGGGAACCAGCAATGGTCTGTGGGGCACCATGACGCCTAGCACGGGTTCGTATCTCTACGGCGACACCGTAATGCTGGTGGCTACACCTGTGCATAAAGGCTATGTGTTCGATGGTTGGAGCGATGGCGAAAGCACTGGCGCAACACGCCGATTCATAGTGAAGGACGATACCACTATTATCGCCAAGTTTGCCAAGAATAAATTCTGGGTGAATGTAAGCACCGAAAGTGCTTCGAAAGGCACAATAGAGCTGCCAAACCCAGCCAACGCACAGCACGAGTACAACACACAAGTGAACTTCAAAGCCGTGCCAGCCGATGGTTATGAGTTCGGCTATTGGAGCGACGATCCTAACCAAAAGAATGCCGAGCGCACCTTCACTGTCGATACTGCCAATGTGAACATTGTGGCACACTTCAAGAAGGCGCAGTTCAGAGTCTATGGCAAATCGCACGACACCTCGCTTGGTAGTGTTAAACCGACTTCGGATTACTACACATACGATAGCACCATCTATCTGGTGGCTTCGCCTAAGGCAGGCTACAAAATTGACCACTGGGAGGATAAATATGGCACAAAAGTAGCTTCGGCTGTCGATAGTCTGCAGTACACCGTTGAAGCAGTGAAGGACACCACATTCTATGCCTTCTTTGTGAAAGACAAATTTATGGTGCGTGTGCGTACCAACAATGCAAACTACGGCACAGTAACGCCAACCACCGATACGCAGTACGAGTACGAATTTCCCGTAGAGATGACGCCTACGGAAAAAACTGGTTATCACTTTGTACGATGGAGCGACGGCCATGTTGGCGAAAACCCACGTACCTATACGGTAGAGGCCAAGGACGATACCACGTTCACCGCCATTTTCGAACCTGACATTCACTCCTTTACCGCTGCGGCTTACGAGGGCAATGGTATAGTATCGCCTTCGACTGCTTCGGTAGAGCACGATTCTACCCTTATGGTAACGGCTACGGCTAACACTGGTTACAAATTCGACCATTGGCACGATGGCTTTACGGACGTAAATCCGCGTGGCTTTAAGGTTTTGGGCGATACGAATGTTGTGGCTTATTTCAAACCACTTCAGTATTATGTAACCATTGAATCGGAAGACAAGACGAAAGGTGAGGTTAGTCCAGTTTCGCAGAATTTTGACTATGGCACACAGGTCGATATCTCGGCTACGGCTAAGCCTGGCTACACTTGGGCAGGTTGGACCGATGGCGATGGCCGTAATCCGCGCACCATCACGGTTCCTGCGCACGACAATGCCAAGTACGTTGCCACATTCCGTGCTAACTTGCACACCATCACTGTCTATTCGGCCAACAAAGACGAAGGCTATGTGAGCCCAACGAGCAAACAGGTAGAGTTCAACTCGCTTACCGAAATCAAGGCCATTGGCTACGATGGCTACACGCTCGATTACTGGTCGAACGAGGACAATACGGATACCATCAGTGTTTTGGACACGATGCAATTCAAATTGAATGTGGACCGCGATACTATATTGTATGCGCATTTCCGCCCGAAAGAGTACGAAGTAACGGCTACGCCAAACTTCTCCAAGCGCGGCTCGTGCGAGGTGAAAGAGGGTTTTGTGAAGTATAAAAAATCGACCACGATAGAGGCAAAAGCCAAAGATGGTTACTACTTCAAGCATTGGAGCGATGGCAGCGAATTCAACCCACACACGGTAACCATTAGTAGGCCCGAAAACTACAGTTTCGTCGCCATTTTCTTGCCGAAACAGTACAAGGTAAAAGTCGCTAATGCCGATCCTGCTATGGGTAATGTTTCTGGTGGCGGCGATTGGGACTTCGATTCTACCATCTATGTGGTGGCGAAACCTTCGCACGCTGGTTATAGGTTCGACTATTGGAGCGACAGCGCTGGTAACATCATCTCTAAAGGCAATGATAGCCTCAAATACAAAGTCGAGATAAAAATGCCAGATACCACATTTGTGGCGCACTTTGCTAAGAATAAGTTCAAAGTCACTATCGAGCCTAACAATGCCGATTGGGGTGAGTTGAACATGGGTACCGACAGCTACGAGTATGACACTGAACTCAATCTGGATACAGTGAAGACTATCTACGGCTACCATTGGGCGGGCTGGTCCGATGGCACCTCGAAAGCTGCGCGTACGATAGAGGTTCCTGCCAACAACGATGCCAAGTACATCGGTAACTTTGCGCCAAATACGCACTATGTTTCCATCGACTACGACAGCGACCAAGGCGATGTTTACTATGTGAACAGCGATGGCACATACAAATCGCCTGCTTCTGGCACTTACAACTTTGGCGAAATGCACAAGTTTGTGGCTGTGCCAAAAACTGGCTACAGAGTAGAAAAATGGAGCAACAAGACCAACAATAATGAGGAGATGTCGTTCCGAATGACGCTCGACCGCGACACCGCATTTGCCGTAACCTTTGTGGCCAATCGTTATCCAGTTCATATTAGGGTGAACGACGCAACGATGGGCGAAACCGATACCATAATGGGCGATTATGAGTTCCCATACGACACCACCATCTACATCAGAGCCGTGGCAAAACCGGGTTACGAGCATTATGGTTGGGAAGGACTAACATCTATATCCAACCCATTGGAGTACAAAGTGAAGAACACCGACACCACTTTCACAGCGCTGTTCCGCAAACAGACCTACCAAATTACGGTGAAAGTGGACGATGCAAAACATGGCTCAGTAGGTACATCGAACAAATACACATTTGGGTCGACGCCTAAATTCTGGGTAGTAGAAAACGACGGTTACCGATTTGACCATTGGATTGATGAGAATGGCAATGAGAGTACGGCTAATCCATTGGAAATTACTGTAACTGGCGAGAAAACCTACACCGCCATATACAGACCGAAACCTACCGAAGTGAAAGGTCAGGTATTGGCAGGCTTGGGCACGCTCGATGGGCAGGGCAACCACGACTTTGGCACAGAATTCGTGATTAAAGCAGTGCCTAGCCATGGCTACGATTTCGGCTATTGGGACGATAATAACTCTATCGAATCCCAGCGGAATGTTACGCTCTCGTCGCCATACCGCACCGACACCACATTCAAGATGCACTTCAAACGCCACATGTACGACGTTTCGGCCAAGGCTGAACCCGAAGGCGCTGGTACATTCACTGGTACGGGCAAGGTTGCTTACGAGGATTACTACGAGGTAAAAGTAACCGAAACTCACGGCTGGCACTTCATAGGTTGGTCCGATGGCACAACGGGTTACACCAATCGTAAGCAGACAATGGATAATGTGGACTTGATTGCCAAGTTCGAGAAGGCGCAGTTCACCATTTCGGGCAAGATAATCAATGCCGAAACAGGGCTCGAAGATAAGTCTGTTGGTAAGATCGCGGGTCTTGGTAGTTACCCATATCAAACGTATGTAACGCTCTATCCTTCGGGCTTGACTGGCTGGGAGTTTGTCGACTGGGTTGATCAGCCTGGCGCAGATACGATGCGTCACATCAACCTACAAGACAACCAAGAGGTTTCGGCCATGTTCCAGCGCAAGACTTACAGCGTAAGAGTAACCTACGACGGCACGCAAGGGCGCGTAACAGGCGCAGGCGCATACAAATATCAGGAACTTGTTACGCTGACGGCCGACACCATCTATGGCTACGACTTTAAGCGTTGGGAACTGGAAGATGGCACTATCCTCGATGGACAAGCGAACAATCCATACACATTCAATGCTGACAAGAATCGCAACATCACAGCAGTGTTCGATAAACACAAGTTCCGTGTTACTGGTACGGCAGAAAACACAGCATACGGCACGGTTTCTGGCACGGGCGACTATCCATACCTCGAGACTGCAACCCTTGTGGCAACTGCAGGCCCAGGTTACACATTCGACGGCTGGGTCGATGGCGCTAATTTCAAAGAGGAACGTAAATACACGGTGCTGAAGGATTCTACCATCACGGCTAAGTTCCGCCGCAAAGATGTGCATGTCGAAATAACATCGGCGAATGGCGCAATGGGTAACACTAAAGGCACTGGCCAATACCTCTATTCCGACCCAGTGACAATAGAGGCCATACCAAGTTATGGTTATGCCTTCTCGCATTGGAGTAATTTCGCAAACGGGGGCGATACCATTAAAGATGAATATGGACAACCACGTCCACAGTCATATGGAATCAATGTTACTGAAGATGTTGAGCAGTACGCCATATTCAAGATTGGTCAGTTCGAGATTGAGGTGATTACTGCCGACGATTCTCTAGGTACAGTTTCGGGCGGAGGTAAATTCGACTACGGCTCTAGCATTAAAATTAGTGCTCATGCAAAATATGGTTACACGTTTAGCCATTGGAACGATTATCAAGGAGACAGTATTCGCACGCTCACTGTCGATAGCAACTACACTTTCATTGCTCACTTCAAACCTCTGCAGTATACCGTTACGGTGAAATACGACCCGAACATGGCCGAGTATGTAACCTGCAACGACAAGACTGGCGGTGACAAATGCAACTATCTTGCCGATATCAATCTAAAAACTTCGCCGAACTATGGCTATAAATTCTTGGGTTGGGTCGACGAAGCCACTGGCGATACGCTTGGTAAGTCAAAGGAGTACTCATTCCAAATCAGGCGCAACATGACCATAAGGGCTGCCTACGGACGAGAAAGTTACACAGTAAATGTGTTCTCGAACAACGAAGAGCAAGGCCATGCCAGAATCGATGGTACAGGCAGCTATCTGTATGGCGAAAGACCATACCTACATGTCGACGAGGAATATGGTTACGAATTTGATCACTGGGAAGACAAAGATGGCAAAGAGTACGCTTCGAAGGATTATCAGATTCAAGTGCTTGGCAATTCCTCGTACACGGCCTATTTCCACCCGAAGAACATGACTGTGGAGGTATTCACCACCGAGGGCGGCACGGTAAGCCCAACCAAGACTACGAAGAAGTATGGTGAGAATGTCGAGATAACGGCAAATGCAATACATGGCTACCATTTTGTATATTGGGAGATTAAAGGCTCTACCGATACGCCTACCAAAAATCCGTACAACTTCACGCTCAAGGCCAACATGCAGTTCACTGCTCATTTCGAGAAAGATGATATGAATATCACTGCTTCGAGCAATGGTAATGGTACTGTGACGGTTTATGGTGGCACGCCGCAAAAGTATCTGTCGGAAGTAACCATTAAACCTGTGCCTGATTTTGGCTACGAGTTCTGGAAATGGAACGATGGTTTGCGCGACGATCCGCGTAAATTCAAGCTCTACAAGGATACATCGTTCACTGCCACCTTCCGCCCGCGTAAGTTCAAAGTAACTGTGTTGGCAAAAGATTCATTCATGGGCACAACCACAGGCACAGGCGACCAATACGACTACAAGACATCGGCAACCGTTACTGCTAAAGAGAACTATGGTTACGACTTTGTTGCTTGGCTCGATGGCAATAACGATACCATCACAAAGGTAAATGCTCCTTTGAGTGTCGATATTCTTAGTCCCGACACTACCATCACGGCACTGTTCGATTTCCACAAGTGGCACTTGACGACTAGTGTGGTGGATACGCAAAGCACTTGGGGCAGCGTGGCACCTCTCGATACCCTTATAAAGCACGACCACGAAATAACCATTATTGCTACGCCGAACTATGGTTTCGAGTTTGCAGGCTGGAGCGATGGCATGGCAGAGCGTGAAGAACGCACCGTTACGATGAAACGCGACTCGTCGTTCACACCGCTGTTCCGCCGCAAGTACTACACCATCAACATGACGGCTAACGAACCTACTTGGGGTCAGACTTTGGGTGGCGGCAGCTACGAATACGAAAAATCCTGCAAGTTGGAGGCTAAAGAGAACCATGGCTACAAGTTTGTACGTTGGCTCGATGGCAAAGACGAAAAAGTGGTTAATTCGGAGGATAGCACGCGCAACCTGCGCTTCATAACGCTTACGTGCGATACCCTCATCAAAGCCGTCTATCGCAAAGATACATTCGAAATCACAGGCAAGGCAACCGAGCCGTATATGGGTTATGTTCAGGGTGTCGGTCGCTACGCCTACAAGTCGAAGATAAGTCTGACCGCAGTTCCGAACTATGGTTATAAATTCTTGAGATGGGAAGATGGCGGTCAGCAAACGCGCACCATCGATGTGCTCGACAACAAGACCTACACGGCAGTGTTTGGCCCGGAAGACATGAAAATCGATGTTTCGACACCGAAGAGCGATATGGGCGAAGTTACTGGCGGAGGTTGGTACTCGTACAAGGCTGATCCTGAGCCAGTTATAATTGCCAAACCAAAGTATGGCTACGAATTTGTACATTGGCTCGATGGACCGAATGGCATTGTTGTGAACCATGCCGACAGCGTCAACCCAGAACGCCGTATATTCCTCGAGAAGGATACATCGTTCGTTGCCATATTCAAGCCGAGTGTTTGGAAATTGGAAGCCTTTGTTAGCTCTACCGACTCTAACTACACCGCTACCGACATGGGTCTGGTTCGCGCTCACATTGGCACCGAACTCGACACGCTTACTGGTGTTTTGGAACACGCCATCTACAGCGAGCACAACGACGAGATGTACATCGAAGCAGTGAAGAACTACGGTTACGACTTCATAAAGTGGAGCGACAACACCACAGGTGAAAAGCGCAGATTCCACCTTACGAGCGATACCGCCTTCACGGCAGTGTTCTCGCCGCATAAGTTCACCGTAACGGCTCTGCCAAACAACACCGACTATGGTACGGTTACTGGTGGCGGCAACTACGACTACTTGAAAGAGGCGAACCTCGAGGCCGTGCCTAAGTCGCACTATCACTTTGTGAAGTGGAGCACTGGTTTGGAGAATATTCGTACGCTCGATACTACGGTCTATAGCAACATCTCTATCCAAGCCGAGTTCGCTATCGATAGTTTTGAAGTAAAGGTACAGGTGAACGACACCACCAAGGCGCATGTAATCCGCGGTAATGGCACATACGCTTGGGGTCATACGGCAACCATCGAGGCCGAGTCGCTCGATCCAGAAACCTACCAGTTCATACAGTGGAACGATGGCAACACCGATAATCCACGTTATGTGTCGGTTACTGGTCCTGCAACCTACATTGCCGAATATGCTCGCGTATTCAAGATTTCGGTTTCGGCCGAAAATAGCCAACTTGGTAGCACTAGCGGTTCGGGCTTCTATGCCGAAAATCACGAAATAGAGATTCAGGCTTATCCGAAGTCGGGCTACTGCTTCTATCAGTGGCTCGAAGGCGATGCCGACCGTGTCGACTCGCTCGAAGGTCAGAAGAACCCGCGCACCATTGTGGTGAAGGGCGATAGTACCTACAAAGCAGTGTTCGTTCCAATGCCGCAAATATCCATCAAGCCCTATCCAACATCGAACACCATTTGCCAAGGCGATACCATTCGTCTGGAGAATGTTTCGCATGCGGGCAACTACTGGATTAAGTGGAGCGGTCCGAACATTGTCGATGGTGTCGACACCAATAAAGTGCTGCTTGCTACGCCAAGCGACACGGCAGTCTACACCGTCGAGGTGGGCAACGAGGCTCTCAGCTGCACAGTAACGGCCTCTATCACCATCAATGTTGTTCCATTGCCCAAACCGACCATCATCGCTCCTACGCTGGTTTGTGAAGGCGATAGCACCTATCTGCGTGCCAAGAACGGACATCGCTATCTGTGGAGTTCGGGCGACGAGGGCGCAATCACACGCGTAGTGCCAGTTTCCGACACCACCTTCTGGGTTGTGGCATGGAACAAATACGGCTGCCAAGGCGATACCGTATGGCATCACATCAGTGTGAACCCGCTGCCAAAGACCGCTATCAATGCCGATAACGAGATTCTTTGCTACGGCGATACTGCTCGCATTGTTTGCAAACTCGATACAACGCTCGACGCTGGTCGTTACCTGCAACACTGGCGCGCTGGTGGCGGCTGGATCACTCGCGACAACCTATCGATTGACAGCATTGCGGTGTGTCCCGAAAAATCGACCACCTACTATTGCTACACCACCGACACGCTCACGGGTTGTGTCAAGATCGATAGCATGTACATCAGCGTGAATATGCTGCCCGATGTGCAGTTGCGCACTTCGTTCGACACCACCAAGGTGTTCTGCGCTGGCGACGCTGCCATTCTCACCGTCGTGCCGAAAGATGCTTATCTGGCCGAAGAACTCAACTACTTCTGGTTCCGCGATGGCGACACCGTTGGTGGCAACACGCAAACGCTCGTCGACTATCCCGAAGCAGCCATCGATGGCCGCCGCGATACGGTCTACACCTACAGCGTGCAGATATTCAGCAAGAACGGCGGTTGCCAATCTGTTTCGCAAGGCTTGACGGTTCGTCTGAAAGTGGGCGCACTGCCAAATCCTGAAATAGAAGTGTATGTGCTTACCGACGACTACAAAGTGGGTGTGAACGATACCGTATGCGCCAACACGCCAATGCGTCTGTTCGCTAAACAAGTCGATCGCGCCATATTCACCTATCGCTGGTACTCGCAAGTGGCTGGCGAAGAGGGCGAAATAACCAACTACGACGACGACATCGACGAATATGTCGACATAGTGCCAGAGCACACATCAACCTACACGCTCACCATCACCAACGAGATAACGGGCTGCTCGAGGTTGATCACTCGCACCATATTCACCATGCCGATGCCTGAGATAATGGTTGTTTCGAGCACTGCCGACGTCATGAAGGCTTACACCGACAGCGCAAGCACCAAAGTCTGCATCGGTTCCGACCTGAAACTGAAAGTGATGAGCCGCGACAGCGTAGAACTCGACAAACGTTACGATGTAACTTGGTTCCGCGACGAGGTTGAGATTTCGCACGACTCTGTCATTACCGTTCCAACTACCGATGTGATGGACGCAGTCTACCGTGTCGAAGTGGTGAACAAGACTAGCGAGCATGTGCTCTACTACTGCCCGTTGAGTTTGAAACACGCCGTTTCGGTACAAGAGACGCCCGCTGCATTCACCGTAGGTGCTTACGGCAGCGATGGTCACCAACTGAACGACACCGTGCGTGTGGTTGCAGGACGACCCATCACGCTCAAAGTTTCGTCGCCTGTCGATGGCTTGCGCTACCGCTGGACCGACAATGCTGGCAATGTATTCACCAAAGATTCGTCGGCCTATGTGATGACTCCAACGCGCACCACAACCTACACAGTTACGGCTTCGAACACGGCAGGTTGCAGCTACACGGCTTCGTACACTGTGAATGTCGATACCAAGAGCGGCGTTCAAGTGAGTGGCGTTGGCGGACTGCAAGTGCTCTGCCCAGGCAGCGCAACCAAAGTGTATGTGGTTGGTGCCAACAGCAAGCGCGGCGACAAACTGCTGTGGAGCACTGGCGAAGAGACCGATACCATCGGCATCACCGCTACGGGAACGTACTATGTTTACCTCACCCGCTTGAACTCTGATTATGCTTATCAAACCACCTATGCCGAATTTACGATAGGCGCCGCCGAGGCTCCAGCCGCCGAGCTTACCGCTCCAGAGGCCATCTGCCCAAGCGACTCTGTCATCGTCATTCCGTTTGTCATTAAGCAAGGTAACCCAGTGCGCTACTCGTTGGCATTCGATTCTGCAGCAAGAGCCGCTGGCTTCGCCGATGTTCAGAGTCACAAGCTCTCGTTCGTTAGCGATTCCGTATCGTCGTATGGCAACATCAGACTTGGCGTCGATCGCACCATGTCGAAAGAGGGCAACTACAATGTTGGCATCACGCTGTGGAACGAGATGGGCTGCGCAAGCACCACCTATAACATGCCGTTCGTACTGCGCGAATCGGATGTTATAATCGATGTTATCGACAGTGCCACCATAAAAGTGAACTACGCCGATGTAGAACACTATCAGTGGTACAAAGATGGCGCTAAGGTTGGCTCCGACAAGTTCTACTTCAACGAAGTGGGACAAGATAGTCTGAATGGCATCTACAGCGTAACGCTTACCCTCAACGATGGCAGCGAACGCCGCTCTTGCCCAACGCCGTTGCTCACGCACAAGCCGACTATTATTGTAACGCCCGATACGACTGCTAATCCCGATGGTGGCGGCAGCACCGTAACGCCAGACCCGACCATTCCAACCGAGTTGTGCTACAACACCACACTCAACATGATCTATGTCAATGGCGACTCGCTGGCTGGCTTCCGTCCGACTACCTACAACTACACCGTTATGTTGCCTTATGGCACAAAACAAAGCGATGTTCCGAATAGTTCGGCAGTTACAGTCGATCATAACAACGAATATCAGGTTCACAACATCACGCAAGCCGACAAATCGACCGTGAAGATTCAGGTTGGTTCGCTCTGCGTCGATGTCGATAGTGGCTCAGTCTACACCGTGAAGTTCGATATCGATACCGCACGCATCTGCACACTCACGCTCAAGGCATCGCCCGAAGATGAGTATGCCGACACGCTCGAAGGCGGTGGACAATATCGCATCGGAACGGTTGTAACGCTGCATGTTGCGCCTGTAAATGGCTATCAGCTTGATGGCTGGAGCGACGATGCTGAAAACAAGAACTCTACCCGCACCATCACGCTGTTGGGCGATAGCACCATTTCGGCGCTGTTTGTACCTGCCGAGAAGTTCCACTACACAGTGAATGTGGTAGTCGACGACGACTGCTTGGGTTATGGTACAGTTTCGGGTGGCGGCTACTTCCTCGGTGGCGAATCTATACAGATTGAAGCCAAAGCCAACGCTGGCTACGAATTTGCTCGCTGGAGCGATGGCGTGGAGGACAACCCGCGTAGCATAGTTGTGGAGCGCGACTGGACCTACATAGCGCAGTTCCGCCATTTGGGCGATGCCATCGAAGAGATAGCCGTTGGCGGTAGCGTGGTATATGTGGTTCTCGATCGCATCTTTGTAGAAAGCGACAACGAAACCGATGTGTTTGTCTACAACACCGTAGGTCAACTGCTCGACTACAAGGAGAACACCACCGAATACACGCTGCGTGTGCCTGTAGCTGGCGTCTACCTTGTGAACATCGGCAACGAAGTAGTGAAAGTGATTGTGCATTAAGCACTTACGCTAGAAAATGAAAAGTCGCTGCATCAGTTTGGTGTAGCGACCTTTTTTTTTGAAGTCAATTATTGAGGCGCAATTGGACGGAAACTGCCTAATTCTACTTTGGGGTGTTTGGGGTGGTATCTTGAACGCTCCAAATATGGACTAATTAGCTTTTTCGCTAGTTTTTATCCTGCAAAATGACCTATAGAGTTAATCGTAAATTTTGAATTACGCAAATTGCTAGTGTTTATGCGTGTTTTCAGCAATTTCACCACGCAAAATGACCTATAGTCGAAATGCTCTATAGGTTCGATGTGTAGACAAAATAAGCGGCGGACTGCTCATTTGCAAGTCTGCCGCTTTTGCGTATGCGATTGGTTGTTTACTTCATCACCACTTTCTTGACGTTGCCAGCGCATTTCACTATGTAGATGCCCGCGGCAAGTGGTGCGGCTATTTGGCCATTGTTTACGGTGGCTGTGAGCAGGTATGCGCCTGTTATGCTCATCACATCGACGCGTGTACCATCGGCTGCGCCATCGGCATAAATGATGCCATTGTGTGCAAATAGGCTGATGTCGTCGCGCTGTGTGGCGGTGAGTGCTGTGGCGGCTTCGTCGGTTATAATCAGTGTTTTGAACATGAGTGTGCCTGCTGCGCTTTTGCCATGGTCTACACATTCGCTGCCAAAGGTGCACGAATCGCCTACGGTGAAAGTTACCTCGTCGGCGTTGCCTGTCCAGCTGTAGCGCCACGCTTTCCAACCATTGGCGTCGGTTAGTTGCTCTGGCTCAGCGTCCATTGTGCCAGTGCTTGGTGTGAGTTCGGCCAGTTTGTAGTGCCCATTTTTGCTTATGCAAAATGTGATGCGCGCCATTTTTGTGCCGCTATTGCTCGTTATTTTGTAGGTGTTTTTGGCGTAGAGCCGCACATCGAGGTCGGTGTCGCCGCCGTTGTAGGTTGGACCAGTTGCGCCATCATTCTTTTTGCCACGCGTGGAGAAAAGTCCGTCGCTTGTGGTGAACGATGGTTTGCCGTAGTCGCTCATGGAGTAGGTGTGTTCTTCGGCGCTTACAATCAGAGCGCAGCACGCTAGAATGGTTGTGAGTAAGGTTTTTTTCATTTGACTATTGACTAAGACTATTGACTAAGACTAAGACTTTTGGGGATTAGTCATGCAAAATTACGCTTTTTTTCTGAAAGATGATTGCGGTCTAGCGATAATGACAAAAGTTGGTATTTTTGGTCGGTTTTGTCATTAAGCAAAATCTCTCATCTCTCATCTATGCTCTAAAGATCTATTTGATTTTCGGCCAATAGGTCTCTTTCACATATTTGAAATTTGGCGCGACTTGCATCAGTTTTTTGCAGATGGTGCGGGCGCGGTCGAGGTTGTCGGTTTTTTCGTAGGCTTGCGCCAGCGTGAGCAGCGTGGCGTAGTAGTTCCAATGCATGGTCAGTTGCTGCGCCTCGTATTGCTGCACGGCTTTTTCGTACACGCCGATGGCATTTTTCTTGGAACCGCCAAAGAGCGACGGACGATAAAAATCGGTGTTGCCTTTCAGACTCAACACAAACGGATTGTTTGGCTCGGCTTTGTAGGCTCGGTCGGCGCGCTGCACGCTTTCGATGCCGAGCGTGGCAAATTTCCAGCGGTTCATCGACAGTTCGAAGGCGCACAAGGCCGACCAATAGACGTTGAGCATTGTGGCGGAATAACCGCATTTTTCGAGCGTTTGCAGGTGCGTTTTCATCTTGGCAATGTAGCTCGTGGCTTCGTCGGTGCGGCTGCGCCCGAGGCACAACCCGATGTAGCCGTATTCGTAGTTCACAATCTGCTTCAGCGCGGCAGTGTCGGCGTCGTTGGTGGCATCGATAGCACGTTTCCACACGTCAAAATCTTCGGTAAAATAGGCGTCGAGCATCGTTTGGTGGTCGATTTGCGCTGCGGCATTTGTCAGAAAAAATATCAGTATCGATGAGGAGAGTAATCTTTTCATTTTGTAAAGTGATAAACTTCGCTATAGAGCGTATTTTTTACGGTGTCGAAAAATTGGTTGCTGTGGTCGTTGGTGGTGGTCATTATCAGTAGCGGCAGACTTGGTAGCGTGGGTGCGTACGATGGTTGTGCGTAGTGCTGCGGCATGGCGCTGAAGCCATTGCGTTGGTAGAATGCCATTCGGCGGCGCGACAGCTCGTCTTCGGGCATTTCAATCTCCAAAACAATGGGCAGGGCTGACTCTTTTTGCAGCGTTTGTAGCGTACGGCTGCCTAGTCCGCAGCCGCGCAATGCTGGCAACATGGCAAAATGCTCCACATACACAAAATCGCTGAAATGCCACAGTGTGATGAATCCTGCAAAAGTGCCGTCGTCTTGTCTGATAATACGAATCTCGAAGCGCGGGTCGGTCATCGCAATTTCGTGATCAGTCGGTCGCCGCTCTATTTCTGGAAACGCCGATTCGTAGAGTGCTATGAAATTCGATTGTTCGAGCATGGAAGTTGAGTAAGGAGTAAAGAAAAAAGAGTAAAGACAAAAGAATAAGGACTTTGGGGTTGACCCAGAAAAATCTATACATTTATTTTTGCAACTAATTCATCGGGAGTCAGAATTTCCATTTTTGAGAATCCGAACCATTTTTTACCTAGGTCTTTAATGGAGGCGCCAAAATGATAGATATCGTTATCGATGCATAAAAAGCGGTCGTGAGATAGTCGGAATGTTTTAACATCAATTGGCTCGTATTGTGTGTTGTGTCGGTCAATGTCAAGTTGTAGTTGACGATTTATTTGTTGCGTATATATTGTGGCTGAAACGCCATTTTCCCTTTTGTCGAGCAATGTCAAAACTGTGTCGTCAACATAGTTGTCAATGAGTATAATGCGTTTTGTTGCTTTTTTTATTAGGTCAGAGACAAATGTGTAGGCATCATAAACTTGTCCATTGTAGAATATGCCTTGTTTTGGTTTTGTGTAGCCATCGTCTAATTTATGAAAAACCTCGTCGATTCGCTTATCTACCTCTTGCTGATGTTGTTGTATCTCTAATTGGTGATACTCAATTGTCTCTAAACGGCTAAATATTGAGGCGTTGTTTATCAAAAAGTGTCGCATCGAGTTGAAGGCTCGCATAATTCGAATATTAACCTCAATCGCACTGTCGGATCGAAGCACGCTGCTTAGCATTGCTATACCATTTTCGGTAAAAACATAAGGCATGTATTTGGGAAGTTGTGCGCGTCCTTTGTTTAAGGTCGCAAATTGCGACCTTAAACACTCATCTTTGGTCAATTGAAACATAAAATCCTCGGGAAAGCGTTTAATGTTGCGCTTAACCTGTTCGTTGAGTCGTTTTGTTTCTACACCATAGAGTGTTGCAAGGTCGCGATCGAGCATAACTTGCCGCCCCCGAGCTACCTTTATAAGCGAAGCAATATCGTCAAAAGTATTCGCGGTAGTTGTGATTATCTCGTTTTTTTGCAATATTCCCATTAATTAAACAAAATCTTAATTCAAAATTTGCTTTGCCTGTCAGATAAATTTTCAATTCTT
>CAVFDI010000005.1:22115-49219 GCA_963621145.1 Paludibacteraceae bacterium | reverse complement strand
ACTAAATCACCACTTTTGCGCTCTCTATTTTGCCACCGAGCGGTGGGGCGACTTTGGTGAGGGAAACGGTTACGCCTTCGAGTTGCGGAAAGGCAGCAAGCAAAGCCCGTTTTATGCGAAAAGCCACATGCTCAATCAGGTTCGAGGGTTGCTCCATTTCGCACTTAACCAGTTGATACACAGACTCGTAGTTGATTGTGTCGTTCAGTTGGTCGCTGCGCCCAGCGGCATCGAGGTCGAGCGTCATTTCCACCGACACACGATAGGTGCAGCCAATTTTGCGCTCCTCGGCATAGCAGCCATGAAAAGCGTAAAATTCCATATTTTCGAGAATAATTTTTGCCATAGAAATCAAATTTTAGTGCTATAAAACAAACAAGTTCTCCCCGAGAGAAGAACCTGCCTGCTTTTTATCTCTATGAATGGTTAGTCTGCAAGTTTCTGAAATTCGTCGAGCGAAATTTCTTTCTTATCGAGTTTCACAGCGGCTTTGACTACGTCGAGAACTTTCAGTTCGAATGCGCGTTCGGCCAGACGGCTCATGGTTTTGCTGTCCTTTTTCATGCTGTCGATGTAGTTTTTCAGCAGGCTGTCGGGCACATTTGCGATGCCATATTGCGCCCACTGTATGCGAGCAAATTGTTCTGCGCTCTTATCGATATCGGCTTCCTCGACCTTAATTTCGTTTTTCGCGGCAATTTTACCTTTGATGAGTTGCCATTTCAAATCGTCGAGCATTGCGCTGTAGTTTTCCTCTACTTTTTCGCTCGTCAAATCTTTGTTGGTAGCAAGAACCCAGCGTTTCAGGAAAGCATCGGGAAATGCAACGCCTTCCAATTTCTTGATGAGCGCATTGCGAGCGTCTATTCCAAAACGATATTCACTGTCGGTAACATACGATTTTTGCAGTTCTTCGGCCAATTTTGCGCGGAAGGCGGCAACGTCTTTAATCTCGTCGTTCGGGTAGACTTTTTTGAACAAATCCTCGTTCAGCTCGGCATTTTTGTGGCGTTTAACCTCGGTGATGGTGGCAGTGAAATCGGCAGTGATGTTTTTTACTTCCTCGCGCTCGATGTGCAGGAACGAAGCGATCTCGTAGTCGTTGTTCATGGCTTTTTGTGGGTTGAAAGTAACCACATCGCCTGCTTTGCGACCGACGAAAAGTGCTTTCTGATCGTCATCTTTCAAGTGTGCTGGCGACAAAATTTCGCCTTCAACCTTGCGCTTGTCGTTACCAACCTCCACAGCATCGATTTTCACAATGTCGTTCTCTTCGATAGCAGAATCAACCACAACAAATTCGCCATTACGTGTAGTAATCTGTTTCTGCTGTTCATCGACCTCTTCATCGCTGATTTTGATATCGTAGTAAACGATTTTGTCTTTTTGAGTGAGATTGACGTCGAATTCTGGAGCCAAAGCCACATCGAAAACGAATTTCAGGGGTTCTTCAGAATCGAAATCGATGACTGGCTGTTCGGTCTCGTTTGGCAGCGGATCGCCCAGCACATCGAGGTTTTCTTTCTTGATATAGTCGTAGAGTTGCTCGCCCAAAAGTTCGTTTACCTGTTCGGCGGTGACGGCTTTGCCATACATTTTTTTGATCATGCCCATTGGCACCATGCCCGGACGGAAGCCAGGGATGTTAGCCTTGCGGCGATACTCTTTTAGTCTTTTCTCTACTCGTTCGGCGTAATCGTCTTTAACCATCGTAATGGTGATGATGGCGTTTACGGCATCGGTGTTTTTTAGTTCGACATTCATATTTTTGTCTGATTATTTATGATCGATTTTTTCGGACTGCAAAGGTACGATTTTTTTCGTTAATAACAAGTTCATTTTCTTGAAAATTACCAATTTGCGCTATGGCACGGGATCGTAGCCACTTCCGCCCCACGGATTGCAGCGTAAAATGCGTTTTGTGGCGAGCCAAAGTCCCTTCAGCGGACCGTATTTTCGCAACGCTTCGATGGCATACTGCGAGCAAGTGGGTGTGAACCGACATGCTGGCGGGAAATGCGGCGAAATGGCAAGTTGATAGAACCTGATTGGCCAGATGAGAAGTTTGGCAAAGAAAGATTTCAAGATTTCTGATGGTGTATTCCACAGCGAGCTGCAAGCTCTAGGTTTCACTCCCGCAATGAATTACGGGGTTATTGAAACTCGCTCAACAACAGACTGCAAATTATCAATTGTCAATTATCAATTGGTCACAGAGTTTTTCGATGGCGGCTGTCATCTGTTTTTCGATGCTTTTGAAGGTTGGCGGCGTGGGGCTGATGCTAACAAAGGCGATGTGAAGAGTCAGATTTTTCTCGTTGAGTGCCTCCACAAGCGGCGTTTGATGCAGTCGGTAGGCTTCGCGCAGCAGGCGTTTCACATGGTTACGATCCACAGCGTGGCGATAGAGTCGTTTGCGCGCCACAGTAAGCACCTGCACAGGCCATTCGTCGTCGGTTTGGCGCGGCATGGCACGATAGACCACACGAAAAGGGAATGCCATAAATTTCCGCCCTTCGGCGAAGAGCGTGTCGATGGCATTTTCGCTTTTCAAATGTTGCCGTTTATCGAAAGTAAGGCGCATTATTTGCGTTTGTTGCTCTCTTTCAAGAAGGCATCGAGTGCCATGGTGATGGAGGTGTATTGCGCCGTAGGACCTGCTTCCAAGTCGAGGCGAAGACCAGCAGCACGCGCGGCAGTAGCCGTTCCAGCACCAAGACAGCCAATCTGCATTTCGCCCTGTTCAAAATTGGGGAAATTCTTTTGCAGTGCGCTGATGCCTTGCGGACTGAAGAAGAGCATCATGTCGTAGTCGAGCGTCTCGTCGGGACCGAAATCGTTGCTCACAGTGCGATACATCATGCCAACGCTGTGTTTGATGTCCATCGAATCCATCCAATCGGAGATTTCGTTGTTGTGGTCGGCCGAGAGAACAACCAAGAAGTTCAGCTCTTTGTGGCGCAAAATCACTGGGAACATATCGCGCACAAGGTTGGTGGTGCCGTAATGCACTTTGCGTTTGCGGTAGTCGATGTATTTGTGCAGATAGTTTGCTACCTTTTCCGACACGCAAAAATACTGCATATCCATGCTTATTTTGGTGCGTGTTTCGTTGGCCAGGCGGAAAAAGTGATCGACTGCGTGGCGCGATGTGAAAACTACAGCGTTGTGGTCGCCAATATTGACTTTTTGTTGACGAAATTCAATCGCTGAAATGGGGTCGACCTTAATAAATGGCCGGAAATCAATGGTTACATTGTATTTTTCAGCGATGTCGAAATAGGGCGATTTTTCGCTTTCAGGCTTCGGCTGCGAAACCAATATCTTTTTGATTTTCAAGGTGTTGTGAGTTTAATTTAACACATTTGCCATTAGAGATTTCACCACATTTCCGAGTAGTAAAATGGGCAAAATTTCAAGGGTGCAAAGGTACAAAATTAAATAACACACAGTACCTATTCCGCTAAAAAAAAGTTGTAAACATTTGATTGTGAGCAGCACACCGCCTATTCCCATGGCCGCAAAACCGATGTAGAAAAGCACTACGAAAACATTTTGCGGAGCGTAGACCATGCCCACCACCACAGGAAAAATTATCAGCCCAACCATGATGAATACAGCGAAAAATGCGCGAATGAGCTGCAGCATCTCACGACTTTTGTCGGTGCAATAGCCCGCCATCTTCAGCAGAAGCCACTGCACGAGCATCCACACCAGCACCACCACAGTGAAAATGAGCGGCAACCACGCACTGCGCATCGGCACAAACGGCAGCTGACAGCGATAGGTGAAACCCAGCGCAAGAAACAGTCCGTACGACACCACCGAAAACACTGTGAGCAGCAGCGTTGCCACCATGGCATTGTCGCCATCGGCTTGAGCATACGACACACGCTGTTTGTTTTGGAAGAAATAGTGCAAAGTCTCGGTGTGGAACGAGCCAACGAAGCGCATTGCCACTATCAACACCACAAAAAGTGCCAACAGCGTAATGCCCACCGCAGGCGAATCGGACCACGAAGCCGCGCGTAATATTTCGGGAAATGAATTCAAATTTCAAATTTCAAATTTCAGATTTCTGGTTTCTAGTTATTGTAAGCAAAAACGCATCTAAAAAAATTAATTAAACAATTGGAAATTAGATAATTAGATAATTAAAAAAGTCTTTTGTCCTTACTCTTTTATAAACGATAACCTCTCAACTCTAACCCCTAGCCTACTTGCGAATGAATTTGTAGACCTCTTGCGTCTTTTGGTACGAAACCACCATCACATAGAGGCCTTGTTTTAAATCGCTCACATTCAGGCTGTTGGCATGACTTGCAGTCTCCACAAGTGCGCCATTCACAGCGTAAATCTGAATGCGTTGCGGCAGTTCTTCGCTGGCGATATAGAGCATGCCGTCGGTTACAGTTGGGTAGACAAAACCTTGCTGCGCTGCCTCCACGCTGTTGATGCCAACGTAGACATAGTCGTACGACGATGGCACTTCGGGCAAGTCGAGTTTTTTGTTTGTCAAGATGAGCAGATCGCCCACTTGCAGCGTTACGGTGCTGCCGCCAGCCACGCTAGTGCCGCCACCAAGATAGTCGTACCAAGTGCCAGCAGGAATGGTTGCTGTTTGCGCAGCGGTGGCCGAGAAATTGCCCACCACATACACATCGCTTCCCCACTGAATGGTGCGAATAGATTTTCCCGAGCCAATCGAAACGGAGGTTGGATTGCCTTCGAACACCGAAGTGAGCAGTTGCGTACGCAGACGGATGAGTTGCGCCACCTGCTGATAGGCCTGCATGTGCGGTCCTTCCGCGAAATAGCCGTGCGACTCGGGACGCGGTTTTGTGCCAGTTTTTGCGCCTTCGTTGACCGACGGAGTAAGTTTATAGTTGCCACTATCGTCGTTGCCAAACGCTCCGTTGATGTTTTGATATTTCGAGAAATCGTAGCCAAGTTCATCGAATTGATAGAACATGTGCGAGCCATTGAGCAGCACATTGAACGCGATATTCAGCGGCACGCGGTGGCAACGAATGGTTTCGTCGGTTTGCATCGCGCCATTGCCCCACTGTTTGGCTTTGAAGAAGTTGCGTTCCTCGTCGTGGCTGTTGCAGTAGGTGATGTAGCCATCGCCTTTGTTGGCGCTGTTTGCATCGAGTCCATCGCCATCTTTGAGCCAACCCATAGCAGTTTGGCCGTAGGCGTTGTTCAGTCCGCTGCCGCCAGCCCAGCACATCATGCCTTGGTTCACGAGCGTGGCTTGCGTTGGATTGTTTCCCCAATACTCTTGAATGAAATAGGCATCGGCCGAAGTGGCTTTCACCGTAGAATTATATTCCGAAAGATTTGCGCCAAGCGTACTGCAAGTTGCGCCACAAAAACCATGCGCCAAGTCCATGCGGTAGCCATCAATTTTGTATTCGGTGAGCCAATACTGCAGCGCGCGTTTGAACATGGTTTTGGCAGGTTCGAAATCGTGGTTCCAGTCCTCATAAACATTGTCGCTGTGGGGCGCTGTAACATTGAACCACGGATTGTATTTCAAATCGTCGCCGTAGGGATAGAGTTTGTTCATCGGGTTCAGACCAGTGGCGTGGTTGAACACCATATCCAATATCACCGCGATGCCGCGTTTGTGACACTCGTCGATAAGCGTTTTTAGGTCATTTTCGCTACCGTAAGCCTTGTCGGGCGCAAAGTAGTGGTTCGGGCTGTAGCCCCAGTTATAGTTGCCGTCGAATTCAGTTATCGGCATCAGTTCGAGGGCATTTATTCCAAGATTTTCGAGATAATCCAAGCGGTCGATCACACCTTGGTACGAGCGATCGGGCGTAAAATCGTAGACCCACATTTCGTAGATTATGAGGTTATCTTTGTTCGGACGCTTGAAATTGAGTGTGGCATCGCTCCAAGCAAATTTTGGCTTATTAGTCTGAATAACAGACACATAGCCATCGGCTTTCGATGGGTATTCGCGCAGTGTTGGGTCAACTGTTCTCGGCTCGTATTGGTCGTTGGGGTGCAGCACTTTTTCGGCATACAGGTCGTCGATGCGCACCACTTCGCCATCGTCGCGCACCACCACATACTGGTAGGCGTACTCTTGGCGCGGTGTCAAGCCATCAATCTCTATCCAAAAATAGTTGCCATCGCGTTTCATCTGGTATTCGTTCGACACCGTCCAATCGTTGAAATCGCCCACTACAAACACATTTCGCGCTGGCGAAGTTTTGCTGGCGGCGTAGGTGCAGAGCGTAACTTTTGTAGAATCGTCGGCGTCGTAATAGTGCCCATTGTCGATGCCGCTTGGGCGCATAGCCGTGACGGCAGTGGTTGGAACAGTAGTCGCTGCGCTATCTGCGGCTGTTTCGGTAGCGGTTTTGGCCACAAGCACAAATTTGTAATCGCCCGTGTTCGAGAGCGTGGTGGTGTAGGTCATTTGCGTGCCTGTGGCTGTCTTCACCGTTGCGCCATTTTGCGTGAGCGTGAGTGTGGCTGCGCTAGTGGCATTACAAGTGAGCGTAACCGATGTACCTTTCGAACTGATTTCGCTGAGCGAATGGTCGATTTTGGCCGACAATCCCGCTTCGTCAAGTTCCACAAAAATGTCGCCGCCCGATGCCGTTTTGCCCTCTTTCGTGCCGCTAGGGCCATCGTTGAAGACGAACGCCATCTTTAGTATTTCTTCCGATTTGGGGCAGCCGTAGAAGTCGTTGATGTTGCTGATGTTCAGCACCCAATTCGAGCCATCTTTGGTCATTTTGTATTTAGCGTCGCCGCCACGCCAAGTGTTGGTAGCATATTTCCAGTCAGCGCTAGACGCACTTTGGGCGGTTATTAAGCCCGTGTGAGCGTAACAAGCGGTGGCGCCAACCATGCCTTTGTTGCCCTCGGCAGGATTGAAAATCACTTTTATTGCACCAGAATAGCCCTTTTGAATGATGGCAGGTTCGGTGGTTACTTGCGCATTCAGCGCGACTACTGCAGCAAACACAAATGCCGCGATGGAGAGAAGTTTTTTCATGGGAGGGAGAAAATTCAGATTTCTAATTTCAAATTTCAGATTTCAAATTTCAGATTTCAGATTGATTTGTGGGCGGTGAGCCTGTCGAACCGCAAATTTCGATATTTCTGCACGGACGCACTCGGTGCGTTCCTACTTTCATCTTTCAACTTTTAAACTTTATGTGCGCCTTTTTGCAGATGCGCTGAATGGCGAAACGACCCGTCACAACAGCGTTTGGCAGACCTCCTGGCGGTTGCAGCCACTGACCAGCCAGAACCAGATTGTGAATGTGCGGGAATGTGCCACGACTAGTCTGTTTTTCGGCAAACGGTGTGAGAATGAAACTCATGTACGCGCCTTTGTAAGCCCCGCAAAAACGATTGTAAGTCATTGGTGTAACCACATCGAGAATGGTTATTTTGCCCGCCATGGCTGGGAAACGCACCTCGAGTCGCTGTTTCACCTCCTCGGCAATGCGCATTTTTTCGGCTTTGTAGGCCGCACGATCGGTTTTGTAGAGATTTTCCCAATAATCAAAATCGTTCTCATATTGCACCAAAAGCGTCTGCAGCAGCGATTTTCCTTCGGGCGCAAACGATGGCTCGTAGTCGAAATTTTTCACCAAAATGTTATTCTCCGCCACGCCATTCACCATGTAAGGCTCGCAATCGAAAGTGACCGTTGTGCTGGGCATTCCGTGGTCGGCATCGACGCCAAAAAAGCAGTTGAGCGTGCTGTAGAGCGGGTGTTCTTTGTGCCGATGATAGTGGTTGATGAAGAATTTGTCCATCAATCCGTGGCCAATCAGTCGGCTGAAGGTGATGTGCGTGTCGCAAGCGCAAATGATGTAATCGCCCGTGGCAGTAACGCCATTTTTGAAATGCACGCAGCGAGCGCGACCGAGCGAAATGTCGATTTTTTCGGCCTCGTGGTTGGTAAATATCTTTCCGCCAAGCGATTCGTAGCGCGCCTTCATGTGTTCTATCATACCAAACGAGCCACCGCGCGGCAGTGCGCCATTGCCATCGCAGAAAGTGCCGAAAACATAGAGCAGCGACGACACATTGTACGATTTTGGCATGTAGGTGGTGATGAGTTTGCGAATGAGCGGATGTTTGAACCGTTCGGCGTACTCAGGAATGGACACTTTGGAGTATTTGCGATGAATTCGTCCCAAGCGACGCATGCCTTTTATCAGCCTAATCCAGTCGAAAATGTTGTGCTGTTCGAGCGGTTTCAAAGCGGGCATCATCACATCGCGATAGACATTGACGGTGCGCACAAAATCTTCGATAGCGTCCTTATCTTCGGGCGAGAGCGCCAGCAGGTCGTTGCGCAGACGGTCGATGTCGTGCCACAGTTCGATGGCCATGCCGTCGAGTTCAACGCGCATGAACGACTCGTGCTGAATCACCTCGATGTCGTCGCCAAGTACGCCTACATCTTGCCACAGTTTGTTAATGTCCTTTTGCGGATTTGTGCCAGTGAGCCAATGCACGCAGTTGTCGAGTTTGTAGCCTTGCCGCACCCAGCCAGTGCATTGTCCGCCCACAATGGCGTGGCGTTCGTAGATTTCGCTCTCAAAACCATTTTTCTGGGCATAAATGCCAGCCGTGAGACCCGCAATTCCGCCACCTATTATCACAATTTTCATAAAAATCGCAAGAAAATATGGTGCAAAGATACGCATTTTTTACACCTCACACAGCAAAAAGATGTAGATTTATATTTTTTTACGATATGGTTTGGAATAATTTTTGTAACTCTGCAGTTGAAAAATAAAAAAGGAAAACTATGGCAACAATCACAATGCAATACAATCCACGAAATAAGTTTGCAATGGCACTCATTACGCTTATTAAATCCTCGCCTGATGTCAAAATAATTGAACCCAGCAAGGTCGAAGACAGTACCTACAATCCCGAATTTGTTGCAAAAATAAAACGCGGAGAAAAGGGTAAAAAACATGAAGTGGATTTGAGTAAACTTTGGGACTGACGTACAAAATTATTTTCACAGAGCCAGCAGACGAAGATGTTGCTTCTTTGAAAAAAGCGGACAGAAAGGAGTAATGACAAAAATCAGTCGATTGCTCGAAGAATTGCGGCAACACCCACTCACAGGAACAGGCAAAACCGAAACACCTCGATTCGAATTATCAGGGAAATACTCACGTCGCACCGACTCAAAAAATAGACTTGTGTACGAAATAAATAAAGAAAATAAGACCATTACCATTTTCTCGATGTGCGGACACCATCGGAAATAATAATCGACCTCAAATTTTGAGAGCCGATTTTTTTATACTCCCAATATTTCACTCCTAACTTCTCACTTCTAACACCTCACTTCTAACTCCTAACTCCTAACTCCTAACTTTCTCATTATCAACGTTTTGCGATTTTTCCTTACAAAAATGTAAGCAGCTCGAAATAAATGCACTAACTTTGCGGCGAGTTTCGAAACAAAAAAATCAGCAAGAAAATGAAGAACAAACGCGAAGAGATTTTGGCGGCCGCCGAGGAGGAATTTGCACGCAATGGCTACGAAGGCGCGAGCATCAGCCGCATTGCCAAACGCGTGGGAGTGACGCACGTGCTGCTCTACTACCATTTCAAATGCAAAGAGAATCTGTTTTTTGAGCTGCTGCAGCGCAAAATAGAGACTTTCGTGCAGTCGGTGCTGCCATGCGAAGGCGATGAGAACCGTTTTTTTGTGCAGAACCTCGACCGACTGATAATGCGCAATTTCGACATGATAGCCGAAAATTCCATGCTGGCGCGCCTTTTGGTGAACGAGGCAGGGCCTATGCCCGATTCGTTGGTAGATTTTGCGCACAACCACTTTGGCGAATACCTCAGCCGATTGCAACGCACGCTCGATATCGAGGCCGAAGCGGGCCGAATAGCGTCAACCAACGCCGAACGACTGATGCTTACCATCTGCTCGCTCAACATCATGGCTGTGCTGGTGATGCCCGCCATTGAACGTCTGCTGCCCGAACACGCCAACGAAGACCGCCACACCACCCTCGAACGCCGCAAAATGGACAGTGTGAGAATTGTACACGAGATGCTGAGAATTAAAGAGTAGGGAGTAAAGACAAAAGAGTAAAGACGGGCGCGACGGATTTCTAAGTTCTGGTAATCTATGCTCTATGTTCTATCTTCTCAAAATCTGAAAGAAAATGAAACCACACCACATAATTTTTGCCATTCTGCCGCTGATGATGGCATCGTGCGACCTGATTGCGCCAAAAGAGCAACACGAGGTGCGTCCAATAAAAGTGAAAGTGCAAACCATGAATCAGCAGACGCACGCCTACACACACCAATATGTGGGGCGCATTGAAGGCGCTTCGAGTGTGGCACTAAGCGCGCAGACCGCTGGTCAGGTTACCGCGGTGTATGTGAGCCTTGGCGACCATGTGAAGACTGGCGATCGGCTTTGCAGCATGGACGATACGCGTGCTCGCAACGCTCTGCAAGTGGCGCAATCGACGCTGAAACAGGCACAAGATGGCGTGCGGCGTGCCGAGCAGGTTTACGCTGCTGGCGGCGTAACCGAGCAGAAAATGGTAGAACTGCGCAGTCAGTTAGAACAAGCGCGCTCAATGGTTGAGATTTCGCGCAAATCGCTGAACGACTGCGTGTTACGCGCTCCAACCGACGGCGTGGTGGGCGAATGCAAAGTGAAACGCGGCCAGATAGTGGCACCAGGTCTTACGCTGATAACCCTGGTCGACATGGCGGGCTACAACGTTACTTTCGATGTGGCAGAGGCCGACATTGCCGCCATTGCACCGGGCGACAGCGGTTCGGTGGTGATAAACGCCATTGGCAGCGACACACTTTCGATTTGCGTGACCGAAAAAAATCTGTTGGCTAACACCCTTGCGCACACCTACACCGTGAAAGCCATGCTCACAAACATTCCCGAAAAATATCAGCAACAACTATTGCCAAGCATGGTGAGCAAAGTTTGGCTGAAATCGCAGTCGGTGAGCGGATTTTTTGTGCCATCGGAGTGCGTGCAGACAACCGCTTCGGGCAAACACCTTTGGCTCGTCATCGACGGAAAAGCGCAGCACCGCGACATCGAAATTGGACAGTATGTTTCGGGCGGCGTGGTAGTGACCCAAGGTCTGCAAACGGGCGACCAAGTGGTAGTAGAAGGATTTCAGAAGTTGTTCAACGGCGCAAGCATTGAACAAATAAATAGTGAAAGATAATCGCCACAAAACAAATCATAATTCAACACTTTGAAAAAACGCAACCACATAGAAGCCGCCATGCGCAATCACACGCTTGTGATGCTCGTTGTGCTAGTGCTTACGGCCATTGGCATTTGGTCGCTGCCCAAGATGAACAAAGATGAGTTTCCGCAGTTCACCATCAGACAGGGCGTAGTGGCCGCCATCTACCCTGGAGCGACCGCACAAGAAGTTGAAAATCAAGTAACTAAACCGCTCGAAGATTTTCTGAATAGTTACATCGAAGTGGACAAAGCCGCCACCTACAGCACCACCGAAGATGGCATTGTGTATGTGTATGTTTCCATTCGCAATTCGGTGAAATCGAGTGCCGACGCATGGACGAGCATTCGCGCTGGATTGGACCTTTTCAAGAAGACAAGTCTGCCCGCGGGCGTTTTGCAGGTAGTAGTGGTTGACGATTTTGGCAACACATCGTCGATGCTGCTAGCGGTGGAGAGCGACGAACGCAGTCCGCGCGAGTTGGAGAGTTTTGCGCGCGAACTCTGCACGCAACTGCGCACCATTCCCGAAATGGGCAAACTGAAAATTCTTGGCGCGCAACACGAAGAGATTGCCGTAACCATAGATGCAGCGCGACTTTCGGCCTACGGGATTGATCAGAAAGCGCTGCAAGCCACATTGGCACTGCAAGGCATTCGCACGCTGGGCGGCACGGTGAACAATCAGAATCTGCAAGTAACCATTCCCTACGGCAGCGAACACGAAATTGCGGAGCAGATAGTTTGGTTCGATCCCGCCACGGGTGCAACCATCAGGCTGAAAGACATTGCCACCATCGAACGACGCTATCCCGATTCAGAAAAATTTGTGGAATTCTACACTGGCGATGCCGCCGCCGACATTGCCAACGATCGCTCATGCCTCATCATCAACATGGAAATGGTGCCCGGCAACAACATTGTAGCATTTGGCGACAAGGTGGAAGAAAAAATTGAGGCAGCGCGCCTGCAACTGCCGCCCGATGTGCATTTTCACCGCATCACCGACCAGCCCAAAGTGGTGAACGACTCGGTAGAATCGTTCATGCGCGACATTGTTCTCTCCATTGTGGTGGTCATTGCCGTCATGCTGATTCTGTTTCCGCTGCGCACAGCACTTGTGGCAAGCACGGGCGTTCCAGTCTGCACAGCCATCGCCATAGGACTGATGTATCTCACAGGAATAGAACTGAACACAGTAACTTTGGCGGCGCTGATTGTGGTTTTGGGCATGATTGTGGACGACTCGGTGATAGTGATCGACGGCTACAGCGATCTGCTCGAACGCGGCTACAGTCGCTGGTATTCGGCATCCGTAAGCACCAAAGAACTGTTTGTGCCGATGGCATTGGCCACCTGCAGCATTTCGGGCATGTTTTTTCCGATGACCAAGATTATTCAAGGTCCGCTTGGTGATTTTGTGCAACTCTTTCCGTGGGCTATTCTGTTTGCTCTCACCGCCAGCATTTTCTACGCCACATGGGTGACGCCCTACATGGCAACGCGTTTCATTCGCAGGCGCAAACCAGAAGAGATGGGCTGGTTCGAGCGTATGCAAAACAAATTTTTCGCTTGGCTGCAGCGTGTCTATCAAAAAATGGTGAACGGCTGTTTCCGCCGTCCGTGGCTGGTCTATGCCATTCTGGTGGTTTGCCTTGCCATAGGCGGTTATCTGATGGTGGCGCAACTGAACCTGCAACTGCTGCCCAAGGCCGAACGCGAATGTTTTGCCGTAGAGATTCATCTGCGCAATGGTTCATCGATAAGCGAAACCACACAAGTGGCAGACTCACTAGCAAAAATGATGCGCGTGGACAAACGTATCACCTCCATCACATCGTTTGTGGGACAGGCTTCGCCGCGCTTCCATGCCACCTACACGCCACAGATGGCAAAACCAAGTTATGCACAATTCATTGTGAACACCACCAGCACCGAAGCCACGTCCGAGCTGCTGAAAGAGATGACGCAAGAATACGAAAACTATTTTCCGAACGCATACATTCGTTTCAAGCAACTCGACTATCAGGCGGCGAAAAATCCGCTCGAAGTGCGTTTTACGGGCGACGACCTCGACGCCATGGCACCTTACGCCGACAGTCTGCGACAATACATGAGCCAGCAGCCAGAAATGGCATGGGTTCACTCCGACTACGACCAGATGGCTTGCCAAACGCGCATCACCCTACGCGACGACGAAGCCACGCGACTTGGCGTAACCGAGACCATGCTGTCACTCTACCTTGGCACGCTCACCAACGGCACAAAACTTACCACCATTTGGGAAGGCGACTATGGCGTGCCAGTGCTACTCTACACCGCTGGCGCCAACCAACTGAGCATCGACGAGTTGCAAGATTTGATGATTCCAACAGCCTACCCAACCGTGTGGGTGCCGCTGCGACAAGTGGCCACACTCACGCCCGAATGGCATCATGCCAGCATTGAGCACCGCAATTCGCAACGCACCATAACCGTGGGCTGCGACCTGCGCGGAAAAACTAGCCAAGTATCGGCCGAGAAAAAGGTGAAAGCGTGGATTTCGGAAAATCTGAACCAACTGCCCGAAGGCGTGAGCATCAGTTACGGCGGATTGAGTTCGATAAACGGCGAGATGATTCCGCAGATTCTGTGGAGCGTGGTAGCTGCCCTTTTGGTGATGTTTGTGCTGCTGCTCTACCATTTCGGCAAAGTATCGCTAGCACTGCTCACGCTGTCGAGTTCGGTGCTGTGCATTTTTGGCGCGTTCGTTGGTTTGTATGCCTTTCAACTCGACATCTCAATAACCGCCGTGCTGGGCATTGTGAGTCTGATAGGCGTGATAGTGCGCAATGCCATCATGATGTACGAATATGCCGAAGAGTTGGTGCGCCAAGGTCATTCGGTGCGCGAGGCAGCCTACGAGAGCGGATTGCGCCGCATGCGCCCAATATTCCTGACTACTGCCACCACTGCACTGGGCGTTTTGCCAATGATTATTGCCCACACCAGCCTTTGGATGCCCATGGGCGTTGTAATCTGCTTTGGTGCGCTACTCACCCTGCCACTCACCCTCACCGTGTTGCCCATCACCTATTGGAAGATGTACGAGAAGAAAAGTGATAAATAATTTCTGATTTCTGGTTAGAAAAGTTTTTAAGTTTGTCGGAATTGCTAGCGCAAATTCTGTTTCCTAGTTTGTTTTTGTTGAATTATTGAATTGTAGGGGCGAATGATTATTCGCCCGCAATGTAGGGATGTAGCGCGCCGTGGCCTGATGTTTTTCGTTCATTTCGGGCAAATAATTCAATTTTCGTAGCAAAAAAGAGTATCTTTGCAGCAAATTGTATGGCTTATGAAACGGTTTTGTTTTATCCTTCAAATTCTTGCTTTTGCAGCAATTTTCGCCTCCTGCCACAAGCAGCAACCCAACGAGGTGGAGGCGGTGGAGCAAGGCAAAATTTCGGGTGTGATAGTAGCGGTGAATGGCTACGGACAGCCCATTCCGAGTTTCACACCTGCCGACATGGCCGCTGCTGGCTTCGACTATGCCGACCTGATGGAGGTAACCCTTGGCGACACCCTTGTGCTACACAATGTGCCGTATGTGAGCTCGTTCAACGAAGTTGCGATACTCGGCCCGTCGTATGTGGACTACAACGCGCGCGGCGACGACTACGGTTTTGCCATGCTCAATGGCGATTTTCACCACTACATTGGCGGAAATGTGGGCGATAGCGTAACAATGAAAATTTCGGAGAAGGGCGGCTACCGTGCAACTTACAATTTGATGCGGTCGGTGTACCAAACGGAGCGGCAGACAGACGAAACTGCCGAAGAATATGCCAATTTTCGTATGATTACGACCACGGGCATTGCACCAAATGTGCTATATCGCAGCAGCAATCCACTAAACTGCGTGAACAATGCTGGGCGTTACTGCGTGGCCGATAGTCTGGCGCGCGCGGCGGGCATCAACACCGAGATTGATTTGGCCGATACACCCGAAAAATTGGCTATCTACATGACGTCTGACGGCTATGCGTCGTCGTACTGTCCGAACCTCTACGCCAACGGGCAAACCATTGCTTGCGGCATGATGGCAAACACCTTTTGCGACGATTTCAAGACGCGACTTGGAGCGGCTGTGCGGTTCATCATCGCTCACGAACCGCCATATCTCATTCATTGCAACGAGGGCAAAGACCGCTGTGGCTTTGTGTCGATGCTGCTCGAGGCACTGATGGGCGCAGATGTGGAAGAGTTGCGCCGCGACTACATGCTGACAATGATCAATTTTTACAAAATCGATGATAATGGCGAGTCGTACCAACTGCGTCAATCGCTCTCCATCGATCGCATGATTTGGCTCTTGTGTAACGAAGAGGCGCTACAGAACTACACTGCCATCGATTGGAACACGATAGATGTGTCGGACATCGATTGGGCAGGATTGGGCTTCTACCAAGTAAATTTGCAAGGGCCGACACTACAAAATGCCGCCATCAAATATCTGAAAGAGTGCGGTCTCGGCGACGATGAAATTCAATCGCTGAAAGAGAAACTTGGTAAAACCGAGTAAAGCAGAGTTAATTCTCAAGTTTCAAGTTAGTGATAAACGCAGTAAGGACGCACTCGGTGCGTCCTTACTTTTTACTTTATGAACTTTACAAACTAAATCCGCATATTCATTGCGGTGCGCACCTCGTCGAGTGTTTGTGCAGCAATGGCACGAGCGCGTGTGGCTCCATCAAGCAGCACTTGGCGAATGTAGTCGGGTTGCGCTTCGAGCTGTTTGCGGCGTTCGCGCAGTGGGCGCAGTTCCTCGTTCAGCGCTTCGGTGAGCAGGCGTTTGAGCATGCCACCACCACCATCGCCAATGTGCTCGGCTATGGTTTGTGGTTCTTCGCCAGTGCAGAGCGAAATGAGCATTAGCAAGTTGGCCACTTCGGGGCGATTTTCGGGATCGTAGGTGATATTGCGGTCGGCATCAGTTTTAGCTTTTTTAATAAGAGCCGCAGTCTCGTCCTCACTAGCGCTAAGCATGATGGCGTTCCCGCGACTTTTGCTCATTTTCTGCGTGCCATCGAGTCCCATAATGCTCGGTGTCTTACTGAGCAGTGCGTATGGTTCGGGGAATACTGGCGCAGTGTTGTGGCAAAATTTTTCGTTGAAACGGCGAGCAATAAGGCGCGTCATCTCGAGGTGCGGCAGTTGGTCCTTGCCCACAGGAACCACATTGCCTTTGCAGAATAGAATGTCCACCGCCTGATGCACAGGATAGGTGTACATGCCAGCGTTCACGCTTTTGAGCCCCGCCGCCTGAATCTCCTCTTTCACCGTTGGATTGCGGCTCAGCTCGGCGTTCGATACGAGCGTGAGAAACGGCACCATCAGCTGGTTGGCTTCTGGCACATAACTATGCGGGTAGATCAACACATTTTCGCTCGGCTCGATGCCTGCCGCCAAGTAGTCGATTACAAGTTGCTTGGTGTTTTGGCTGATTTCCTGATAGGCATCATGATCGGTAAGTACCTGATAATCAGCAATCAAGATCATCGTTGGCACGCCAAGTTTCGAAAGTCGCACGCGGTTTTGCAGCGAGCCAAAATAGTGTCCGATGTGCAGTCGCCCCGTGGGACGATCGCCCGTGAGTACACGATATTTTGTTGGATTAACGGCAATGTCGGCCTCTATCTGTTTGCTCTTTTCGAGAGCCGCTGCGTAGCTGTTTTGTTCAAGTTCCATGGTGAGAAGGGGTGGATTTGGTTTAGTAAGTGTGTCTTGGCTTGTTTCCCCGCACTGAAGTGCGGGGTTATTGATTTTTTTGCTTCACATGGTGATTTGGCGTGGGTGATTCGAGATCGAGCTGTCTCTGTACTAAAGCGCAGAGATCACCTTCTCTATCGCGTCGTTGATGCCTGCGGGGTTTTTGCCGCCTGCCGAAGCCATGAAAGGTTGTCCGCCACCACCGCCTTGTATGCACTTGGCAGCCTCGCGAACCATGTTGCCTGCGTTGTAGCCCGCATCAACCATAGGCTGACTCAAGAAAATGGTCAGGTTGGGTTTGCCTTCGTACACAGTGCCTGCCACAAACAGGAATTTGACATCGGCAAAGCGACCTTTGAAGTGCGGAATGATGCTCTTGAACAGTTCAGGCGAAGCATCGCCGCAGTAGCGAATCACTTTTACTCCATTTATTTCCTCAGCGTGATTGAGCAGCCGTTCGCGCATCTGTTCGGCGCGTTCGCGCATGAAATCCTCAATCTTTTTGTGCAGCGCGCCATTCTCTTCAATCGATTTTTGAACCGATGCCACAATGTCGGGCGTGTTGTTGAACAGTTCGCGCAGGGCATTTTGCAGATCTTGCGCAGTGTCGAGCATCTTTTCGACGGCCGTGCCTGTTATTGCCTCTATTCGGCGAATGCCAGCGGCTATCGAACTCTCGCCAATGATGCGCACCATGCCGATGTTGCCCGTAGATTTGGCATGTGTGCCGCCGCACAATTCGATGGACGAGCCATAGCGAATGACACGCACTTTGTCGCCATATTTTTCGCCAAACAGAGCCATCGCTCCCATGGCTTTTGCCTCGGCTATTGGCACATTGCGGTGCTCGTCGAGGGCAATGTTTTCGCGAATTTTCTTGTTCACAGCGTGTTCCACTTGGCGCAGTTCGGCTGGCGTCACTTTTTGGAAATGCGAAAAGTCGAATCGCAACGCATCTGGCGATACATACGAGCCCTTTTGCTCAACATGTGTGCCGAGCAGATTGCGCAGTGCCTCGTGCAACAAGTGCGTGGCGGTGTGGTTGGCCTCGATGGCATGGCGACGCTCCTCGTCCACTTGTGCTGTGAATGTGGCTTGCGGGTCGGCTGGCAACGTGGCAGCAATATGTACTGGCAGATTGTTTTCGCGCTTGGTGTCGGTTATGGCAGTGCTAATGCCGTTGGCTGTGATAGTGCCTGTGTCGCCCACTTGACCGCCCATTTCGGCATAGAAAGGTGTTTTGTCGAGCACTATTTGGTAATATTCTTTACCTTTCGATGCCATTTTGCGATAGCGCAGAATGTGTGCCTCGCACGACAGCATATCGTAGCCCACAAATTCGGTTTCGCCTTCGCGCAGCGTAATCCAGTCGCCCGTTTCGACGGCTGCAGCGTTGCGAGCGCGCGCTTTCTGTTTTTGCATTTCGGCATCGAAATCGGCATGATTCAGCGTCAAACCGTTCTCTTTCAGAATCAATTCGGTGAGATCGAGCGGGAATCCGTAGGTGTCGTACAGCGTGAATGCGTCTACACCACTAATCTCAGTACGATGAGCCTTCTTGGTGTCGTCCATCACGCGGTCGAGCAGTCGCATGCCAGTTTCGAGCGTGCGCAGGAAAGCCTCTTCCTCCTCTTTTATCACCTTTTCGATGAGTGTTTGCTGATGAATCAACTCGGGATATGCCTCGCCCATGTTGTCGATGAGGGCGGGAATGAGTTTGTACATGAACGCCGATTTTTGCCCAAGGAATGTGTAGCCGTAGCGCACGGCGCGGCGCAAAATGCGTCGTATCACATAACCCGCTTTGGCGTTGCTTGGCAATTGTCCGTCGGTTATGGCAAAAGCAATGGTGCGAATGTGGTCGGCTATGACGCGCATGGCAATGTCGGTCTTCTCGTCTTTACCATAAGTGCAACCGCACACGCTACCAATGGCTTTGAGCAGTGGTTGGAACACGTCGGTGTCGTAGTTCGATTGTTTGCCTTGCAGCGTGCGCACCAATCGTTCGAAGCCCATGCCCGTGTCGATTACTTTGTTTGGCAGCCCTTCGAGCGAACCATCGGCTTTGCGGTTGTATTGCATGAACACAAGGTTCCAAATTTCGATGACTTGCGGGTGATCTTTGTTCACCAATTCGCGCCCTGGAATGGCGGCTTTCTCTTCGTTGGAGCGGCTGTCGACGTGTATTTCGGAGCAAGGACCGCACGGACCGGTGTCGCCCATTTCCCAGAAATTGTCGTGTTTGTTACCGTTCAAAATATGGTCGGCTGGCAGATGTTTTGCCCAAATGGCGGCGGCTTCGTTGTCGCGCTCCAAGCCTTCGTCGGCAGAGCCCTCGAACACGGTTGCGTAGAGGTTTTTCGGGTCGATATGCAGCACATCGACAATGTATTCCCACGCAAAATCGATGGCGCCTTCTTTGAAATAGTCGCCAAACGACCAGTTGCCGAGCATTTCGAACATGGTGTGGTGATAGGTGTCGTGACCAACCTCTTCAAGGTCGTTGTGTTTGCCGCTCACACGCAAACATTTTTGCGAATCAGCAATGCGCGGCGCAGTTATTGGGTCGTTACCGAGAATGATGTTTTTCCACTGGTTCATGCCAGCGTTGGTAAACATCAGTGTGGGGTCGTCTTTCACCACCATGGGCGCCGACGGCACAATTTTATGCCCTTTCGATGCAAAAAAATCGAGGAACGATTGACGAATTTCTTTTGAAGTCATCATGATTTATATTTCTGATAATCAATTATTTACTGCGTTTTTTGAGCACATTTTTCTCTTACCGGAAATTTGCGCCACAAAATCTCGCAAAATTACTAAATTTTGCGCTACTGTGCAAGTGCCTTTTTTGGGGCAAAATTGCTAATTTTGCGGTGAGTTACAACGCTGAAAAATGTAACTTCTCTTTTTTTCAAAATTATGGAACATAAGGTCATTTTGATAACTGGCGCTTCGTCGGGTTTCGGACGGGCTATGGCGTTGCGTTTGGCTAGCGACGGACATCGTGTTTATGGCACAAGTCGGCATCCGCAGCCGTGCGATAGTTTCACCATGCTGCCAATGGATGTTACCAACCGTGCAACCATCGAGGCAGCGGTGCAACAAATCATTGCTGCCGAAGGGCGCATCGATGTGCTGATAAACAACGCTGGCATGGGCATTGGTGGTGCTGCTGAGTTGGCCACCGACGAGGAAATTTCGCTGCAAATCGGAACAAATTTCCTTGGCATGGCGCATGTTTGTTCGTGTGTGCTGCCGCACATGCGTAGCCGGCGCAGCGGACTCATCATCAATTTGAGCAGCATTGCTGGCGTGTTTGGAATTCCATATCAAGGTTGGTATAGTGCTTCAAAATTTGCTATCGAAGGCTACAGCGAGGCACTAAGTCTCGAAGTGGCGCAGTTTGGCGTGCGTGTGGTGCTAGTCGAACCAGGCGATTTCTGTACTGGTTTCACGGCCAACAGGCGCATTTCTGCTGCCACGCAAGCCGATGCCGACTACGCGCCATCGTTTGGCAGAGTGCTGCAGCACATCGAACACGACGAGTCTCATGGTGGCTCGCCCGACTATTTGGCACGCAAAGTGGCGAAAATTGTTACTGCTCGTCGTCCGCATTTCCGCTATGTGGTTACGCCCGATCCAGCACAACGACTTTCGGTATTTTTGTCGAAAGTGATGTGCCACAGCCATTTTCAAGTGATTTTACGAAAATTCTATGGCTGCTGATTTTGCACGAAAAAAAAATAGTTTTTCAGCGTCTTTGCCATCGCTCTCGATTCATGGTTCTGAAAAAATTTTGTAACTTTGCAGTCAATTATTCAGCACGCTAATCCATGGCTCGAAAACCTAAATTCCGCTACAATCCCGACACGCTTTCGTACGAGAAAGTGAGTGTCACCTTTTGGGGTGTGCTGCGGCGAATTGGGCTTTTCTTGCTCACTGGCGTCTGTTTGGGCGTGGCATTTTTCTTTTTGTATGTCCATTTTGTGGAATCGCCGCGCGAAAAACAACTCTCGGCCGAAAATGCTCGCCTGAAATCGCAATACAAACTGCTGGAGCGCCGCATGGACGATGTGCAGTTGCTGCTGTCGGATCTGCAGCAACGCGACGACAATCTCTATCGTGTCATTCTTCAGGCCGATCCCATTCCCGATGGCGTGCGACACAGTGCACTGGGCAACAATAGCCGCTACGACGATTTTGCCGACATGATGAACGCCTCGCTTTTGACCGAAGCCACCAAGCGCGTCGACGATTTGGCGAAGCAGATCTACATTCAGTCGCAGTCGTACGACGAAGTGGTGAAACTTGTCAAGGTGAACGACCAAAAACTGCGCTGCATTCCCGCCATTCAGCCTGTGCTGAACAAAAATCTGAAACGCATGGCGTCGGGCTACGGCTGGCGCATCGATCCAGTTTATCACACGCGCCGTTTTCATGCTGGAATGGATTTCACTGCGCCAACTGGCACCGATGTGTATGTCACGGGCGATGGCGTGGTGTCGTCGGCAGGGTGGCGACAGGGCTATGGCAATTGCATAACCGTAGACCATGGTTTTGGCTACAGCACGCTCTATGCACATCTGCACAAGATAAAAGTGAAGAAAGGTCAGCGACTTACGCGCAGCGAAATAATCGCCGAAGTGGGCAACACGGGCAAATCTACAGGTCCGCACCTGCACTACGAAGTGCGTTTTCACGACAAACCGGTCGATCCGCGCAACTACTACTTCCTCGATCTCTCGCCCGAACAATACGACGAGATGATACAACTCTCGCAAAATGCGGGACAGATGTTTGATTAACACAGTAGCAAGATGTGAGTAGCAAGTAGCAAGAATTTTGGAATAAAGAGTAAGGACAAAAGACTTTAAATTATCCAATTATCCAATTATCTAATTTCCAATTATTTAATTTAGTGGCGTTTTTGCTTGCAATAACTAGAAACCAGAAATTAGAAATCTGAAATCTGAAATTAGAAATCTGAAATATTCCAAGAATGGACGAAAAATATGCCAACCTAACCGAAGCCGACGAAGAGGCGATGATTCAAAAAGAGTTCGAAGCGTTGCTTCAGGACTATGCCGCTACTCGTCACAAGCAGAAAGTCGAAATCATTACCAAAGCATTCGAATTTGCCAAGAGTGCGCACCAAGGCGTGCGTCGTCGCTCGGGCGAGCCGTACATTATGCATCCGTTGGCCGTGGCGCGCATTGTGGTGAAAGAGATTGGTCTCGGCTCCACATCAATCTGCTCGGCGCTGTTGCACGATGTAGTGGAAGATACCGACTACACCGTGGAGGACATCGAAGAGCGCTTCGGGACGAAAATTGCCCAAATCGTTTCGGGACTCACCAAAATTTCGGGCGGCATTTTTGGCGAGAAAGCATCGGAACAGGCCGAAAACTTCCGCCGACTGATTCTGACAATGCCCGAAGATGTGCGTGTGATTCTGATAAAAATGGCAGACCGCCTGCACAACATGCGCACACTCGGTTCCATGCCGCCTGCCAAACAGTACAAAATCTGCGGCGAAACACAATATATATATGCGCCACTTGCCGCTCGCTTAGGTTTCTTCTTGATAAAAACCGAACTCGAAAACCTCAGTTTCAAATACGAACAGCCGCAAGTCTACGAAAAAATTCAAGAACAGGTGGCGGCAGTTACGCCTCGATTGGAGGAATCGTACCAACAATTCATCAAACCTATTCGACAAATCCTCGATTCGTACAAATACGATTACACCATCACCTATCGTGTGAAGACGCCCTATTCCATCTTCCGCAAGATGCAAAATAAGCATATTCCGTTCGACGAAGTGTACGATCTTTTGGCGGTGCGCATCATTCTCCGTCCGCACGAGGGCGAAGACGAACACGCCAACTGCTGGGTAACCTATTCGGCGCTCACATCGCTCTACAAGGAACACCCCGACCGCACGCGCAACTGGCTCAGCACGCCCAAAGCCAACGGCTACGAGGCGCTGCATGTTACGCTGATGAGCCACGAGGGCAACTGGGTTGAAGTGCAAATCCGTACTGAACGCATGAACGAGATTGCCGAACACGGCTTGGCTGCGCACTGGAAATACAAAACAGGCACCAACGAACTGTCCGACCTCGACTCGTGGTTCAAATCGCTGAAAGATATGCTCGACACGGCCGACTACACCAATGCCGTGGAGTTTATGGACACTTTCCGACTGAACCTCTACGCCAGCGAAATTTATGTGTTCACCCCGCAAGGCGACATTCGCAAAATGCCCGCCAAATCAACAGCGCTCGATTTTGCTTTTGCCCTGCACACCGATATTGGACTGCACTGCATTGGTGCTAAAGTCGACCATAAACTTGTGCCGCTCAACTACGAACTGAAAAGCGGCGATCAGGTGGAAATTATCACCTCGCAAACGCAACTGCCGCAGCCTGGCTGGATCGACATCGTAACCACCACACGCGCTAAAGCACAGCTGAAATCGGTCTTCAAAAAAGAGTATCACGCCATTCAAACGCGCGGCAAAAAAGCGGTCGAAGCCGAATTGGCAAAACTGAACATGCCGCTCAACAATGTTACCTCCGCGCGCATTGTCGATCACTACAAATTCAACACACCTACCGAACTCTACACCGCTGTAGGGCGCGGATTGGTCGATTTGGGCGACATCACCACAAAAGTTTTCCAAACCAAAAATCCGAGCAAGTGGGTGAAAATGTGGAAGTTACAGTTTGGCAAGAAAAACGATGCCGACAAAACTTCCGATCCGAAGAAGAAAAAATCGGTGCTTCTGACCGACGAAAATGTGGGGCAAGAGGGCTACACTTTGGCTGAATGCTGCCACCCAATTCCAGGCGATCCCGTGCTTGGCTATCTCGACGAATACGGCACTGTGCTAGTGCATAAGCGCGATTGTCCCGTGGCACAAAAACTCAAAAGCAGTTACGGCAACCGCATCATCACCGCCGAATGGGCCACGCACAAAGTGCTGTCGTTCCTCGCAACCATCGAGATGACGGGCATCGACGAGCCTGGTCTGCTGCAAAAAGTGGTTACTGTGATGTCCGAAGTCTATTCGCTCAACATCAAAAACGCCACCGTCGACACCAAAGATGGCATTTTCACGGCGCAATTCGGCATCTTCGTCCACAGCGTCGAAGACATCAATGTGCTTTGCATGAACCTGCTGAAAGTGCCCGCCCTAAAATCGGTAACGCGAATTTCGTAGAGAGGTGAGAGGTTAGAGTTGAGAGGTTAAAGATTATAGGGACGCTAACCGCTGCCAATCAAAATGCCACAAAGTCAGTGGGGACGTGGCGTGTCGTCAGTTCAATTGATAATTTTGTTACTTTGCAAAGCAAAAAAATCGCAGAAATATCCGAAAAAGCGGGCGAATAATTATTCGCCCTTACAATTCAACAATGCTTAAACAAAAAAACGCCCCGAAGGGCGTTTTTTTTATTCGTGTTCCAGAACCAACGTCTTGGTTGGTTGGTCGCAGACTTCGGTTGGACCGAAATATTGAATTGGACCAGGGTAGACATACGCTGTTTCGCGCGCCCACTCTTCGCGATGTGCGGCAAAGTAACGGAACGGACCGCCATCGAGGCGAACAAGGGCTTTTTGAATCACAGGTTTCATCTTACCATTGCGCTTCTCCATGTTCATCATAGCGGTGATAGGTATGCCGCCAGCCAGCCATTGGTCGGCAGGTTTGGTGGTGTTGCGCACCGACGACATATAGCCCGTTTTGCCGCAAGCAATCAGTTGCGCAGCGTTGAAACCGAGCGAATAGCAGTAATCGGCATCGAAATTCGATGGCGCAGCGCAGCGACCTTCGTAACCGAAGAAATGGTGTTGAATGGCGAATTTGCCAGCATATTTGCCCTCTTTCTTCCAAGCGGCGAGTTTTTTACCAACCATCTCGGCAAGCAGTTGCTCCGTCTCGATAAGCGAAACTTGCACATTGCCGTGTGGATCGCGCTCAAGAGCCAACTGACGCGAAACCGTGGTGGGCAGACTCTCGAAAATGGCAGCATTTTCGGCACTGAGGTGTTTAACAACATACGCAATTTTTTCGTCGGCTGGCACTTGGTCGAATTCAGCCTGATTTTGTGCCAACATATCGTTCAACTCGGCAATCAAGCGTTTGATGGCAGGAATGAACTCGATCAATCCCTCAGGAACAAGCACTGTACCGAAGTTCAAGCCTTTGGCAGCGCGCGCCGCAACGGCTTCGGCAATGTATGTAACCACATCGTCAAGAGTCAAGTTTTTGGCCTCAACCTCTTCGCCAATAAGCGTGATGTTAGGGTGCGTTTGCAGTGCGCATTCGAGCGTAACGTGCGATGCCGAGCGACCCATCAGTTTGATGAAATGCCAATATTTTTTGGCAGAATTGGCATCGCGTTCGATGTTGCCAATCATCTCAGAATAGACTTTGCAAGCGGTGTCGAAACCAAACGAAGTCTCGATCATGTCGTTTTTCAAGTCGCCATCGATGGTTTTGGGGCAACCGATAACCTGAATGCCGCATTTTTTCTGCAGATAATATTCGGCCAAAACGCAAGCATTGGTGTTCGAATCGTCGCCGCCAATGATAACTATTGCATTGATTCCCAATTCTTTGCAGATTTCGATGCCGCTATCGAACTGATCTTTTTCCTCCAATTTGGTGCGTCCCGAACCGATGATGTCGAAACCGCCCGTGTTGCGATAGTCGTCAATGATGTCGGACGTGAGTTCGATGTATTTGTGATCGATAAGTCCGCTAGGACCGCCCAAAAATCCGTAGAGTTTGTTTTCGGGATTGAGGCGTTTCAGACCATCGAACAGGCCAGCTATTACGTTGTGTCCGCCAGGGGCCTGACCGCCCGAAAGTATTACGCCCACATTCACGCGTGCCTTCAGCGCCTCTTTGCCGCGTTCGAAAGTAACGAACGGCATGCCGTAGGTGTTCGGGAAAAGTTCTTTGATGGCTGCTTGGTCGGCAACCGATTCGGTGGCAGCGCCTTCGTTTAGCACTATGCCGCCTTCGAGCGCAACGGGCAATTTCGGTTTATACGCTGCCCGCGCTATCTGCAATGCACTTTTTTCCATTGTTTCAAGTATGTTTTTTGAATAATTTTTCGGAATGCAAAGGTACAAAAAATTTCAAATTTCAGATTTCAAAATTTCAAATTATTTGCTACGCAAAAAAAGGCCCCTTCTCTGAGGGGGTTGAGGAAGTTCCTAAAAACAGAAAAGGGCCGTCATCGCGACGACCACAATCCTTCTTAACCTTAAATCTAATACCATGAAAAACACAGTGCAAAGATAGAGCATTTTTCAATAGCAGCAAGCATATCGCTCAAAAATCGCCAACTTTTAACATTATTTAGTATGAAAATTTTTACAAATACTTAATTTTCAGACAGATAGCAAAATTGAACGAACTTTAGAAATATGCCATACAACATATTTAGCAAATTATCGTTCTTGTCAAAAATCAGTCGGAAAATCAGAAAATATGTTTTACAGCACAAATACTGCAACTACATATCGGACAAAAGCGTGGTTTGTAGAAAAATATCGATACCCTGCCGCATAGAATCGAGGCCAAAATCGCCCTTACGAATGTCGGAAAATTTTACAAAAGCAGCATCGGCTACATCGTCGGCAGGGCGAAGCGGTTTAGTGCTTTTTACCTCGACCAGATAGAAAAAATCGACGGTATGCACATCGAAATCGGAATAGCGGTAGACATTTGGCAGCGAAAAAAGATAGGACTGCCTCGTCACTTCAAGGTTCAACTCCTCCTTCACCTCGCGAACGAGCGCCTCTTCGGCCGACTCGTTGTGGTCGACAAAGCCGCCTGGCAAATCGAGCTTGCCTTTTGCTGGATTTTTTGCACGTTGGCAAACCAACAACGAGTGTTTTTTCATATCAACAATGAGCGCAACTACCGCCGCCGAGGCATTGTTGTAGAACTCAAAACCGCAATCGGGACAAACTTTTGCCCTCTCGTCGAGCACCTTAAACTGCGCCGAACCACAATTAGGACAGAAACGGAATTTATCAAGACAATGCATAAAAAAGTTAGGAATTAGGAGTGAGGAGT
>CAVFDI010000005.1:11495-22088 GCA_963621145.1 Paludibacteraceae bacterium | reverse complement strand
TTAGGAGTGAGGAGTTTTTTGACTAAGACTATGACTTTAACGATGACGATGTACGCCACTACATTGCGGGCGAATAATCATTCGCCCCTACGCTTCAACAATTCAACAATTCAACTATTCAACAATTCAACAAAAATAAACTCAGAAACCTTTCCAACCAGAAATCAGAAACTCAATTACATTTTTCTAAATTCGTACGAGACTTCGTCGCTGCAAGTGCCAACAAGGTAGCGCGGATTGTCGCTGTCGTCGCGCATGGTGGGAACGATGATGTATGTTACATCGCGATAGTTCAGCACCTCCTGATTGTGGTCGTGCCCTTGCAGATAGAGATCGACGCGGTATTGCTGCATCAAATCGGTGATTTTGTAGGTCTCTTCGAGCGATATTTCACTCGTTGGGAAAGAGGAGTTATCGTTTTTGAATAGATTTGTGTGCGTCGCTACAATGCAGTGGCGATATTGATTGCGTTTTGCGGCAAGCAACGAGGCGAGCCAATCGTATTGCGTAGTGCCAAGCGTGCCGTTTCCCGTATCGAGAATGATGAAAAGGTCGCGTTGCGTGGGCGTTTTCACCTCGAACCAATAGGTAGCCGTGTGAAAATAGTTGCGATAGTCGTTCCACTGCTCAAAAAAGAGGTCGTGGTTGCCAACGGTGGTGAAAATGGTGTCGTTGCGCTGCTGCGTGAGCGAATCGAAACGGAGAGCGGGCGCAAAGACATGGAACGCATCTTTTTCGTTCACGCAATCGCCATCGACAATTCCAAAATAGGCGGCAGAGTCGTTGCGCAACGCACAAATCCACTGCGAAAGATTTTTGGTAGTTTTTTCGGTGTGCACATCGCTGCCCACATAGAATCGGTACGAATCGGACGGTACGCGAACCACTGTGCTATCGTGTTCGTCGTTCCACGCGAGCGATTGCGCCACACGCTGATTGGTGGTGTCGCTCGTGGACGAAACAAAGCCAAGCCAATCGACATTACACGAGGCTAACAGCGTGGGAATCAGAACGATAATCGATATTTTGATATATTTTTTTACCATGTGTAGATGAATCCAAGGTGAGTATTGATGCCATAAAAATTGGCAGAGACATGGAAGACGCCCGCAGGTTTGCACGCCACATCGGCAAAGAGTCGCCAATGTTGGTTGAAATCGTAGCGTCCCATAAGCGTGAAGATGGGCTGATTGAAACGTTCTATCTGAAAATCGTCGAAATTGCTAGCTCGCAATCCGAGATTCCATGCGCAACTGTCGGGGCGCGCGTGCACTTCGATGTTCCACAGCAGATTGAATGGTTCCGCCACAAAAGCGGCATTGTCGCCATCGGCCCAGAATGGCGCTTGACCATAGAGTTTCCCGCAAAATCCAGCCGAAACGCGAAAATAGTTCATGGCGTAACCGAGCGAAAGTGCGGCATTGAGTTCGTGCGTATCGTAGCCAGCAAAATAGCGGTAGAGAAAGCGATTTTCGAGCGCAAGCCGTCCCACTTTCAGCGGAAAATTGACTATGGCGCGCCCATCGAAAGCATATTGATTGGCGGTGTTTGCCAGCACGCCAGCCGACAGGTCGAAATATCTGTTTATCGGGAAATAGCCATTGACCGACAGTGTGCCATAGTGCCTCCAAGCGTAGTTGTATCCATATTCGGCCGTAGTGCGCAGCGAAATGGGCTGTCGTTCGGCATCGGTTTGGGCTGAGAGTGCGAGCGGCAACGCGACGGCAATCGGCAAAAAAATCTTGCGAAAATTCATCGTAAAAGCCTATTTTGCGAGCCACGGCTCGGGGTTTTGAATGTTGGTGTCTTTGTAGAGCATCAGGTAGAGTTCGGTTTTGTTGTCGTTTTCGGTATCGACAAAAATTTTGCCCAACTTCTGCTTGGTGGTAACCTTGTCGCCCTCTTTCACATAGAGTTCGGTCAGGTTTGAATAGACGGTGCGGTAGTTGCCGTGTTTCACAATCACCGAACTGTTGCTGCCAGGCACCATGAAACATTTTGTCACCACACCATCGAAAATGGCGCGCGCAGTCGATCCAGCGGGCGTTTGAATGTAGATGCCTTTGTTATTGGTAGTTACGTGCGGCAAAACGGGGTGCGGCTGCACGCCAAAATGTCCGCTGATGAAGCCGCGCTCGACTGGCAGCGGCAGTTTGCCTTTGTTTTTCTCGAAATTGCCAGCCACCAACTGCTCATCTTTGCTCATTTGGTAGGTTGGTTTGCCCTGTTTTTTAGCCTCATTCTTGCGCCGTTCTTCCTCTTTTTTGATTTCGGCAGCAATCATTTTCTGAATCTTCGCATTCAACTCGTCGGCGCGTTTTTGCTGCTTTTTCTGCTTGGCTTTCAGGTCTTTTTCCTTCTTCTGAAGATCGGTCAACATCTTGTTTTCGCGCTGACGATCGTCCTCAAGTTTTTTGGCCTCGCGCGCCTTTTGGCTCACCACTCTACCCTTCTGCTCCACATCGGTTTGCAGAGCCAACTCTTTGGCCGAAATCTCGTCGGTCAAACGCAAAATCTCCTCGGCCTGCGAGCGACGATAGCGACGCAATTCTTGCAGATAGCGAAAACGACGAAACGCCTGACTGAAACTATTCGACGACAGAATGAACCGCAACGGCGAGAAATGATTTCGCCGCTCATAGGTGGCGCGAACGAGGCGCGCATACTCATTTTTTTCGTAGTCGAGGCGCTGCTGCAACTCATCTTTTTGAGTCGAGAGTTCCACAATGCTGTTTTCGAGTTCGCCAATCTCGCCATTCAGCGATTTGATGAGCGCATTGCGTTCGTTGATGCTGCGTTTGAGCAGATTCACCTTGTTTTCGCTGCTCTTTTTCGATTTCTGCGTCTCATCGAGCAACTTGTTGGTCTGCGCCAGATTTTCGAGCGCCTTCTTTTTCTGCGCCTCAAGCTGCTGACGTGTCTCGCCCACCATAGGCAGCGACACCAACAACAGCGACAAAAGCGCTAGGAAACCATATTTTTTTATAGAAATTTCCATTTATGATTAAATTAAAACTGCAACAAACTCGCCGCCCAAACCTAAAACTTGAAACTTGCAACTTTTACACCCAAGGACTACGGAATAATTTTTGAAAACGGCACTTTTTCGTACTTCTCGAGCGAAAGTGTGCGCAGTGGCTCGAATGATTTGTTGAATTCAATTTTCTGCACAGTGCATGTAAGTGTAACTTGCTGATTTCCAGCCGAAATAGTCATCAAAAATTCGTTTGGAAAACGCACGCCATTCTGCACGCGATGACCAGAATAGTTGCACGTAAGGCGCGCCTGTTCAGTCAACACCTCGGCCTTGGCAATCGCCATTGGCTCGACCAGTTCGAAACGCTGAATCATGCCTTGCGACAGATGAACCAAACGCGTGGCTTCGCCCTCAAATTTTTCAATCACGAAATCGGTATTTTCAACCTGTTTATCGACCAAAAAGAGTTGGTTCGACACGATGCGCTGCAACAAATCGAAACTGAAATCGACGCCCAATTTGTAGCGCAAATAGTCGTAGGTGTTCTCGGTGTAGCGACGATTCCACTTGTCGACAATGCGAAAATCGGTTGGCGTGAAATCGATACGAAACATCTCCACTCCCATCATCGGCTGAATGGAGAGTTGCAGCAGACTATCGGTGAAGAGCCGCGCGGTGGCCTTGAACGACATTTGGTGCTGACCGTAGGTGGCAAGCACGTCCATCTTGGCAATGTTCATGCTGCGAAACTGCGGCTGCTGGCGCATGACCTCGGCGGCAGTGTGGGCCGACATGTCCTCGACAGGCTTTTGCGCGACGCGTTTGCTGCGACAACCCGTCAGAGCCAAACAGCACGCCACAAACAAAATCAAACTATTTCGTGTTAGTCGTAACATACTCATTATCAACCAATTCGATTAAATTTGGAATATATTTTTTATCGGCAATTTTCATCAAGATTTGGCGCGAATTGTTGCTGCCGAGCGAAACGGCTTTTTGCCACTGCTCCACTGCGGCGTCGGGCTCGCCAAGCATCGACAAAATGTCGCCATAATGCTCGTAACATTCGGGCTGCTGACCGTTCTCTTTCTGAAGGGCGCGCTCTATCCAAAAACGCGCTCCGCGATAGTCGCCACGCATGAAAAGCACCCAAGCGTAGGTATCGAGATAGAAAGGATTTTCGGCGTTTGACTGCACCACGAGACTTATCATTTTCTCTGCTTTTGGCAGATCGACGCCCGCCGAAGCCAAAAGATAGGCATAGTCATTGAAGATCGATTCGTCGCTACAACCGAGTTGCAGAGCGTTTTCGTAGTCAGCCACCGCCGAGGCATACAGCCCTATACTAGCCTCCAACTGTCCGCGCACACGGTAGACATAAGCCTTCTGTTCGTCGGTGAGTTCGAGTGCGAAAGCAGTATCAATATCGGCCATTGCGCCAACAAAATCGTGTTTATCGACCAAAAACACGGCACGATAGAGCCGCCACTGCAGCGATTTAGGCAGTTGCGTCAGCGCCTCGTTGATAATTGCAAACGATGCATCGGCCGAATCGGCATAGAGCGAGAGAAGTTGATCCCAGACTTTTTCGTTTTTCGGATTCACTTCAAGCACACTACGCAGCGATGATTCATACTCGCTGGTGCGTCCAACGGAGTAGACATAACCGCTGTAGAGCAGTCGCGCAGCCTCGTCGTCGGGGTAAGTTTTCATCACCAAACCGACAATTTCATCGATTTTTGCCGTGTCGCCAACCAAGAGGAGCGTGTTTATCTTTGCATAAATAAAATCGAGTTTTACCTTGAGCGGCGAATTGGGACTGGCGATGGTTTTCAGCATGTAGTCGTCGCCGCCAATGGTGTCGCCATGGCTGTAACAGAGGCTCGCCATCGACGTGAGCGCAAACATATCGAGCGAATCTTTTGCCAAGACCTGATAGTAGATTTCGCGCGCTTTATCGTTTTTGCCCTCTGCGGCATAAATATCGCCCATTGTTACCTGATATTCAGAGTCGAATGGAAATTTATCGATCAATTTTTGGCACTGTTTCTGTGCGTCGCCATAACGCCTCATTGCGACTAATGCGTTGATCTGCTCAAACGAATTGTCGTCCGAAATGCCCGATTTTGCCTCCTGTCGGCGAAGCACTTTCAGCTGTTTTTTGTACTGTCCCAACTCTTCGTATATTGCCGCCATGGTGTTCATGTAGAATTCGTTTTGCGGGCGCAGTTTCAGTATTTTTTCGTAGATTTTTGCCGCCTCGTGGAAATTTCCAAAGCCAATGCACACTTTGCCTTTCGTCACAAGATAATCCACATTTTCTGGTGCGCGCTTTATGGCTTCGTCCAAGTAGTAAAGTCCGTATGTCAAAGCAATCGTATCGGTGCGATCGGCCGAGAGTGCAATGCAGGCAAATTCGTAGTACGAGGCAGCATCGTCGCACAAACTGATGCTTTGCGCAAAGCAGGTGAGCGACGAATCGAACTTATTTTCCAAACGATAGCGCACGCCCTCGGAAAAATAGTAGGCGCAACGCTGCTCGTCGGTCGAGTCTGCAAGCTGCTCTTCGGCCACGCGCGCAGCAAAAACAGAATCGAGGTTTTCGGTCTGCGCCGACAAAAGTGCGCTGCAAAACAGCGAGATTATGACAAGTTTTAGTTTCATTCCAAAATTGGGTTGATCAGTTGATTGGTCGTTGAAGCGTTGAATGCGTTAGTGGTGGTTTGTGAGGTATCGTTGTTGTTTCAAGTTGTGGGCAGAGAGTATTTCGAACCGCCCATTGTTTAGCGCTAATTGCTTAATTGTCAATTATCAATTGAAACACTCCTAACTCCTAACTCCTAATTCCTCACTCCTAACTAAACTCCCGTGTGTCCAAAGCCGCCAGCGCCGCGTTCGGTATCGTCAAGTTCGGTCACTTCGACCCATTCGGCTTGTTCGTGACGTGCTATGACCATTTGGCAGATGCGTTCGCCATCTTCAACCACAAAATCCTCGTTCGAGAGATTGATCAGTATCACGCCAATTTCGCCACGATAGTCGGCATCGATGGTGCCAGGCGAATTGAGCACGGTAATGCCTTTTTTCAGTGCCAAGCCGCTACGTGGACGAATTTGTGCCTCGTAACCAATAGGCAAAGCGATGAACAATCCCGTAGGAATGAGCCTCCGCTCGAGCGGGTGCAGCACTACGGGTTCCGACAAATTGGCACGCAAATCCATGCCAGCCGAAGCCTCGGTGGCATAAGCAGGCAGCGCGTGATGAGAACGGTTTATTACGTTGAGTTTCATAGTTTGAAAAAGTAACAAGATAGAAGTAGCAAGTAGCAAGTCGCAAGTAGCAAGTCGCAAGAAATGTGCGTCTATACGTTTATTTTCGCATTCAAATCTTTCTCCGTGTGAGATTTAGCGAACTTATGTCCAAATTGCAAAGGTAGCAATTTTTTCTGAATCGGAGAAATGCAGATTTTGCGGCACAAAAAAGGAGATGCAGCAGCTGCCACATCTCCACCAAACTATGAAAAAACAAAACAATTTTATTTCGATTGCGGTTTCAATTTGCGTTCGTCGAGATATTGCATCAATTCGGCGCGATAGAGGCGTCCCACAGGCACTTGCACGCGTCCGAAAGCGATGTGATTGTTTTCCACCGACGAGATTTTGGTTTTCTGCGCTAGGAACGAACGATGCACACGAATGAACCGTCCGGGCGGCAACATGGCAATGAGTGCTTTCAGGCTCATGAGCGAGAAGACTGGCTCGCGGTCGCCTTCGAAAACAATTTTCATGTAATCGCGCATGGCTTCGATGTAAAGCACCTCGTCGATGTCGATGCGCACAAGACGGCGATCGCTCTTCACGAAGATGGCTTCGGGCTCGGAAACAACGCCAATGCTACGGCGATTTCGCTCCACCACGCGCCAAACCTTGTTGGCTGCCAGCAGAAAATCGTCGTACGAGAATGGTTTCAGCAGATAGTCGACTGCATTCACGCGGTAACTCTCCACAGCGTACTGATCGAATGCGGTGGTGAAGACAATATGCGTGTCGGCCGAGAGGCGTTTAGCAAACTCCAATCCGTTGAGTTCGGGCATCTGAATGTCGCAAAAAACGACATCGGCAGGGTGCTGGCGCAGTCCTTCGAGTGCCGACACGGCATTGGTGTAGCGACCGACCAAATTTAGGAACGAAGTTTTGCTCACATAGTTTGCAAGCAAGTCGAGAGCCAGCGGCTCATCGTCGATGATAGCACAGTTGAGTGTCATTGTTTCGTATTTATGGTTAGTTCCGAAATGTACTGTTTTTTGTCGTCCGACAGGCGCACGCTCCACATATAGTGGTTCGGGTAGATCAGGTTCAGGCGGCGGCGCAACTGTTGCAATCCAACGCCCGAGCCACTCTTGTCGGAATCAGTTTTAGGGTAATTGCAGTTTGCCACATAGCAAGTTACAAGTCCGTTGAAGTCCTCGTGAATCACTACCTCGATGGTGCTTTTGCCCTTGGCAGGAATGCCATGTTTGAAAGCATTTTCGACGAGCGAAATAAGCATCATTGGTGCAATTTGCGTAGTGCTTTCTTCGTCGATATCAATCTGAATGTCGAGCGTAACATCGTCGGTTAGTCGCAGTCGCATCAGGTCGATATAACTCTCGATGAAATGCACATCGTGTACGAGCGGCACTTTTTCGCGATTGTCGTAAAGCACATAGCGCATCATCTTGCTAAGTTCGAGAATCGATTTTTGCGCCTTCTCGACATCGATTGCCACCAAAACGTAGATGTTGTTGAGCGTATTCAGCAAGAAATGCGGGTTCACTTGGTAGCGCAGTTGGTTCAGTTCAGTTTCGATTTGCATGCGCTCGAGTTGCTGAATGAGCATTTCTTTGCGCCGATACGACATGGCCAATTTCACAGCGAAACCAATGCCAAACGCAAGGCAAAGGAACGACATATCGCGCAAGAAAAAGATGATTGATGCTGGCAGAAAAGTAGGGCGATGCGGCGGGCGCGACATTGGAGCGCCAGCCATGGGCGGCATACCTGCTGCGCCAATTGGTGCTGGCGGCATTCCAGCGGTAGAAACGACATCGATCGTATGCAAATCCCACATACGGAAAGTGAGCGTGATCGCGGTTGTGAGTGCCAAAATAAAAATCGCATTCAACGACCAGAAAAGTGCGTAGCGTTGCTGATTGAAGAACAATTTCGGCAGCAGATAGAGGTAGTTGACATAAACCAACACGGCACATGCCAGCATGATAAAACAGTGGTGCAGATAGTGGTTCCAGTTGAACTGAAAACTATTGCCATTGTGTTCCACAAAAAGAAATGGAATGAGCATCACCAGCAGCCAGCAGGCAATGTGTATGATGATTTCTGTTTTTCGTTCGCGAGTCATTGTGTTGGATTTCAGATTTCAAATTAGTGTTGGGCAGTGCGATAAAACTGCAAGTTTCTAATTGTTTCTAAGTTTTTCGAATTCGCTGTCGCTATTTCCGTTTTTTTTGCTCCGCAGTTAATGATGCCTCCAAATAATCTTCAAATCTTCGAATTGAATAATTGAAAATTAAGTAATTGAATAATTTTACTCGTATCGTATCGCTTCAATTGGGTCGAGGTTTGCTGCTTTTTTGGCAGGATACCAACCAAAGAAAATGCCCGTTGCCGTACAGACTGCAAAGCTAAGCAAAATACTCCAAACTTGTACATAAATTGGCCAACCTGCGATAAATTTTACTGCAAACGACGCTGCAATGCCTACAAACACACCAATCAGGCCTCCCGTTACACTTATCAAAACGGCTTCGATGAGGAATTGCGCCAAGATGTCGCGACCGCGTGCGCCAACGCTCATGCGCAGACCGATTTCGCGGGTTCGTTCGGTTACGCTCACATACATTATGTTCATGATGCCGATGCCGCCAACCACCAGCGAAATGCCAGCCACACAGGCCAAAAGCACAGTCATCAAGTCGGTTGTGCTGGTCATCATGGTGCTAAGCTCCTGCTGCGAGCGAATGTTGAAATCGTCGTCGTCGCCATCGCGCAGCTTGTGGTTGGTGCGCAAAACCTGCGTTATCTCTTCTATTGCCACATCGGTGAGCGATTCGTCGGTAGCCGAACAGTGAATGCTCTGCAAGTGCGTCTGTGCCAAAAGGCGTTTCATCACTGTGGAATAGGGCGCTAGAACAATATCGTCTTGGTCTTGTCCCATGCTATTGTAGCCTTTCGATTCCAGCACGCCAATCACACGGAAAGGCGTTTTATTGAAACGGATAACCTGCCCTATCGGATCCTCGCCGCTGGTAAAAAGATTATCGACAATGGTTTTGCCAATGACGCACACTTTGGCGTTGGCATCGATGTCGGCATCGCTAAACATTTCGCCGTCCTGCACCTTGCGCTGTCGAATTTCGAGATATTCCACCGACACACCGTTGACGCTACTCGGGTAGTTGTTTGCTCCGAAAATCAGTTGACCGCTGCTCGACACAATGGCACTAGCTGCCGCCACATGTTCGCACTGTTTTATGCTGCGCAAATCGTCGAGTTTCAGCGTCTGCATGGTGCTTGGATCCTGACGCACGCCGCCGTGCATATCGGCACCAGGGTGAATCATTATCATGTTGCTGCCCATCTCGGCTATCTGCTCCTGAATGCTTTTTTTGGAGCCTTGACCTATGGCCAGCATTGTGATGACCGACGCCACGCCAATGATGATGCCAAGCATGGTGAGCAAAGCCCGCATTTTGTTGTTGGCAAGCGCACGAAGGGCTATTTTTAAGAGATTTGCAAAATTCATTTTGTAGAGTGTTCAGAAAAATCAATCGTTTTCTACGGGTAAAGCCGCCAACGCCGCTGCTGCATCGAGCGGATTTGGATTGACGTTGTCCTCTATCACCATGCCATCGCGCAGCACAATGTTGCGAGTGCTATAGTTCGCAATGTCGGGGTTGTGTGTTACAAAAATGATGGTTCGTCCTTCGGCATGCAGTTTTTGAAAAAGCACCAGAATCTCAAACGAGGTGCGTGTGTCGAGGTTACCCGTGGCTTCGTCGGCAAGAATCACGGCAGGATTGTTGACCAACGCCCGCGCAATGGCCACGCGCTGCATCTGTCCACCCGACATCTGATTGCTTTTATGCTCCAAACGGTTGCCAAGCCCCACAGCCTCGAGTGCCTCCACAGCGCGGCGGCGGCGTTCGACCGACTTCACCGAAGCATTGTACATCAGCGGCAATTCCACATTTTCCACAGCGGTAGTTTTTGGCAGCAGATTGTAGTTCTGAAACACAAAACCTATTTTCCGATTGCGCAACGTGGCGCGCTCATCTTTGTCCATGGTGCGCACATTCACGCCGTCGAGCATATATTCGCCCGACGTTGGCGTATCGAGACAGCCAAGAATATTGAGCAGAGTGCTTTTGCCGCTGCCCGAAGTTCCCATGATGGTGGCAAATTCGCCCTGTTCGATGGAGAACGACACGCCACGCAAGGCATGCACAGTTTCGCCACCAACGACGAAATTTCGCCTTATTTGCTGCAATTCAATGACGCTCATTTTTCTTAGTTAATGAGTTGATAGGTTAAACGCATTAGTCAGAGACCGTAGGGGCT
>CAVFDI010000005.1:0-11480 GCA_963621145.1 Paludibacteraceae bacterium | reverse complement strand
TTTCTAATTTCTAGTTTCTAATTGTTTCTCAAAATTGCTACCGCAGTTTTTGTTTCTAAGTTTCTACGTCAATCCTGTTACCCCAACAATTTGAAATCTGAATTCTGAATTTTTGCGATAAGTGAGAGCAAAATCAAACTAGTTTGTTTTGCCGAGCGGAGCAAAAATCAATCTGAAATTTGAAATTATTTCTTCTTCTTATCGTGTCCTGGAGGGCCAGGCATGAATGGCGATCGTTCGCCACTGTTCTCCCCTTCGGCAGCAACGGGCGCAGAGGTTTGAGTGGCCGTTCCAGTAAGCACAAGTTCATTTTCGTCGAGACCAGAAATCACCTCGACCTGACTACCAGCCGCAACGCCAATTTCGATAGAGACGGCACGAATGATGCCCGGCGCAGGAACCCACACTTTGTGTTCGGCGGCGCAATCTACAATGGTGTCGCCACAATCTTCGCTTGGAGTGAATTTAAGCGCTTTGGCAGGTATCACCAACACATCGTTGCGTTCGAGCGTGTAGATGGTAATGTTGGCTGTCATGCCAGGTTTCAGGCGCAAATCGGGATTTGGAGCGGTAACAACCACTTCGTAGGTAACCACATTGCTGGTGGTGGTGGCCTCTTGGCGCACTTGTTGCACTGTGCCTTCGAAAACTGCCGTTGGATAAGCATCTACAGTGAACGTAACTCGCTGACCCTCGCGCACTTCGCCTATATCAGCCTCGTCGACATCGGCCACGACACGCATATCGGTGAGGTCGGCTGCAATGTTGAACAGCGTTGGCGTGTTCATGCCTGCGTTCACGGTCTGACCCTCTTCCACAGCGCGACTCAGCACCACGCCATCGATTGGCGAATAGATGGTGGCGTAACTCAAATTCGTTTGGGCTGTAGCCAACTGAATTTTTGCAATGTCGTAGTTATTTTTCGCCTTGTTGTAGTTGTAGTAGGCGGTTTCGTAGTCCGATTCGCTCACCATCTGCTTTTCGTAGAGCGTCCTGGTGCGGTTGTAGTTTTTTTGCTGATATTCGTACTCGGTTTTGCTCACCGCCAAGTTGCTTTTTTTCGATGCGAGATCGTTCAGCAGATTGGTCTTGTCGAGTTCGGCAATGAGCTGACCCTTTTTCACCACACTGTTGTAGTCGGCATAGAGGTGACTCACAATGCCCGACACCTGCGTGCCAACTTCGACCTGCGTAACAGGTTCGACTGTGCCAGTGGCAGTTACCGAATTTTGCAGCGATCCACGCGTAACCAGCGCAGCATCGTAGACTGGCGGTTTGGGCGGTTTAGGACTGAACAAAAACCATGCGCCAGCCGCCACTATCAGCACCGCTAGCACAATCAGCGTTATTTTTATTCCTTTTTTCATATCACTTATAGTTTCTATTTTTCCCCCGCAATAAACTACGGGGTTATTTAAAGCGCTTTTTAACGCAGCCTCTAATTCTTAATTCTAAATTCAAAATTCTTAATTACTTCAACTCTTCTCCTGCATAAAACCGCAGCATGTTGGCATTATACACAGCCATATATTTGGCTTGAAGCACGGCTTGTTGCGCCGAGAGCAGATCATTTTTGGCGGTGAGCAATTCGGTGGCATTTTTCAGTCCAACGGAAAATTGCTCCGCCACAAGATCGTAACTCGTTTGGTTGGCATTCTGTTTTTCGATGGCGGCACGATACTGTTCCTGCGCATTCAGAGCCGAATTCCAATAAGCCTCGATATTTTTCAAAAGCGTTTTGCGCTCTTCAATCTGATTCAGTTCGCTAGTGTGCTTTTGCAGTTGCGCCTTCTCCACAGCGGTTTTAGTTTCGCGTCCATCGACCAGCGGCAACGAAAAATTCAATCCAACCGAATTGCTCCACTGATATTTCAGCTGCTCACCAAAATTCTGCACGTTGGCGTAGTTCCAGCCTGTGCTTGTGCCTGCGGAGAGCGAGATGTTTGGCGCATAACCTGTTTTTGCCTTTTTTATCGATAGCTCAGCCGATTCCACATCGACATCGCTACTGGCAATCTCGGGGCGCGACTCGAGGGCTTTGGCATAGACCGATTCGCGTGTTGGCAACAGAGCTAGCACATCGTCGTCGCTATAGTCGGGCAGCGCAAGCTCCATCTCGACACTGGCGTCGAGTTCGAGCAGTTGGCGCAGTTGCAGTTTGTAGTTGCGCAGCGACGATTGCGCCGAAACCAACGCATAACGATCGTTGCTGCACTGCGACTCGAGTTGTGCCAAATCGCTTCGCGAAATGGAACCAGCCTGCAACATTGCCTCGCCACGTTCGCGCTGATTTTCGCTCAATGCCAAAGCATTTTCGCAAGTGGTAACCGACTCTTGAGCGTACAAAATGTTGGTGTAGACTAGCATCACCGATTCGGCCACGCTATTTTCGCTCTGTTCCACTGCCAAAGCGGCTTTCTGCGAATTGAGTTTCTGAATTTCGATATTTTTCTGACGCGAACCATTGTAGACGCTCCACGAAGCATTCAGCCCGATGTTGCCGCTGTAGAAGTTGGCATCGCGCTGACTTTCGGTCTGATTTTCGGTTCTGATGGTCTCGGGGAAAGGCGTGTTGCTGTAGCGGTGCCCCGACGAGAGCGAGAGACTTGGCCAGTAGGCGGCTTTTGCCAATTTCAGTTCCACATCGCTTTGTGCGGCGCTCACGCGACTTTTCTGAATGGTGAGATTCTGCTCCTTGGCATAGTCGATGCACGAGTTCAGATCCCACGACTGAGGCTGCGCACAAACGACCGACAGCGCGGCGATGGAGAGAAGTATGGTGGAATGGAAACGCATTTTTTATTAGTTGAAAATTTAATAGTGTGCGAGCGTGAAGTTTCGCGCTTTATGCACTTTGCACACTACTGAATTGCAAATTTCGCGCAAAAAAATCAGCAACGCAATACGCGAAGCCGATTTTTAGATTTTTTATCTACAAAAAACAATTGTTTATCGACAAAATGCAAAATCAAGTCGAAACAATTTCTGATTTCTAGATTTCTGATTGGAAAAGTTTCTGCGTCTGTTTTTGTGGAATTGTTGAAGCGTTGAATTGTTGAATTGTGGGGACGCACTGCGTACGTCCTAATCATCATCGTCTTAGTCAAAAAACTCCTAACTCCTAACTCCTAATCACCTCAAATCGTTTACCTCCACTTCGGGGTGCTGGGCGGGATCGAAAGTGAAGCGAAAATCCTTTGGTAGCGGCTGCTGCGAGCGAATGGTGATGACGATGTGATCGGCATTGCGCTGACAAAATTCGATGCGACGCAAACGATAAGTCTTCTTGTCAATCGTCAGTTTTATGCGGAAATAATCGACTTTTTTCGCAACCGTTGGATAGAGGCAAAGCAGGTAAGCATCGTCGGCCGTATCCTCGTCGAAACCAACACGATGCGTCTGGGCATAGTCGCGCACCATGAGCAACGGATTGGCCTCGCGCTGCTCCTCCGCCGATGGCTCAGCAATGGCGACTTCGTTATTTTCGGGCATGTAAATCCACTGCGTTTTGCCATCGAAAAAGGTCTCGATGCCACCAAATTTCAAGTACGATTTTTTACCACTAACGGCACAAACGCCATTCGACGCATTCTTTTTGTCGGTGTTGCCCGCAGCATAATTCACCGAAAAATCAATCTTCAACGGCGCACGCTGCAACTGTGCCACGGCCTTGTCGGCAATAGCTTTGGCCTGTGCATCGGTGGTGGCTTGCGCCAACATTGCGCCACAGCAGCAAAGTGCCGCCACAAGGCAGATTATCGTTTTTTTCATGATGATCCGTTTAAAAAAAATTCCTAATTATGCAATATTTCAATCCACCGCAATAAACTGCGGTGTTATTGTCGCACTACAAATCGAGCTGCAATTTTAAATTTTTCTATACTTTCCGCAGTCCCCCGTCTTTACTTGTCTTTACTCTTTTGTCTTTACTCTTTACTCCCCTTCACCTCACAAAATCGTCTTCAGAATTTCGCCCAGTTCGTATTCGGTGTGGACTAGCACTTGGCGCGGTTTGCTGCCTGTGGCTGGACCAACAATGCCTGCCACCTCCAACTGATCCATGATGCGAGCAGCACGATTGAATCCAATCTCGAACTTGCGCTGCAACATCGATGTAGAGCCTTGTTGCGCCCCAACAACCCAATGAGCAGCATCGTTGAACAACGAATCGAGTTTGTGCATATCCACTATCGCGCCATCGCCACCATCGCTTTCGGGCAGATCGGCTTCGGGCAAGACATACGGCACTTCGCTGCGATTGCTAGCCGAATTGATGATGATTGGTGCCTCCTGATCGGCAATGAACTTGACAATGCGTTCCACTTCGGGCGTATCGACAAAAGCACACTGCACACGCGTCATCTCTGTGCCACCTTGCGAGAACAGCAAATCGCCCTTGCCCACAAGTTGTTGAGCGCCAGGCGCATCGAGAATGGTCTGCGAGTCGACGCGCGCCGACACTTTGAATGCAATTCGCGCAGGGAAATTGGCCTTAATCATACCCGTGATGATGTTCACCGACGGACGTTGCGTGGCAATAACCATGTGAATACCAACGGCTCGAGCCAACTGCGCAATGCGCGCTATTGGCATCTCCACCTCTTTGCCAGCAGTCATTATCAAGTCGCCAAATTCGTCGATAACTACCACAATATAAGGCATATAGCGATGTCCGTTCTGCGGATTGAGTTGGCGATTTACAAATTTTTCGTTGTACTCTTTTATGTTGCGCACATGAGCCAATTTCAGCAAATCGTAACGCTGATCCATCTCCTTACAAATGCTATTGAGCGTCTGTTTCACCTTGTCTACATCGGTTATTACAGGCTCATCGGCATCGGGCAATTCGGCCAAAAAGTGCTTTTCGATATCGGCATAAATGCTAAATTCCACCTTTTTCGGATCGACCAACACAAACTTGAGCTGCGACGGATGTTTTTTGTAGAGCAACGAGGTGATGATGGCATTCATGCCCACCGATTTACCTTGACCCGTAGCGCCCGCCACCAACAAGTGCGGCATTTTTGTAAGATCGAACATGAAGATGTCGTTCGTGATGGTGCGCCCCAAAGCCACTGGCAGTTCAAAATTGCTCTCCTGAAATTTTTTGCTAGCAATGGTCGCTCGCATCGAAACGGTGCGCGGATGCGAATTTGGCATCTCTATACCAATGGTGCCTTTGCCCGGAATTGGTGCGATTATACGAATGGCTTTTGCCGAAAGTGCCAGCATAATATCGGCCTCGAGGTTGCGAATTTTGCTGATTCGCACGCCATCTTCAGGCACAATCTCGTAGAGCGTAACCGTTGGACCAATGGTTTCGATAATTTTTTTGATGCCAATGCCGAAATTTTGCAGCGTGCGAATGATGTTTTGCTGATTTTCGCGCTGTTCTTCAGCCGAAACGGTCTCGGTTTGCGTGCCGTAATCTTTCAGCAAATCGAGCGTTGGATAGTTGTAGTCCCAGCCTTTCTGCGGATCGTACGGACCGAGTTCTTTCAACGGATCGTAGTTTTCGTCCACCGTCTCATCATTTGCCGAAGTGTCGACGGTTTCAACCGTAGGTTTTTGTCCTTTTTCTGCAGCAGCCGCCATATTATTTACTCCATTTTCCGTAGTCTCTTCATCGTCATTTTTCGTCACTTTCACTATTTGGAATCCTGGATCTTCTTCGGGATCTTCAGGCGTCGTAACTATCTCAACATCAGGTATTTCGCCACCGCCAATTTCTTCGGGAGTAACCACTTCTGGTTCAGGTTCTGGAGCAATTTCTGGATTAGTTTCAACGGCATTAGCCTCAGATTCATTTTCTGCCTCAGCTTTCTTCGGATGGAAAATGCGTCGCAGCGCAGGGATGGTGCTACTAAACGCCAACACGGCAAATACCAATCCCGTGCCGATAATCAGCAGCAAAGTACCTGTGAAACCGAGATTTGCCACCAAAAAACTATCGAGAAATCGACCGTGCGCACCGCCAACCAGCACATAGTGTTTTTGCAACAGCGTGCCAAGGCAAAAATCGAGCGTCAGCGAGAGCCAAATCGTGATGAAAGCGGCTGCCAGAAAGGCTTTCCACAACGCCATCACCTTCACGCGCATCAGGCGCAGCGCCACCATCACCACAAACCACACCAGCGCAAATGTGCCAATGCCGAAACTGCGGTTTATCAGCGCTTCCGACAGCACCGCGCCACCGTAACCAGTCCAGTTTTTGGTGCTACTGTGCAACTCGTTCAACCTCTTTTCGGCAGCCGTTACATCGGCACCACTGTCGCGCAATTGCTCAACTTTTGTCTTTTCGTTCTGATAATTCTGAACTACGCTCCAGTCGTCGGCGCCCGACACAAAAAACGATGCCATGGCCAATACCACATAGAGCGCAAAAAATATCAGCACTATGCCAATGCAAAACTGCGTGCGCTCGTCGGTCAGCACCTGTTTCAGTTTACAAAAAAATCCAAGTTTCTTCTCTTTCTCGTTCTTCATATAGAAAATTTCAAATTGCTGATTGATTTTTGCTCCGCTCGGCATAGTCCAAACAAGCTTGACTCTGCTCTCACTTATCGCAAAAATTCAAATTTCAAATTATTGCAGCGAGTTTGTCGAATTTTTAATTAAATAATTGGAAATTAAGCAATTAAATAATTATCACACTCCTCTTTTCTTTTGAAAAAAATCACGCATCAGTGCGCTACATTCGTCGGCCAGCACACCCGTCACCACTTCCGTTTTGGGGTGAAGCACTTTCGGCGCCAACAGCGTGTAACCGCGTTTTTCGTCGGCAGCGCCATAGACCAACCGCCCAATCTGCGCCCAACCCAAAGCGGCTGCACACATGCTACACGGCTCCACGGTTACGTAAATCGTGCAATCGTTCAGATATTTTGCGCCAAAATAGTTGGCTGCTGCGGTTATGGCCTGCATTTCGGCATGAGCGGTAACATCACACAGCATTTCGGTGAGATTGTGCGCCCGAGCCACAACATTGCCGCCACACACAACCACTGCGCCAACTGGCACCTCATCGGCCGCAAAAGCCTGTCGCGCCTCGTCCAATGCCTGCCGCATGAAAAAAATATCGTCGTGTTCGTCCATCATCAAAAAAAAATTCCTACTCGATTAAATTGTTTCGAAAATTCGACTCATCAACTATTTTTACAAATTTTCTGCAACGCTTTAATATCGCCAAAAATCACGATGCGATCGTTCTGCATAAAACGAAAACCGTCCATGTCCATATCCGCCACATCGTAGTAAATGCTCTCTTTGCCAAACAGGTTTTTGCGGACAAACTGTCGTTTCACCGCCACCAGTTTCACGCCAAAATTTTCGGCAAGATTGGCCTGATCGAGCGTTTGCGACACCAGAATTGGCGGAATTTCCATCTCTACCAGACGATGCGTTTCGCTCACTTCGTACACACCACGCACCAGCGGCGACTCGAGCGATAGCGCAAATTCTTCGGCGGCTTGCGCCTCGGGCATTATCACCTCGTCCACGCCAATGGCCTCCAAAATGGTGCGATGCAGCGGATTGCTAGCGCGCGCCACAAGTCGTTTCACGCCATGCTGTTTGAGCAGCGCCACCGAAAGCACCGAATCCGACACCAATTCGCCAATGGTTACAATCACCTCGTCGGCGTCGTCGAGCGGCAACAACTTGAGCGTGGCAGCCTCGGTCACATTCAGACAAATGGTGGAACCAATGCTGTTTTTGTACTCCTCCACCCTATTCATGTTGGTGTCGACGCCAATAACCTCGTGCCCCATGGCTGTGAGACGCTCGGCCAGCGCCACGCCAAAATTTCCCAATCCAATGATGATGTATGTCATAGTCAGTTTGTAAAGTTTGATAGTTGAAAGTTTATAAAGTTTAGCTACAAAACCTCCCTTTTTGCGTGATCAGAGGGGGCTTGGAATTAATTTATCGGAATCGACTCGCTCGGATACTGATATTTCATAAAGTGTTTCTCTTTTATCAAGCACGCCAAAAGGCTTATCAATCCCACACGACCGATGAACATGAGCGCAATCAGCACCAAACGGCTGGCATGGCACAGTTGCGCAGTGATGTTGAGCGACAAGCCACCAATGCTCGCCGCCGAAATGGTCTCGAACAACAACGACTCGAACGGCAAATCGGATTCCAAACACAAAAGCGTGAAAAATCCTGCAAAAATCAGCACTATCGACGAAAAAATGATGATGAACGCGCGATTTACAGTAGACGACGCTATGCGCCGATGCCTGATTTCGATACAACTGCGCCCTCGAAGCGTGTTCCAAATGTTCAAAAATGCAATGCCAAATGTGGTGGTTTTAATGCCGCCACCAGTCGACATTGGCGAGGCACCAATCCACATCAAAAACATCATCAAAACCAACGAGGCAGGACTGAGCGCAGTCGTGTCGAAGGTGTTGAAACCCGCCGAACGCGTTGTCACACTCATAAAAAATGCCGTTGCCCAGCGACTACCAGTCTCCATCTGCGCCAAAATGCCATCGCGCTCCAAGAAATAGAATGCCAGTGTGCCGCCAATCAGCAAAATAGACGACACCACCAACACTATCACCGTGTTCGATGTGATGAGGTGCGGCACATGGCGATAGTGATGTTGCCTACCAAACAGCCGTTGCTGCGAACTCCGCACCACATGCAGCAGCCATTTTGTAAGATTGAAAATGATGGGAAATCCCAATCCACCAACAATCACCAAAACCGAAATGACCGTCTGCAAGGCGTAATTTCCGCGCAAGTCGGGCGAGAAAAGTCCGCCACTGAAAGTTGACAATCCGGCGTTGCAAAATGCCGAGATGGCGTGAAAAACGGCATCGCCAAAATCGTGCCAAGTGCTGCCGCCAAGCGTCAAGAAAATGGCGTACGCACCCGCCAACTCCATCACCAAAGTGATAGAAATGATGTACCACAACGTGCGGAAAATCTGACTTACGCCCTTTTCGGGGTCAATCAGATCTTTTATCATCATCTTGTTCTGATTTTGATGCGCTCCCGCAAAAAACAGTCCGAAAAAACTGGTAAATGTCATTATGCCAATGCCGCCAATCTGCATCAGCAGGGCAATTATGCCTTTGCCCATGGTGGTGAACGACGACGCCACGTCTATCGTGGTCAAGCCAGCCACACACACCGAACTGACCGATGTGAACAGCGCATCGATGAAGTGAATGGGACGAACCGTGCTGCGTGGCAACATGAGCAAACCAGCGCCTACAAGACACAATAGCGCAAAACTCGTTACAAAAATCATGGTCGGGCTCAGGCGCGACTGCAGCGATTGCGTAATCACAGCCGATAGTTTCACCAACGCCTGCACCAAAACCACCGCAAAAATCACATAGATTCCGCTCACAAAGGAGAGAAACGCCGAGCCATCGACCACATGCTGCGGCAACAAAAGCACCACGCCAACAAACGCCATCAGCAGCAGCGAAATCAACTTGAGCCACCACGCCACACGCAGTTTTTGCCTTGCAAAGATATCGCCCACCACATCGAACAAAAATTCGGCAGAAAATAGCCAAAATGCCAGTCGAAACCAGTCCGCCACCTCGCCAATGCGGTTCTCCATTTGGAAACCGAGCCCATAGACCACCACGCCCACAATGACGAGTGCCAACAAACCATTCAGCACACGCAAAGCCGCACGCAGAATGCCACGCAACGGCCGCATAAACAGCCGCACACGCAGTCGCACCGATTTCACAAATCCTCTGAAAGCCATAAATTTTGCTCGTTTTCTTATCGACCGATACAATCTTGCAAATTTACAAAATTTTTCTGATATCACAAAATGCAAAATCACAAATTACAAAAAAATCGCCTTTTTCTCCGAAAATCGTCACAAAACGCCGCAATTCCACAAAAAAGCGCTACCTTTGCAATTCTCGGTTGATCATCATTTAAAATGATTTCTAATTTCTGATTTCTAATTTCTTGTTTTGGCAATGAGCCTGTCGAACCGCACGCTATCCTCCCCTCTAATTATCAATTGTCAATTTAAAAACTCCTCACTCCTCACTTCTAACTCCTCACTCCTAATTTATGAAAACGTTCATCTCTACACTCTTCGCACTGCTGGCGATAAGCGCAACTGCAGCGACCTACGTCACAGTCGATGGCATTCACTACCGAATAGACGAAGCCGCCAAAACCGCCTGCGTGGTGTGTCGACAATACGATGGTCAGTCGGAAGAAGATAGTTGGATGTGGTACAGCGCCGACCAACTCTACGTTGGCGACATCACCATTCCTACAAAATTCACCTACAGCGAAAACGAATATGCCGTCACCTCAATTGGCGGAAGCGCATTCGCAGGCAGCAAACAGATGACCTCGCTCACGCTGCCAGCCACGGTAACTACCTTTGGCACAGGCACTTTCACGATGTGCTATGCGCTACAAAAAATCATCGTCGATAGCAAAAATCCGAAATATCAATCGCTCGATGGCATCATGTACACACGCTCGCCAATGGCTATTTTCTTCGTGCCACGCGCCATCAGCGGCAACATCACGTTGCCCGACGGTCTGACTGAAATCTCGAGTTCGGCCTTCCAAAATTGCGAGCAAATAACCAGCGTCACCATGCCAAACAGCGTCACTACCATAAAAGATGCGGCATTCGATGGCTGCACCAATCTGATGGAGGTAAATTTCAGCACCGCACTGAAAAGCATCGAGCGCAATGCCTTCAACAAATGCACAAGCCTAGCGATGGCCGACCTCAACAAAACGCAACTCGAAACCATCGATTTCCAAGCATTCAACGGCTGCACAAGCCTTGTGTGGCTCTTTCTTGGCAATTATCTGAAAACCATTGGTCGATCGGCATTCGAGGACTGCGCCATGCAAGCACTGCAACTGCCCGCCACACTACAATCTATCGGCGAAAATGCCTTCCGCGGCTGCACGCAACTGGCTGCCATTAAAAATCTGAGTGCACTCACGCTCGAAACAGGCTCGACCGACAACGGCTATGTGGCCTATTATGCCACTCAAATAATAGTGCCAGAAACGCCCACCAATCTTACTGAAAATCAGCAAAATCAGCCACAAATCAACATCTGCGGCAGACAAATTGCCATCGCTTCGGCACAAAATTTGTCGATAAAAGTATACGCTACCAACGGAAAATTAGTTTACCATTCAGAAAACTCTGATAATCAGACCATTACATTGCCACAAGCGGGCATTTATCTGGTAAAAATTGGCGAAAACATTCAGAAAATCGTGGTAAAATAGTCCGAAATCGCAAAAAATTCTGTCAACAGAACGCAGATTTTTTGAAAATTTTGTAATTTTGCAAGTTAACTATGGCTGTCGACTATGACCGTCGGTAGCCTAAACCAACCGCAGAAAGTTGTGGATGCCAATAAATTTGAATTTTTGCGATAAGCGAGAGCAAAGCCAAACTTGTTTGAGCTATGCCGAGCGGAGCAAAAATCAATCAAAATTTTTGC
>CAVFDI010000004.1:25473-49764 GCA_963621145.1 Paludibacteraceae bacterium | reverse complement strand
ACTTTTTACTCGCAATTTTTTTGCAATTGCAAAAAAATTGCTACCTTTGCAGCGCATTTGCGGCATTGGCGTAATTGGTAGCCGCGCCAGACTTAGGATCTGGTGACGCAAGTCGTGTAGGTTCGAGTCCTATATGCCGCACAAAAAAACGCAGACCTTCGCTCTGAAGATCTGCGCTTTTTGTTTTAACTTGTTGGCTTAGTGTTGGTTGAACAGGTAGCGAACGCCAATAGTTACGCCAGTGTAAAGACCTGTAAGATAGTATCCAGCATTATCACTGTCGAACCATGCACCAATGTTTGGACGCCAATCGACCGATAGCTCAAGCGGGAACCAGAAATCGTAGGCTACGCCGCAGTGGCCAACAACGCCAGCATAGCCTTGACTTTTACCCCAATAATAACCTGCGCCAGCACCAACGCCAAGAGCCCAATTCCACGAACCTTTGTTGTTCCAAGGGATTTGCGTACCAAATGGGTTGATCCAGTCGTAAGTACATGTTGCACCTACGCCAGCGAATGCAGGAACATTAACCGACAAGTCAATCATGTTGGCCTCGCCCAAATTGTGCTGATACGACACATCAACACCATAACCGATGTTACCACCAATTGCGCGTGGTTGCGCGTTTACGGCTACTACTGCCATAGCAGCAAAAGCCAAAGTAAAGAATAATTTTTTCATTTTACTTGAAATTTTATGTGTTAATAATTTTCTTGTTTTGGTAAATGTCTGATTTTGAGGTTGTTAGCTCTTGACCTGCCAAAAAATCACATATTCAATGACGGCTTTTTTTCTGCAAAAATTGTGCCAAGTTTTGTTTGATGAGTTTTGCTACGCAAGATTTTTTGTGTTTTAATTTCTGTTTTCTAATTTCTAGAATTCTGGTTTGTAGGACCGCGGCATGCCACGTACTTTATTTTGCAGTAAGCTCTTGATTCCGCAATTTGAAATCTGAAATTTGAAATCTGAAATTCCCCTCTCTTCCCCAAATTACGGAAAATGTTACCCCGATTACGCTTTCGGCATTGTGGGCGATACGGCGTTTCAAAATAAATTTGTTACTTTGCAGCAGAAAACGAAAAACAAAGAAAATGAACGCAATCCGTCGTATCGAAACAGTGGCAGAATTCAACGAGCTGAACGGCTTCAAGACCATGCACCCGCAAGTGGCGTATGTGGAATTTCACAACCGCATGAGTGCCATCGAAGGCGTGCATTGCTACGGATTTTATACGCTTTTCCTGAAAGAGACCAAGGGTTGCATCATCAACTACGGGCAGACGCAATACGATTTCGACTGCGAGACCATTGTGAGCCTTGCGCCAGGTCAAACCATCGAGACTCACGCAGTGCCTGGCGTGCCAAAACATGCCATTGGTGTACTTTTTCACCCCGATTTTTTGCGCGGCACAACGCTCGAAAAGAAGATGCGCGATTACTCTTTTTTCTCGTACGCCAGCAACGAAGCTCTGCACCTTTCGGCCGACGAGGTGCAAGTGGTGCGCAACTGCATGCACATCATCGAGGTGGAACTACAACACCCTATCGACCGCCATTCGCGCGGACTGATAATCACCAATCTGGAACTGCTGCTCGACTATTGCATGCGTTTCTACGAGCGTCAATTCGTTACACGGCAGGAGTTGAACAAAGACGCGCTGCAGCGTTTCGACGAATTGCTGAACGAATACATCAACTCGGGCAGAATTGCCACCGAAGGCATTCCAACGGTGAAATTTTTTGCCGATTGCGTACATCTGTCGCCCAACTATTTTGGCGATATGGTGAAAGCCGAAATGGGCAAATCGGCGCAGGAGTACATTGCTCTGCGACTTTTTGAACACGCCAAGCGCCAACTGACGCATTCGTCGCTGACTATCAAGCAGATAGCGCTGCAAACGGGCTTCCAATATCCGCAGCATTTTGTGCGATTTTTCAAACGTCACGCAGGCATCACACCAACCGAATTTCGCCAAAAAATATAAAATGTTGGCAGTGAACAAGTCTTTATTCTTTACTCTTTAATCTTTATCCTCAAAATGAAAAAACTAATCATTTCAATTCTTGCAATTATGGCAACAATTTCGTCAACCTATGCCGCCGACAAAGTGCTAGTGGTGTATTTCTCAGCAACAGGCACAACCAAAGCCGCCGCCGAACTCGTAGCACGCGCCACCAATGGCGAACTGATGGCTATTGAACCAACAAAAGCCTACACATCGGCCGATCTGAATTGGCACAATCAGCAATCGCGCTCGTCGGTTGAGATGAACGACCCAGCCGCGCGCCCGGCAATCAAGAAATCGAAGGAAAACCTCGATGGTTACAGCACCATTTATCTTGGTTTCCCCATCTGGTGGTATGTGGCACCGCGCGTAATCAACACATTTTTGGAATCGTACGATTTTACAGGAAAAAACATTATTCCATTTGCTACATCGGGCAGCAGCAACATCAGCGGAGCGGTAAAAGCCCTGCGCCAAACCTATCCAACGCTGAAATTTGACGACGGTCGACTGCTCAATTCCGCCTCGTACGACGAAATTCTGAAGTGGACAAAACGGTAAAAAAAATTATGCGGTGAGCCTCTCGAACCGCCTTTATGTTTCATTTTCTATGTTCTCAAAATCCAAAAAAATACTGCTAGCGGCAGTTGCATTCTGCATTTCGGCTAGCGCACAAAACAGTATGAACGCAACAAATCAACTCAATCCACAACAGCAGAGCCTTGCCACTTTGGCGGCTTACGTGGCTGTCGGAAACATCGACGCATTGCCAGCAGCTATCAATACGGCTTTTGATAACGGTCTGACTATCAATCAGATAAAAGAGATTTTCTCGCATCTTTATGCTTACACGGGTTTTCCGCGTTCGCTGAATGCGCTCGGTGCGCTGCAACAGGTTATTGCCGACCGCGAAAAGGCTGGATTGGCTACCGAAACGGGCGCAGAAGCCTCGCCGCTGCCTGCCGATTACGATGCGCTGACGCAAGGCACTGCGGTGCAAACGCAACTCTGCGGACGAGCTTTTCGCTACGATTTTTGTCTTGCCGAGGATTACTACCTGAAAGCGCATCTCTTTGGCGATATTTTTGCGCGCGATGTGCTTTCTGCCGAGCAGCGCGAGCTGGTTACGGTGAGCGCATTGTCGGCCATGCAAGGCACTGAACCACAACTCAATTCGCACAAACAGATTGCTCAACGCGCTGGACTTTCGGCCGAAACGGTGGATGCAGCTGCCACATTGGCGCATATTTTAGGCGAAAAAAGTCGACTCCGTTTTCCTATTGGCAACGAAAATTCGGCGTATGCACAGTATTTTGTCGGACAGTCGTATTTGGCACCAATTGCCGATGGCGTGAGCAATGTTACTTTCGAGCCTAGCTGCCGCAACAATTGGCACATTCATCACGATGCGCGCCAAATTCTGATTTGCGTTTCGGGCGAAGGTTGGTATCAGGAGTGGGGCAAACCTGCACAAAAACTGCGCCCTGGCGATGTGGTCGACATTCCCGTGGGCGTGAAACATTGGCACGGCGCCGCTAGCGATAGTTGGTTTCAGCACCTCGTGACGCACATTGCCGCCGCACCGCTACCCGGCGACAACAAAACCGGCAACGAATGGCTCGAACCAGTGAGCGATGACGAATACAAAATCATTGAATTATCGACTCATTGAATCATAGAATGTAAAAACGATGGTGGCAATCTAGATTTACTGATAACTCTTAATTCTTAATTCAAAATTCTTAATTAGCATTATGGTTTTAGAAAAAATAAACGGTCCGCAGGATATTAAACGGCTGAATAGTAGCGAGTTACGCCAACTTGCCGACGAAACTCGGCATCATCTTTTGCAGAAAGTGAGCGAACATGGCGGACATATTGGACCAAATCTTGGCATGGTCGAGGCCACTGTGGCACTGCATTTCGTGTTCGATTCGCCAACCGACAAAATTGTGTTCGATGTGTCGCACCAGAGTTATCCGCACAAAATCTTGACTGGCCGAAAAGAGGCTTTTATGGACGCTGCGCACTACGACGATGTGTCGGGCTACAGCGAGCCTTCGGAGAGCGAACACGATCATTTTGTGATTGGACATACCAGCACCAGCGTCAGTTTGGCGTGCGGATTGGCTAAAGCGCGCGACCTGCAAGGCGGTCACGAAAATGTGATTGCCGTGATTGGCGATGGCTCGCTCAGTGGCGGCGAGGCGCTCGAAGGACTCGATGTGGCTGGCTCCGAACTGCAAAGCAACCTCATCATCATTGTGAACGACAACCAAATGTCGATTGCCGAAAACCATGGCGGAATCTATAAAAATCTGCAACAGCTGCGACAAACCAATGGACAAGCGCCTTGCAACCTGTTCCGCGCCATGGGCTTGGACTATCTGTATGTGGCCGATGGAAACGACATCGATGCGCTGATTGCCGCTTTTCAGAAGGTGAAAAATATCGATCATCCGATAGTGGTTCACATCAACACGCTGAAGGGCAAAGGTCTGCCATACGCCGAAAAAGATAAGGAGAGTTGGCACTGGAGCATGCCGTTCGATTTGCCAACGGGTAAACCGAAAATCGCGCCATCGGGTGAGGACTACGGCACACTTACGGCCGAATATCTGCTCGAAAAAATGTCGTCGCACCCCGAACTTTTTGCCATCACTTCTGGCACGCCAACGGTATTTGGTTTCACCAAAAGTCGTCGCGAAAAAGCGGGCCATCAGTTTGTTGATGTCGGCATAGCCGAAGAGACTGCCGTGGCGTTGGCATCGGGTGCAGCCAAACGCGGCGCAAAACCCGTGTGGGGCGTCTACAGCACGTTCATTCAGCGCACCTACGACCAATTGCAACAAGATCTCTGCATCAACGACAATCCTGCGCTGCTGCTCGTCTTTTGGGGCGGTTTGGAGAGCATGAACGACGTAACGCACACCTGTTTTTACGACATTCCGCTACTCATCAACATTCCAAATCTCATCTATCTGGCTCCAACTTGTCGTGAGGAATATTTTGCCATGATGGATTGGGCGATAGGCTATCGTCAGCATCCTGTAGCCATTCGTGTGCCTGTGAATGGCGTTATTAGCCGCACGACGAAGTTTGATGTCGCGCGCGATTGGTCCGTGCCACACTACGAAGTGGCACATCGTGGTAGCCGCGTGGCAATTCTTGGCTTGGGCAGTTTCTTCCAACTTGGCGAAAATCTGCAACGCGCACTTGCAGCCGATGGCATCGATGCAACGCTCATCAACCCGCAAATCATCACGCAACTCGATGTCGAAACGCTCAATTCGCTCAAAAAAGATCATTCGCTTGTCATCACGCTCGAAGATGGACAGATTGATGGCGGCTGGGGCGAAAAAATTGCTCGTTTCTACGGCGACAGCCCTATGCGTGTGCTGGTGCGTGGCGAACGCAAACAGTTCGAAGATCGCTTCAAACTTGCCGACTTGCTCTCTGCCAATCGCCTTACGCTGCCGCAGTTGGTGGAAGACGTGAAAGCTTTGCTTTAAACTGAAAATCTTGACAAAAATGTAGGGACGCATTTTTCTGCGCCCCTTTTTTGTCCTTTCAAGTGAACTTTTTGTAATATTCGTGTCCTTTCCAACGGACACTTTTTCAAATAATATGCTCTTTTTGTCGGACAAATTTTGCTAATTCAGAAATATGTTGTACCTTTGCGATGTGTCCAGTCGAGTGGACATTCTTTTCAAAATAATGTAGATTGCAACGGACAATTTTATGGAAACATTGTACGAAAAACACAGGCGGTTGCTGTCGGTAACATCGACAAAAATAGTGCGGCAGTGCGCTACGGAAATAAATTGGGATGCGCAAATGCTGGCCATTCGCGGACAAAAAGGCGTTGGCAAAACCACAATGATGCTGCAATATATCAAGCAACATTATCACCCCAACGACCTCTCGGTGCTGTATTGTTCGCTCGATGGTTCCTATTTTGCCAACCATAGCCTGCTCGATTTTGTTGATCAGTTCTACAAAAATGGGGGCAAGCATCTTTTTCTCGACGAGGTTCACAAATATCCGAATTGGGCGAAAGAGGTGAAGGAGATTTACGATTCGTACCCAATGGTGCGGGTGGTGCTGAGCGGTTCGTCGCTGCTCGACATGACCGTTGGCGATGCCGATCTTTCGCGGCGGTGCATCAATCACGATGTGCAGGGACTGTCGTTTCGAGAATTTTTACAGTTCTACAAAGGCATAAATTTGCCAGCACAATCGCTCCAAAATCTGCTCGGCGACCCCGTGCCGCTTTGCAAAAAAATCAACGAACAGTGCAGACCATTGCAATTTTTCCACGAATATCTGAAATTCGGATATTATCCTTATTACATCAAAAACAGGATCGATTATTACTCCGCCATCGAGCAGGTAACGTACCAAATTGTGGACGATGAATTGCCGCGCATTTGCGGAGTGGAAGTCGCTAACACACGGAAAATCAAGGCTTTACTTGGCATATTGGCGAGCGCTGAACCATTCGAAGTGGACATAAAAAAGATGGCTTCGCTCGCTTCGCTGAAGCGGGAAACCATCATTGCTTATCTCAACTATATGCAGCGGGCAAAGTTGATAAATCTGCTCTATTGCGATAGCAAAAACGTGAAAAAACTGCAGAAACCCGACAAAATTTACATCGAAAACAGCAATTTGCTACACACGCTCGCTAGCGAGATTATAAAAGTTGGGACGATAAGGGAAACTTTTGCGGTCAATCAGTTGACTCACAGTCATTTAGTTGAATACAAAAAGCAAAATGGCGACTTCTTTGTCGATGGAAAGTATACTTTCGAAATTGGCGGACAGAGCAAGAATTTTGCGCAAATTGCCAACGTCGACAATTCCTATATTTTAGCCGACGACATCGAAATGCCAATCGGAAAAAAGCTGCCGTTGTGGATTATTGGTTTCCTTTATTAGTGCGATTTCTCCTTACTCCACATGCGTCACATTTGCGGGGTCGAGCAGGGGCATGGCATTGAGGCGGAGGAAGACTTGCGCGGTGGCAACCACATCTTTTTCGCAATAGATGGCTATGCGCGGCAGGTCGTGCTGCTCGTAGTATACCTCGGCTACTTGGCTGCCGTCGATGTCGTCTTTGGGCGTGGCAATGCCGAACAATGCACAAAGCAGTTTCAGCGATGTGAAACTTTTGTAGTCGCCAAATTTCCAAAGTTCGAGCGTGTCGAGGTAGGGCGTTTCCCACGGTTTGAGACCAGCCACATCGAGCACTGGCGGCAGCGGCATGCCGTGAACCAGCATTCGGCGGCAGATGAACGGCACATCAAACTCTTTGATATTGTGTCCGCAAAGCAGCAAGCCACCCTTTTTTATCTTGCGTTTTTTCTGAAAATCGTTGAGCATCGCAGCAAAACCGCTCAGTATTTTGGACTCGTCGTCATCGGCAAATGAGCGCGTGCGCATCAAGCGATTGCCATTTTTGTCGGAATAGATGTAACCGACTGATATACAGACTATTTTGGCAAATTCACTAAAAATTCCACCGCCATTTCTGAGTGCGTAATCGGCCGTCTCGTCGGGCGTGAAACGGTCGGGCATGCGGCGCTGTAGTGCTTCAAATTTCTCGTTCCAAAGATGTTGCATTTCGGGCGAAAAATCGGCCAGCGAGGCTACTCCCGGCACTGTTTCGATATCGAAAAATAGTATGTTGTCGAGGTCTTTGGCTGTGTACATGGTGAGTCTTTTTTTCAGGTTTGAGGTAGGTTTTAAAAATTATCTTTGCAAGAATTTTTGAATTATGATTGAGCAGGTTTGATAAAATAGGCTGCGTCTCAGCAATTAAAGTGAACTTTATTGTATTCAACTTGCACTATTTTTGAAAGAGTTTTTGAAGGCGCAAGGTGGCTTGTAACTGAAAAAACTCGAAAAAGATGCCGATTAGAAACAAAAATTCGCAAAGAGCGACAAAAATCGCAGAAACTTTTTTGAACCGACCAAAGAAAACAATAAAAACGTATAATTTTTAGAATCTACCTTGATTCTTGTTTGGTCGGTCAATGCCAATGGCTTGAGCAATGTATTGCGTTAGCAGATCGATGGCCACTTGGTTGTTTCCGCCCTGTGGCACAATCACATCGGCGTAGCGTTTCGATGGCTCGATGAACTGTTCGTGCATTGGTTTTACGGTGTTTTCGTAGCGTTCCATCACGCGATCTATCGAGCGGCCGCGTTCCACAATGTCGCGTTTTATCACGCGCATTAGGCGGTCGTCGGCATCGGCATCGACAAAAATTTTCATGTCCATCAGATTGCGTAACTTGCTGTTAGTCAGCACCAAAATGCCTTCAACAATCACCACTTCGCAAGGTTTCACAAGCACCGTTTCGTTCGAGCGTGTGCAGGTGATGTACGAGTAGATGGGTTGTTCGATGCTTTTGCCCGCCTTCAAATCTTTCACATGCTTTATGAGCAGTTCAAACTCGACAGAATCGGGGTGGTCGAAATTCATCTCGAGTCGCTCTTCGAGTGGCCGATTCGATGCGTCGCGGTAATACGAATCCTGCGGAAGCACCGCTACTTCGCCTTTTGGCAGTTGTTCGATGATTTTGCGCACAACGGTGGTTTTGCCCGAACCAGTGCCGCCTGCAATGCCTATGATAAGCATGATTTGAAAAATTTAGATTATTCGAGATTCCGAAAGTGCAAAGTTAGTCGTAAAAAATGAAAAAAGCAAACTATTGTCGATTAAAATAGGTATTGAGCAATTTTTTTGCAGCCGCAAACGACGACATGCGGTTTTCTTCGAGTTGTTGCTGGCAATCCTCGAGCAGCGTTTCTATTTCTGGATTTTGATAGAAACTGTTTTTCAGTGCCTCGTCGATGGTTTCGTACATCCAATATTTGCTTTGTCGGCGGCGATTTTCGTCGAAATAGCCGTTCTTTTTTGTGAAATCGATGTAGTCGAGAATCATGCTCCAAACATCGCTCACGCCAATGTGGTGAAAGGCGGAGCAGGTCAGCACTTGCGGCTCCCAGCCCGATTCAGGTTTTGGAAAAAGTGCCAGCGCATTGCGGAATTGCCGCGCGGCCAACTGCGATTTTTCTTTGTTCGTACCGTCGCATTTGTTTATTGCAATGCCGTCGGCCATCTCCATGATGCCGCGTTTTATGCCCTGCAATTCGTCGCCAGCGCCAGCCAACTGTATCAGCAAGAAGAAATCGACCATGCTGTGAACGGCCGTTTCGCTCTGTCCCACGCCCACGGTCTCGATGAAGACGGTGTCGAAGCCTGCTGCCTCGCAAAGTACGATGGTCTCGCGGGTTTTGCGCGCCACACCGCCCAGCGAACCTGCCGATGGCGAAGGTCGAATGAAGGCATTTTTTGCAGTCGAGAGTTCTTCCATGCGTGTTTTGTCGCCCAAAATGCTGCCGCGCGAGCGCTCGCTACTTGGGTCGATGGCCAAGACGGCAAGTTTGCGCCCTGCCTTTACCAACTCCACACCAAGCGACTCCACAAAAGTGCTTTTTCCAGCGCCAGGCACACCTGTTATGCCAATGCGCACCGATTTTCCAGCGTGCGGAAGGCAGCGTTCGACCACCTCTTGCGCCTGCGCATAATGCACGGGATTGGCACTCTCGATGAGCGTAACTGCCTGACTAAGAATGGAAACATCGCCACGCAAAATGCCGTCGACAAACTCGTCGGTGGTGTACTGCGTGCGTTTCACACGACGTTTCAGGTATGGATTGACGATTGGCGGTTGAGCCACTCCCGAATTCACATTCAATCCGGGAAAATCGCTGCTATTTTCGATATGCTCCGACATCTCTTGAAATGAATAATAAACAATGAAAAATGAATAATAAACAATGAAAAATGAATAATGTTCGGTTCTAATGTGCTGATAATCTGAAATTTGAAATCTGAAATTTGAAATTTGTTACTCCGTTTTCCAAGTTACCACGATGTCTTGAATTGGGTTTGTGGGGTCGTTGGTCATTAGTTGCAGATTTTTTACAAATGAGAATGGTTGCAGATTGGTTGCGTCTACTTCGATGCTGATTTTCACCGTTTTGCCGCTCTTTACAACCGATTTTTTAGCCGTTGCTTTCAGATAATCGCTGCTCGAAATGATGGCGCGCACCATCAGCGGATTTTGTCCGTAGTTCGATAGCGTGATGGTTTGTGTGTATTTTTTGCCGATAGAAATCGTGCCAAAATCTACATTTTTTTGTTGCAACGATGCGATTGGCGCTGCAATGCGATCTTCGCGTGTGAGCTGCGTAAAATCTTCATACACAACGGCTTGCAAATGAATCACACCTTCGTTTTTTCCGCCTACAATCATCGCAACGGGATCGTTCACAAATCCCCAAGCGTTGCTTTCGGTGGAGCGATAACGCAGCGTAACTAGCGTTTCGCTCTGTGGTTCGAGGGCTGTGGGCGCGTCGCAGTCGACATAGTCGGGCAATGCGAGTGCAAAACTTACTGGCTCGTCGCTAGCATTGACGAGCGTGAGCGTGCTTTCTGCCACATCGCCATGGCGCACGCTATCGAACGACACAATGGCCGAACGCGTGTAGACTGCGCCAAAATGGTACGGGTAGCGGTTTTCGAGCGATTCGGAGCGCGGAATGACCTGCCCAAAAATGTCGAGAATTTCGGTGATGTTGCCACTTTCGCCAGCAATCACTACGCGAACGCTTTTTTGGAATGGTCCTGGGCGGTCGTTTGGGTCGAAAATGACACGCACAACGCCCGAATCGTTTGGCTGGACTGGCGTTTTAGTCCAGTCGGGTGTGGTGCAACCGCACGAAGCTGTAACCGTAAGAATGCTGAATGGCGCAGTGCCTGTGTTCACAAAACGAAAATCGTGCGACACGCGTCCGCCCTCTTCGGCAATGTTGCCAAAATCGAACTCTGTGGCATCGAATGCCAAATCGACTTTTTGTTGCGCTGCGGCAAAAATTGTCGTTGAAATCAGCGAAAATAAAAGCAGAAATTTTCTCATTCAATCAATCAAAAAAAAGAGAAAAGGGAAAGAAGTGCGCCGCAAGCGTATCTCTTCCCCTTAAAATTATGAGCCACTCGCGCTGCTTATTCAGCCGTTGGAGCAGCAGGTTTTGGTGTTACTTGTCCTTTGATGTAAAGGATTTCGGTGTGATCGGCTGTGCCATCGTTCAGAACCACGGTGATCGATTTTTGGAAAGCACCTGGACGCGTTGCAGCAGCGTATTTCACACGAATTTCGCCCGTAGCATTTGGAGCAACTGGCTCGAGACTGTAGCTAGGCGTGGTGCAACCGCATGATGCGCGAACGCTTTTGAGTGTAACAGGCGCAGCAAATTGGTTCACAAAAGAGAAAGTGGTGAAAATGTCGCCATCTTCTTGTTTTACCGTGCCAAAATCGTGCGTACGCTCGTTCCATTCAACGATTTGAGCTTCTTGTGCCGTGGCAGCAATGGCTACGAACAACATTGCGAAAAGTGCAAGTTTTTTCATGATCTTATTGTAATTTTAGTGTTAAACTTCTTTGTCCAAAACGATGGGCAAAATTACTATTTTTTTGCAGAAAGTGTATGTGTCGATGATATTTTTTTCAAAAATATAGTTTCTTTGCAGCAGGCTTGATTTCGCTTTCCAACCTGAACTCTAATTTTTTTTCGGCAAATCTCGTGCCACTTTGCGTTTTCTGAAATAATATTGCCACAAAATGGAGCCAGCAAAAAATCCCGAAGAGCGCGCTACTACGGTCTTTTGCAGATTTTCTTTCCTATCTTTTTCGAAATCGCTGCGCATGCTGTGAAAATCGCGTAGGGCGCGCAAAACGGCGGCGGCATTTTTCGGTTTTCGTTGCAAAAGCAGATGAAGTGCTGCAACCAAATCGAGCCAAAAGCGCACGAAAAGCACACGATGCGCGTTGGGCGAATTTTTGTAGAGCATCAGGGCGCAGTTGCGGAAATTGAGGTAAGTCTTGAACGGACTTTCGGCATTGAGCGTCTTCGCACCGATGTGATAGACTACGCTCTGCGGCACACAAACTATGCGATGACCGCGCGCGCCAAGCCGCCAACAGAGGTCAATCTCTTCCATGTGGGCAAAAAATCGTCCATCAAGACCGCCAACCTCGCAAAATTTGTCGGCACGAATGCAAAGGCAAGCGCCCGTAGCCCAAAAAATGTCTGCTACATCGTTGTACTGACCGCAATCTTCCTCCACCGTGTCGAGAATGCGCCCGCGACAAAACGGATAGCCCAACATGTCGATTTGTCCGCCGCAAGCGCCAGCGTATTCAAACTGCGTGCGGTGGTTGTAACTCATCAGCTTGGGCTGACAAGCCGCTACTTCGGGGTGTTTTTCGAGATAATCGATCATCGGCACAAGCCAATCGGGCGTAACCTCCACGTCGCTATTCAGCAGCACAAAAATATCGGCATCGATCTGCGCCAAAGCACGATTGTAACCATCGGCAAAGCCAAAATTTTTCTCCAACGGAATCAATCTTACTTGCGGAAACTCATTGTGAAGCACAGCCAGCGAGTTGTCTGTCGAGGCATTATCTGCCACAATCACCTCGGCTTGCGGCGAAAATTCCACCACTTTGGGCAACAAATCGTGCAGAAGTGCGGCGCCATTGAAATTCAATATGACGACAGCGATTTTCATTCCGTTTTTTCAGCTGATTTCTCTTCAGAAATTGGTCGACGATGTTTCCAGCGGCGGTGCGACCAGAGCCAGAATGCTGGATTTTCTTGTATGTTTTGCTCCATCAAATGTGCGTATGCCTCGATGAGCGAGTTGGGCGCAGCGTCCTTGGGTTGATCGCAAATCGGCACAAAATGGCAAGTGTAGTAGCCGCGTTTCACACGTTTCATTTGCAAGAAAATGACGGGCGCATTGTGCTTTCGTGCCAGCGTTTCCCAGCCTGTGATGAACACCGTATCTTGATGCAAAAAAGTGGTCCAGTAGTGCGTATGCACGAGCGATGGCGTTTGGTCGGCAATGAACGCCATGGCGAACGGTTTGCCCATCGATTTTAGGTCGACAATGCCGCGCAAAACTTGCTTGTTTGGGTAACAATGCGTGCCAAAACGTGAGCGCAGACGCAGGTAGAAACTGTCGATTGCGCTGTTGTGGAGTGTTTTGTAGAGTGTGGCGACGCTCATCAGGTCGGGGCGCAGTTGCAACGGCAGCGAACAGATCCATTCCCAGTTGCCGTAGTGCCCGAACACGGCATAGACGTTTCGTCCTTCGAGCGCATAGTTTTCCAGTACTTCGGGATTTTCGAATTTGATGTGTCGCACCATTTGCCGCTCGCTCATGTGGAGCATGTGTAGCGCTTCGAAAAGCAGGTCGCACAGGTAGCGGTAGAATTTGCGTTCGATGGCATGCAGTTCGGCGTCGTTTTTTTCGGGGAAAGAGCGACGCAGGTTTTGTCGCACCACTTTCAAACGGTAGCGCGCAACGCGATAGACGAGCAGGTAGCTGATGTCGGAAAAAAGGTAAAGCACCCGCATTGGCAGTAGCGCCAAAGTCCAAAGCAGAACGTACAATATGCCAGACCAGATTTTTTTCACTGCGAAAAAATTTATCCTTCGGTGTAGATGCCGATTTTTTTGCCGTATTCGAATTCGCCATCGAGAATTTCTTGCATCTCGTCCTCGGTTATTTTGCTGATTTTTTCTTTGCAGACAGCAGCCCAAATGTAGTTGTGCATGTCGTCTTCGGCAATGGCGGCCGAGTCGTCGACATCGTCGTCGTCGAGCAGATTGTTTTTGTCGTAATAGTCGCAGATGAGGTCGAGAATGTACTGCACATCGTCCTCGTCGACGTGTGCGCGTGCCTCAGGCGAAAGGCTTTTCAGAATGAACTGAATGGCCTTGCTATCGTCGAATTCAAAAGGTTCGTCCATGGAGGTAGTTTGTGAGTTTATAAAGTTCGTAAAGTTTGAAAGTTTATAAAGTAGGGACGTAGCCCATTTTTTAATTAAATAATTNNNAATTAAATAATTAAGTAATTAAATGTCCAGCCCCAATTGTTGTGTCAAATTGTTTAGATTTTCGTTTTTCTGACGCATTTTGGCGAATTTTTCTTCGGGCGTGAATGCCAAATTCTCCGTTGGTGTGTCGTCAACAATCACCGAAAAATCTATGAAATCATTTTTTAGATTTGTGCGTAAATTGCTGAGTATCTGAGGTTTGTATTTGTCGAAATCTTTTTGTTGAAGCGTGTTGAACACTTTCACCTGAAATTGTTCGTCGGCTTTGCGCTGCGGTTTAAAGTTGAGCATGGTGTTGGCTGCGTGAGCGTCGTCGTGCAGTGCATTGGCTGCTGTGGTCCACGCTTCGGCAAACTGCTCGTCGGTGAAGGCATTGCGCTGTTTGACTTCCGCTGACTGTGCGGCAGGTGTTGCTGGTGTTTCGGCAGTGGCAGCGGCGGTGTTTGTTCCAGAGATGGAAAAACTGCCCATCTTTTTCATTGGCGAAGCGGTTGGTGCGGCTTGCGCTGGAGCAGTTGTTGGTCGCGCTGGAGCATCAGTTTGCACTGGTTGTGCAACTGGTTGATTCTGAACGACTTGCGGCTTAGGTTGTGCAACTGCAGGTTGTGCCGTTTGTGGCTGCACGGGCGTCGCTACAATTGGTTTTACGGTCGTTGCTTCGGGTGCTGGCATGGTTGGCTGTTTGCCCGTGAGCTGACAGAGTTTTATCAGCAAAAGTTCCACTGTGAGGCGTTTGTTGCGGCTCATGCGATAGTTTAGGTCGCATTCGTTTGCCAAATCGATGGCGCGATAGAGAAAAGCCACAGGGCATTTTTTTGCCTGAGCCACATATTGGTCGGCAATGGAGGCGCCAACCTCGAGTAGCACCTTGGTCGCCTCGTCGCGGCAGACAAGCAAATCGCGAAAATGCGAAGCCAAACCCGTTACAAAATATTGCGCCTCGAATCCTTTGCAAAGAATGTCGTTGAAAGTAAGCAGCGCATTGTTTATTTGACCCTCGAGAAAATCGTCGACCAAGCGGAAATAATAGTCGCAGTCGAGTACATTCAGGTTTTCGATGGTGCCTTTGTAGGTGATGTTTCCCCCGCAAAAACTTACCATTTGATCGAAAATGGAGAGCGCGTCGCGCATGGCGCCATCAGCCTTTTGTGCGATGACATTCAAAGCCTCAGTCTCGGCTGTAACTCCTTCATTATTAGCAACATACTGAAGATGATTGACCACATCATTCACGTTTATTCGCTTGAAATCGTAGATTTGGCAGCGCGAAAGAATGGTCGGAATAATTTTGTGTTTTTCGGTCGTGGCGAGAATGAAAACAGCGTGTGCTGGCGGTTCTTCGAGCGTTTTCAGGAAGGCGTTGAACGCTTGTGTCGTTAGCATGTGCACCTCGTCGATGATGTAGACCTTGTATCGTCCCATTTGTGGTGGAACATTTACCTCTTTTATAAGGTCGCGAATGTCATCGACCGAATTTTTCGAGGCGGCATCGAGTTCGAAAATGTTGAACGAGCGTTGTTCGTTGAAACTGCGGCACGATTCGCATTCGTTGCAGGCTTCGCCTTCGGCTGTTAGGTGTTCGCAGTTGATGGTCTTGGCGAATATGCGCGCGCAGGTGGTTTTGCCCACGCCACGCGGTCCGCAGAAAAGGTAGGCGTGCGCCAAATGGTTTGTGGCGATGGCGTTTTTGAGCGTTGTGGTCAGAGCCTCTTGTCCTACCACCGTGCGAAACGACGCTGGGCGGTATTTGCGCGCCGAGACGATGAATTGTTGGTCTTCCATGTTCCGAAATTTCGGTTTTCTGATTTCTTGTGAAATGCTACTAACTTGCAAAGATAGCAATTTTTAGCGAGAAATGGCACGATTTGGCGAAAAAAATCATAAAAAAGATCGCCCACTGCGGTGAGCGACCTTTGTTTTATCTCTTGCGAAAATTATTTTGCGTAACTTACGGCGCGAGTCTCGCGAATTACGGTAATTTTCACTTGACCTGGGTAGGTCATCTCGTCTTGAATTTTTTTGGCAATGTCGTACGAGAGTGTCTCCACGGCTTTGTCGTCCACGCGGTCGGCACCAACGATTACGCGCAGTTCGCGACCAGCCTGAATGGCATAGGTCTTGACGACGCCAGGGTAGGAGAGTGCCAGTTTTTCGAGGTCGTTCAAGCGTTTGATGTAGGCCTCTACAATCTCGCGGCGTGCGCCTGGGCGTGCGCCCGAAATGGCATCGCATATTTGAACGATTGGCGCAATGAGCGAAGTCATCTCAACCTCGTCGTGGTGCGCACCGATGGCGTTGCAAATGTCGGGTTTTTCTTTGTATTTTTCGGCCAAGTTCATACCCAAAATTGCGTGTGGCAGTTCGGGTTGGTCGTCGGGCACTTTGCCTATGTCGTGCAGCAGACCGGCGCGTTTTGCTTTTTGCGGATTCAGTCCAAGTTCGGCGGCCATCACAGCGCAAAGGTTGGCTGTTTCGCGTGCGTGTTGCAGCAGGTTCTGACCATACGACGAACGGTATTTCATCTTACCAATCAGGCGGATAAGATCGGGGTGCAGACCATGAACTCCAAGGTCGATGGCGGTACGTTTGCCTACTTCGGCTATCTCGTCTTCCACCTGTTTGCGCGTTTTTGCCACCACCTCTTCGATGCGGGCTGGGTGAATGCGACCGTCTTGAACCAGTTGATGTAGCGCAAGACGAGCAATCTCGCGGCGCACTGGGTCGAAGCCCGAAAGCACGATGGCATCAGGCGTGTCGTCGACAATGATTTCCACACCTGTGGCGGCTTCCAAAGCACGAATGTTGCGACCTTCGCGACCGATGATGCGGCCTTTTATTTCGTCGGAATCGAGGTGAAAAACTGTTACTGAATTTTCGATGGCAGTCTCCGTCGCCACGCGTTGAATGGTTTGAATGATGATGCGTTTGGCCTCTTTGCCAGCAGTCATTTTGGCCTCTTCCATCATCTCGTTCACATAGGCCATGGCGTCGGTTTTGGCTTCATCTTTGATGTTTTCGATGAGTTGCGCTTTGGCTTGCTCTACCGACAGACCCGAAATCGTCGACAGTTTTTCAGTTGCCTGAAAATGCAGGCGTTCGAGTTCCTGTTTCTTCTCGTCGACCAGTTGCAGTTGGTGATCGAGGTTCTCTTTGATGGCGTCGATTTCGTTGTTGCGGCGCTGCAATTCGCCTTGGCGTTGGTTCAGTTCGTTTTGGCGTTGGTTCAGACTTTGTTCGCGTTGTTGAATGCGCGATTCGGCTTGTTGAGCGCGTTTTTCGATCTCTTGCACCTTGGTGTTGCGGTCGGCCACCTCTTTCTCGAAGTCGGCTTTCATGTTCAAAAATTTCTCTTTGGCTTCGAGCAGTTTGTTGCGTTTCAGCTCTTCGGCGTCTTTTTCTGCATCTTTCAGTGTCTTCTGCACGCGGTTTTTTACGCTCAAGTTGGTGATGAACCAGCCCAAAGCGCCACCGCCAGCCAATGCCACTACGGCAGCAATGATGATAAATAAAGTGGTGTTCATAATTTTTTTCTCTGTGTTGTTTTGATTTTTTGTTTTAATATAATATGGTGTAGATTTCGTCGATGAGTTTATAAGTTGATAGGTTGATGAGATGTCTAATGAATTGAAAAGTTTAATTCGTTTTGTAAGTTCAGCGTTTTTTTTGCGCAAAAATAGATGCAACGGCGGCTTGTTGTCGCTTTGCATGCAGAAAATTGTGAAAGTGATGTGTGTGGGGAATTATTTTTCTTCGTTGCCAAGAACGCGGTCAATCAGGTTCGCCCATTCGTCGAACTTTTCGTCCATGGCCATATTTGGCGCCTTGCCGTTGAGTAGTCGTTCGCAGTCTATCGCTTTTTCGAGTGCGATCATCACAAGCAATTGCTTGTAGTCGACTTTTTGGTTGGCGTTGTACAAAGAATTTATTCGGTTGCCCAGTTTGCGCGCGCCTTCACGAAAGTAGAATTCGTCGTCGCTATCGATGTTGGGGCGGAAAGTGTAGCCTGCCACATGAAGCGTTATGGTTCTTTTTTCGTTCGTTGGCATCGTTGCTATCAGTCGTTGAGCAGTTCCAAACAATCATCAATTTTCTGCATGAGATTCGTTAGGCGCAGGTAGGCGTCTTTTTTGTCTTTTTCGGAGAAACCGACCATTCGCGCCAGCATCAAGTTGCTGTATTTCATGCGTAGTTCCGATAAATCGTGTTGAGCATCTTCGAGTCGTTCGCGGGTGCTTTCGAGTTCGGCTTTTAGCGCTTCGGCACGTTCGCGGGCTGTTTCGAATTGGGCAATCAATTGGGTCAGTTTTGCCTCAAATTCCTCTGCCGTGGGTCGATGTTCGCTCTTCATTTATCGAACTAAAAATATTCGTACAAAGGTACAAATTTCTTTTTGATTGGCGTACACAATTTTGCAAAAATCGCAGAAAAAATATTTTTTTGGTTTTGCTTGTGTTTTTCGGCGAAAAAATCGTACCTTTGTGTTTCGTTTGATGCTGAATTTTTTGGCATTCCTCAAGGTTGAAAATCAATTTTCTAACTAATTAATTTAAACAACTTTTTTATGACTTGGTTGACAAATTCTTCCATCGGAAGGAAGGTCGTGATGAGCGTGACGGGCGCCTGTTTGGTGTTTTTCTTGCTGTTTCACGGCGTAATGAATCTCGTGGCCATCATTTCCGAAGAGGGCTACAATTGGATTTGTGAGTTTCTCGGCGCGAATTGGTATGCCTTGATTGGCACGCTGGGCTTGGCATTTTTGGCAGTAGTGCATATTTGCAACGCCTTTGTGCTGTCGGTGCAGAACTACCGCGCTCGTGGTCGCGAACGCTACGCTGTAACCGCCCGCCAAGAGCAGGTGGAGTGGGCATCGAAAAACATGCTGGTGCTTGGCTTCATCATTCTTTGTGGCTTGACGTTGCACCTGTGCAACTTCTGGGCAAAGATGCAGTTGGCAGAAATTCTTGGCTGCGAGCCTGAAAATGGCGTGGAGTTGATTAAGTACACATTCTCGCAATGGTACTTTGTGGTGCTTTACCTGCTGTGGCTTGGCGCACTGTGGTTCCACCTGACGCACGGCGTATGGAGCGCATTGCACACGCTTGGTTGGAACAACAACACTTGGATGCCGCGCATCAAATGCATTGCCAACATCGTTTCGACGCTTGTTGTGTTGATGTTTGCTGCCGTGGTAGTTTACTATTTTGGATATTCACTCGGTGCTTGCTGCGCACTATAAACTTTAATTGATTATGGCTAACAAAAAAGAAACTGCGGCTGAAGCCGCTAAAACTGTAGTCGAAAAAACGGCTGAAGTTGTGCGCAAAGTTGCCGAAGTGGTGAACGATGATGCCACAAAAGAGGCTGTAGAAGCAGCCAAAATGGCAGCTAAGAAAGTGGTTGCCGCTGCAAAAAAAGCAGTCGACACGCTTTCGGACGACGAATATGTAACTGCGAAAATTCCTGAAGGTCCATTGGCAGAAAAATGGACTAACTACAAGGCTCATCAGAAACTTGTGAACCCTGCCAACAAACGCCGTCTCGACATTATTGTGATTGGCACAGGTTTGGCTGGCGCATCGGCTGCTGCCTCGCTTGGCGAGATGGGATTCAATGTACTGAACTTCTGCATTCAAGATTCGCCACGTCGTGCGCACTCCATCGCTGCACAGGGCGGTATCAACGCTGCTAAAAACTATCAAAACGATGGCGACTCGGTTTATCGTCTTTACTACGATACCATCAAAGGCGGCGACTATCGCGCTCGTGAAGCCAATGTGTATCGTCTGGCCGAAGTGTCGAACAACATCATCGACCAATGTGTGGCTCAAGGCGTGCCTTTTGCGCGTGAATACGGCGGCTTGCTCGACAATCGCTCGTTTGGTGGCGCACAGGTTTCGCGCACATTCTACGCTAAAGGACAAACTGGCCAACAACTGTTGCTCGGCGCCTATTCGGCTCTGAGTCGTCAGATTAAGAAAGGCACAGTGAAAATGTATACTCGCCACGAAATGCTCGATGTGGTAGTGATTGATGGTCGCGCACGCGGCATCATTGCTCGCAACTTGATTACGGGCAAAATTGAACGTTACTTTGCTCATGCAGTGGTTGTTGGTTCGGGCGGATATGGCAACACATTCTTCCTTTCGACCAACGCTATGGCTTCGAACGGCTCGGCTGCCATGCAGATGTACCGCAAAGGCGCATATTTTGCAAATCCTTGCTTCGCGCAGATTCACCCAACTTGCATTCCGAAACATGGCGATTTTCAGTCGAAACTGACGCTGATGTCGGAGTCGCTGCGTAACGATGGTCGCATTTGGGTTCCGAAAAAATTGGAAGATGCCAAACGCCTGCAACGTGGCGAAATCAAAGGTCGTGATATTCCAGAAGAGGATCGCGATTACTACTTGGAGCGCCGCTATCCTGCATTCGGCAACTTGGTTCCGCGCGACGTGGCTTCGCGTGCCGCCAAAGAGCGTTGCGACAAAGGCTATGGTGTGAACAACACTGGTTTGGCTGTGTTCCTCGACTTCTCCGACGCCATTCAACGTCTCGGTAAAAATGTTGTGGAGCAGAAATATGGCAACCTTTTCCAAATGTACGAAAAGATTGTGGACGAAAATCCGTACGAAAATCCAATGATGATTTTCCCTGCCATTCACTACACCATGGGCGGTATTTGGGTCGATTACGAACTGCAAACCTCCATCAAAGGCTTGTTCTGCATAGGCGAGGCCAACTTCTCCGACCACGGCGCAAACCGTCTGGGCGCGTCGGCATTGATGCAGGGCTTGGCCGATGGCTATTTTGTGCTGCCTTACACCATTCAAAACTATTTGGCTGATCAAATTCAAGTGCCTCGCATGAGCGTGGAACTGCCCGAATTTGTCGAGGCCGAGAAAGCAGTGAACGATAAAATCGATCGCCTGATGTCTATTCAAGGCACGCGTTCGGTCGACAGCATTCACCGCGAACTTGGTTTGGTGATGTGGGAATTTGTAGGTATGGGCCGCACCGCCGAAGGTTTGAAAACTGCTCTCGAAAAGATCAAAGAGTTGAAAAAAGTGTTCTGGACCGAAGTCTTCATTCCTGGCTCGCGCAACGACCTGAATGTGGAACTCGAGAAGGCATTGCGTCTGTCCGATTTCTTGGAGATTGGCGAACTGATGGCTCGCGACGCGCTGAACCGCGAAGAGTCGTGCGGCGGTCACTTCCGCGAAGAGTATCAAACTCCCGAGGGCGAAGCATTGCGTCAGGACGATAAATTCTCGTATGTTTCGTGCTGGAAATATATGGGCGAAGGCAACGAGCCGAAAATGCTCAAAGAGCGTCTCGACTACGAATTCACTGAAAGAAAGACCAGAAACTATAAAAATTAAGCGGCAATGGAAAAAACAATTAATATCAAGGTGAAAGTTTGGCGTCAAGCAGGCCCGAAAGCCAAAGGCGCATTTGAAACCTACGAACTGAAGAACATTTCGACTGATAGCTCGTTTCTCGAAATGCTCGATGTGCTGAACGAACAGCTCATCAGCGAGCGCAAAGAGCCTATTGCATTCGATCACGACTGCCGCGAAGGCATTTGTGGCATGTGTTCGCTCTACATCAATGGCCACCCGCACGGACCAGACGGTGGCGTAACAACTTGCCAACTGCACATGCGCAAATTCCACGATGGCGACACCATCACTGTGGAACCATGGCGTTCGCACGCATTCCCTGTAATCAAGGATTTGATGGTCGATCGTAGCGCGTACGACAAAATTATGCAGGCTGGCGGCTACATCTCGGTGAACACTGGTGTAAGCACCGATGCTAACGCTATTCCTATTCCAAAGGCTGTTGCCGACGAAGCCATGGATGCTGCTTCGTGCATTGGTTGCGGTGCTTGTGCTGCTGCGTGCAAAAACGGTTCTGCCATGCTGTTTGTGGCTGCCAAAGTGAGCCAACTCGCTCTGCTGCCGCAGGGCAAAGTGGAGGCTGCTGCGCGCGCCAAAGCTATGCTATCGAAAATGGACGAACTCGGATTTGGTAACTGCACCAACACGGGTGCTTGCGCTGCCGAATGTCCTAAAGGCGTTTCGCTGACGCACATTGCTCGTCTGAATCGTGAATTTATCTGCGCTAAGTTGAAAGACTAAACGCGAAATTCTTGCAAAACAAAAACGGCTTCCGAATTTTTTCGGAGGCCGTTCGTTTTTATTTTGGAAAATGCTGATTATGCGCAGATGTTGCTCATGTTGGCGAGTTTCTGCTCGGCATATTGGCGTGTGATATTCAGCGTTTTCTTGTCGCTCGAAGGCGTTTCGTACATCGCATCGATCATTATTGTCTCGACAATGCTACGCAATCCGCGTGCACCGAGTTTGAATTCGATGGCCTTGTCGACAATGTATTCCAGCACATCGTCGTCGAAGGTGAGCATTACGCCATCGAGATTGAACAGTTTTACATACTGTTTGATGATGGCATTTTTGGGCTCTGTCAAGATTTGACGCAGTGCTTTGCGGTCGAGCGGATCGAGGTGAGTGAGTATTGGCAGACGCCCGATGATTTCGGGAATGAGTCCGAATGCTTTCAGATCTTGTGGCGCAATGTATTTCATCATGTTGTTGCGGTCGATGCTGTTTTGCTCGTTTACCGTGCCAAATCCCACCACGTGCGTGTTGAGTCGTTGCGCAATCTTTTTTTCGATGCCTTCGAATGCGCCGCCGCAGATGAACAAAATATTTTGCGTGTTCACTGGAATCAGCTTCTGCTCGGGGTGTTTGCGCCCGCCTTGTGGCGGCACATTCACTATCGAGCCTTCGAGCAGTTTCAGCAGACCTTGTTGCACGCCTTCGCCGCTTACGTCGCGTGTAATGCTTGGATTGTCGCCTTTGCGCGCTATCTTATCAATCTCGTCGATGAAGACAATGCCTCGCTCGGCGGCTTTCACGTTGTAGTCGGCTGCTTGCAGTAGGCGTGTGAGTATGTTTTCGATGTCTTCGCCAACATAGCCCGCTTCGGTCAGCACTGTGGCATCGACAATGGTAAAAGGCACATCGAGGCGTTTGGCAATGGTGCGCGCCAGCAGCGTTTTGCCAGTTCCCGTTGCTCCAACAAGTATGATGTTCGACTTCTCAATTTCTACATCTTCGACCGATTTCGGCTGTGTAATGCGTTTGTAGTGGTTATAAACAGCAACCGAAAGAAATTTTTTTGCTTCGTCCTGACCGATCACATATTGGTCGAGAAACTCTTTTATTTCGATTGGCTTGGGTAGATTTTTGCCGTCGAACGTAGCTGTTTCTTCTTTTTTTACGTCTTCATTGATGAAATGGCTGGCTAATTCTACGCAGTCGGTGCAGATGTTGGCCCATTGACCAGTGATCAACAGACCTACTTCGCTTTCGCCTCGTCCGCAGAAAGCGCAGCGTCTTTCGTCTTTTTTTGTTTGTCTTGCCATAAATTTTTGTGTGCGGTTACTTTTTGTCGCGTGTCAAGATGTTGTCTATCATGCCGTATTCGAGTGCTTCTTGCGAGGTCATCCAATAGTCGCGGTCGCTGTCGGCAGCGATTTTGTCGTATGGTTGGCCAGAGTGATCGGCAATGATTTGATAGAGTTCGGCGCGCAGTTTTTGAATTTCGCGAACGGTTATTTCCATGTCGGCCGCTTGTCCCTGCATTCCGCCCATTGGTTGGTGAATCATCACGCGCGAGTGAGTGAGCGCCGAGCGTTTGCCTTTTGCACCAGCCACCAAAAGTACGGCTGCCATCGAGGCTGCCATGCCTGTGCAGATGGTGCCAACGGTGCTGCGAATGTATTGCATGGTGTCGTAGATGCCGAGTCCAGCGTGAACCGATCCGCCTGGCGAATTCAGGTAGATAAAGATATCTTTCCCAGGATCCGATGTGTCGAGAAACAGCAGTTGCGCTTGTATCACATTGGCCACATAGTCGTCGATTTCGGAGCCAAGAAAGATGATTCGATCCATCATCAGACGCGAAAATACGTCCATTTGGGTTACATTCAGTTGACGCTCCTCCAAAATCGATGGCGAGATATAACTGCCACCCATTTTCACTTGTGAGCGATACTGTTCGAGCGCTAAACTGTTCATGTTCAGATGTTTAGTCGCAAATTTACTAAATTCGTCCATGTTCTTTTAATTTCAGATTTCAAATTTCAAAATTTCAAATTGTTTCTCAAAATTGCTGCCGCAATTTTTGTTTCTAGTTTCTCGCGCTGTTTCTATGTTTTTAAGTTTCAGGTTTCAAGTTGTTTTGGTCTTTTGTCTTTATTCTTTATTCTTTATTCT